>JBJTOU010000171.1:0-6741 GCA_046074725.1 Planctomycetia bacterium
CTGCTCCTTATAGGGCGCCTCCCGCCAGGGGAAACTCCACCTCATCAGGGCGCCCGAAAATCGGGGCTGACCTTAGAGTTAATGCAGCAAGACGGGCGTTCGGAGTTCCACCAGCAGAAAGACAGACGGCGGCGCATTGTAGTGCCGCCGATCTGCTGGCTGAAAAAATGCGGCCGAATAGGCACTCGTTACGAAAAACTAGCGATTCAATTCTGGGCTACGGTGAAGGTGGCGATGATACAACGATGCCTCACAATCACGTTTTCAGGCAGCACCTAGTAGGTGGCAAGGACCTTCCGAAGTGCGTCCATCACTGAAACTCGCATTCGCCAAGGTATGCGCGTCATCATGTTGAACCAGTGCCGTGTGAGGAAACTCGTGATTCCTTCCCAGGGACCGAGGGTTCCGCGGCCGTTCAGGGGAAGGGAAATTCCATGACAACGGCAATAGGTGAGGGCAGAGGGAAGAAATTTCCCCTTTTCGACCAAGTTCAGAAGACGCAGTGGTGGCTCGGAGAGTCTCAAGAAACCGTCACTGTAGCGGGAGCGATACGAGCCCATGATCTCAAAGTTCCACGGCGACTCGCCATCGAGCAACAGGTCCAGAAACGTTTGTTTCTGCCACAGCCCGCAGACATTCACCCGGTAGGGTGCCCCCGGATCGACGACACCGTATCCTTCGCGGCTCACCCCATCTACTGGCAATCGACAGGCAAGCTGGACGTGCCTCGCGCGTTCACGGGTCATCGAGTCAACGGCGCGTTGAAGGGCGGGCGAATCGACTTCGTTGGTGACAAGAAGATCCTCGAGCAGAACCACAAGATACGGCTGGTCGATTTGCGTGACGATGCTGCGGGCGCTCGACGACCAGTCGCGATCGGGTCCACTGAAAAGGGTCGTGACGAAGGCATGGCCATGGTAGGGAACCGTGTTGCTGCCGAGGAACACCGGATAGGGGCAGTCGGGCCACCTTCGGGAGAAGTTCTCGAAAAAAACCGGCCACAGATCGGAGTAGCGATCAGAGGACATGACCAGAACGGCACACTGTCCGGCGGCGACAAGGGTGTTCATGGGGTGTGATACAACGGATAAAGGAAGAAAGTCACGGGGGTGAACGTCGGCCAGAGCGGGTTGTGGGTCGGTCACCAGTGCACGAAACGGAGCGAGAGTTTGTGGTGGTGAGGCGACCCTGCTAACGTCGAGTGCAAAGTGCCAGGAGTGTACGGTGTGGCCTTACCAGGAGCGTCATGCAGGCCGCACGCATCAAGAAGAGGTCGCCAGTGTTGCACAGGTGGATGACGGGTCGAAGACACCATGGACGGTAACGAATACGAACGGCCGCGTGTGCTCGGGGGCTGGTTATGATTCAAGGGGTTTTTGAAAAGCTGCGGATGTATGGGCCCCGACGATTCGCCTATTTTATGCTCATCGGAGCGAAGCGGCTATTGTGGGATAGGGCGCTGCTGGGGTCCTTCAGCCAGGAGGGTGAGGACCGCCTCATTGACGCGCTCTTGGGCCATCCCCCAACTGGATGGTACGTAGATGTTGGGGCAAATCATCCCAGACGGTTCAGTAACACCCATCGTTTTTATCGCCGGGGCTGGCATGGCATCAACATCGAGCCGAATGTGACGCTGCATCAACGGTTCGTTGTCGAGCGTCCCGGAGACATCAACATCAACTGCGGGATTGGAGAAACAGCGGGGGAGCTGCGCTTCTTCTCTTTTTTCCCGGATACTCTTTCCACGTTCTCGCGTGAGAAGGCACAGGAGTATTGCAAACAGGGTTTTCGACTCGTGAGCGAGGTGCAGGTTGCGGTCAAGCCGTTGCGGGAGGTTCTGGAGTTGCACTGCCGCTCTGGGCAGATTGATTTTCTTTCGGTGGATACGGAAGGCTTGGATCTCGAGGTGTTACGGAGTAATGATTGGACCCGCTTCCGTCCGCGTGTGATCTGTGTGGAGTCGGCTTTGTGTTTGTGCGGCGCGGGGCAGTCAGATGCGAAATCGGGTGAGGTGCAGACCTTTCTAGCGTCCCTCGGCTATTCTCTCGCGTGCGCTACCGCCGTGAACGACATCTACAGGTGTACTAAAGTATGACAGGGTTTCTTTGGTGCAGGCTGGGCACGATCGGCGAATCGCCGTGAGCACTCCTCGGGGCAACCCTGTTCCTGAACCCTCATATCCCCTGGCATAGGAAATCCAACCCAGTCATCTGGTGCCAATAGTCTTCAAACCGAATCACTCGCACTTGCTCCGTGGCGTTAAACGGGATGCTGCGGTGCTCGAGATTACGTTGCGTCAGGCTCGCCAGGCCGGAACCAGGTTCGTTCGAAATTACACGGCGGAGTTCGGCTGAGTAGTCGCCAATGTTCCCGCCGATATCGATGGCGAGCACCGGCGGGCTGAGAAGAAAACGCTGCAAAGAGGCCACTTCTCGTTGAATCGTCGCGGTTCCGAAGACTTTGCCCTGCAGGAAGGCGAGCGATCACTCGCCGAACGAGAGCACTGCAAAAAGGGGTTGCGCCCTCGTGTGCCTTGTTCCGGGGTTTCTTGCTCCATCCGCGTTAGTACGATAGTGAGACCCGGTTAGGGGAGCCAATCGTGATGCCCATAAGGCCTCGTGTGATTCGGAAAGCGTACCAATGACAGGTCTCTACGAAAGCCGTCCCTTGTTTGAATCGAATTCAGCAGGAAAGGGAAAAGCTGGGACGAAGGTCGCACTGCCGCTGCTATTGGCGGCCATGGTCACCCTCGCATGGTGCGCGGCTCACTCAAAGTGGGTGTACCCAGAGTGGGACCTGCCGACGGTGTATCTGGAGCCACAGTACAGCGATTTTCTCGGAGGCGCCGCGACCGCCAAAGCCACTGCGAAAGGCGATTTTTTTCCGTTTGCGTGGAAAAAGAGTTCCACGTTCGGCACGCCATACGGCGCCAACGTGACGGATACGTATTCGGGTGACGAACCACTGGCTGCGTTTTTCGCGGTCCTGGTGCGGGCCTTCGGGCTCTTTCCGGGATTCAATCTCGGCGTGCTTCTTGGGCACGTCTTTGCTGCTGTGGTCTTCTATGCGGTGGCGTCTTCGCAAGGCTGCGGAAAGCCGTGGGCATTTGTCACCGCCTTGGCGTTTGGACTCGCACCGTACCAGTTCGCGCAGTCGCCTCATCACAATTCATGCCAGTACGTCTGGTACGTGCCGCTGTTCCTGCCGGTCTGGAAATGGGTTTCGACCGGATCCGGTCTGGAAATCCGGTCGCGGCGATTCTGGCAGGCGATCGCCATCGGATTGATCACGGGCCTTCAGAATCCCTATTTCGCGAACGTCTTCTGCCAGTTGACGCTCATCGGGGGCGGCCTGACTGCCCTTCGCAAGCGATCGTGGGCCGCGATCCTGCCGGCTACTGCGATCGTGGGGGCCGTCGCCCTGGCCTTTCTCATCAGCAATCTCGACACGATTTCCTACCGCTGGGTTTACGGGCCCCCGACAGCGAGCCCGTTCAGCGATCGCGCCTACCGATGGCTGGATATCTACGGCTTCAAGGTCGTGGACATGTTCGTGCCATGGATCACACATCGATTCACAGAATTCGCCACATTTGGCCTCCACCACCGCCAGGGCTCCCCTTTGCTCGACGAGGAAGGCTGTGTGTACCTGGGACTGTTTGGCATCGCTTCGCTACTGGCGTTGGTCGCCGCGTCCATCAGGGCCGGCGTGGAGCGGAGCGACGCCAAAACCCCGATGGCTGCCTGGCAGGTGCTGTGGATCGTGTTGATGGCCAACACGGGAGGGATCAATGCGCTCTTCGCGGCCTTCACCGGCTTCACACTCTTCCGGACGACCTGCCGGTATGGAGTGGTGATCCTGGCGATCGTGCTTCTCTATGCGGCGGAGCGGCTGACTCGCTGGCAGGCGGCATCGACGAAGCGTTTGTCAGCGGAGACATCACGCATTCTCGTGGCAACCGCCATGCTCGGAATGTGCGGGCTCATCCTCTGGGATCAAGTTCCTCGGTCGCCCACTGAGGAAGAGAAGGCGACGATCGCAAACCAGGTGGCGGCCGACAGGCAGTTTGTGGCTACCATGGAGGAGGCGTTGCCAAAGGGGGCCATGGTGTTTCAGCTTCCGATCGTCACCGCCGGCCCCGTGCCGGGTGTGACGGCCTCCGACCATTTTCGGCCTGCGCTCTACAGCGACTCGCTGCGTTTTTCCATCGGCGGGAACATCGGGAGAGAGGGGGGCGACTGGCAGCAAGAGTGGAGACGCGAGACTTTTGCCGGTGCCACCCTGGATCAGGCGAAGGACCTCATCCAATTCAATCCACAAAAATTTGAGACGGGTATTCAGAAACTGCGTGACCTCGGCTTCTCGGCGCTGTATGTGAATCGCAACGGGTATCCCGATGGCGGGAAAGGGATCGCAGAAACCTTGAAAGAACTCGGCTACACAAAACCCCCGATTGAAAGCCCGATGGGCGATCTGGTCTGCTTCGTGCTCGAGAAGCAATAGCCGCACCAGATCGAGCCCACGCTCATGGCTTTTCCCTTTCACGCATGGCGACGCAGCGAGGTGCTGCGGGCGGGGTTCCTGCTCACCGTGTTGAACGTGGCGACGGGGGTGATGGGATACGTGTTTCAGGTCGTCATGGGCCGGTCGCTCGCGGCTCACGACTACGCCGCGTTCAACGCCATCCTGGCCATGGGCATGGTGATCTGCTCCCCGATGACTGCGATGGAGACCGTCGCAGCGCGGCATGTGGCCAACGTCGCCGCCATGGCCGGGTTGGGGAGCGTCAGGCGGCTCTATCGGACGTGGACGACCTGGCTCTGGGCCGTCTGTGGCGCGGCCGCCGTCTCGGTGATGTTCGCGGGGCCCGAGGTTCAGGCATGGTCGCGGATTCCCGACATCGGAAGTGTGTGGCTGCTGGCCGGTATCGTGGTTGCCACGGTGCTCTCGATTCTGACCGGGGCCATGCTCCGCGGCCTCCAGGCCTTCGGATGGATCGGCGGACTCGGCTTTGGCGGGGTCGTCGCGAAAATTGTGATCTGCGTTTTCTTCGTCGTCACGTTGTGCCAGGGTCTCCATGGGGCGTTGGAGGGAGTGCTCGCGTCGATGTTGCTGGTGCTTGCTGCCAGCATGTGGGCCATCGCTCGGCGGTGGACCGACGTGGCTCCAAGGATCGGTGAAACGGTTGCGTTTCCGTTTCGCTTGGTGGCACCAGTCGTGGCCTCCACGATCGGGTTGACCCTGATGACCCAGATCGATCTGGTGCTGGTCAACCGGTTCTTCGATCCGGCCTTGGCCGGCCAATACGCTCCGGCGTCCGTTCTCGGGAAGGCGGTGCTCTATCTGCCGGGTGGGCTCGTGACGGCCATCCTGCCAATTGTTGCCGCCAGCCACGCCCGGAGTGAACCGAGCGGCGGCTATGCCACCCAGGCGCTTGGTGCCACGGCCCTCCTCTGCGGAACAGCCGCGCTGGCCTACTTCATGGCCGGTCCCCGGCTCGTGGGGCTGCTCTATGGCGAAAAATATGGAGCCGCCGGCGGCCTGCTGGCTATCTATGGGCTCGCCATGGTGCCGATGGCCCTGGCGATGGTGATCCAAGGGTTTTTGGTGGCAAAGGGCCGGGCATTTTTTTGCTGGGTCACTGCGGCCCTGGCGGTGATCGAAGTGGCCGTGTTGCGGGAGTGGCACCCATCGCTCTACACCGTGATCGGCACGATCGCGGTGTTCAACACGGCGCTGGCCATCGTGGGCGGGATTCTGATGATTCCGGAATTTCGGCCAGCCACTGGCTCTGCCGAAAAGGTCTGAGCATACTTGGATCGGGAGAACCCCCATGCCTCGGCCGACCGTCGCGATCCTGATCCCCGCGTACAACGAGGCGGGCAACATTCCGGAACTGCTGCATGAGATCGACGCGACGGTCGCCGGGCTGCCGGACTACAACTTCACGATCCTGTTCGTGGATGACGGCAGCAGCGATGACAGCGCCACGCTCTTGGAACAGGCCGCGGCCGCCGACCCGCGGGTCGGCGTCATCGAGCTTTCCCGCAACTTCGGCAAGGAAATGGCCCTCACCGCTGGCCTCCATGCCCTCGACTGCGATGCCGCCATCATCATGGATGCCGACCTCCAGCATCCGCCCCGCTACATCCCGGAGCTGATCGCCAAGTGGCGGGAAGGCTACGAGATCGTTTCCACGCGGCGGGTGAAGATCGACGAACAGCCGCTGGTCCGCCGGCTTGGCTCCCGGCTCTTTTATTCGCTGCTCAACTCCATCTCCGAATTCAAGATGGAGCCGGGCACCACCGACTTCCGGCTCCTCGACCGGATCGTCATCGACGCCCTCAAGCGATTCACCGAACGCAACCGGCTTTTTCGGGGCCTCATCGACTGGATGGGGTTCAAAAAGACGACGATCGACTTCGAAGCACCCGCCCGCCATGCCGGCACAGCCCGCTACAGCTACTCGCGGCTTTTCCGCCTTGCTCTCAACAGCTTCATGGCGTTTTCGCTCGTGCCGCTCAAGCTCGCCGGCTACATCGGTTTTTTCGTGCTTGTGGTATTCGGCGGCCTGCTGGCGTTCATGGCGTTCGACAAGTTCGGAGCCAATCGCTTTGGGTTTTCCCCGATCGCATTCGTGATCGTGACCAACGTGATCATGAACGGCATCGTGCTCGGCTGCATCGGGCTCGTCGCGCTCTACATCGGCCACATCCACACGGAAGTGATCGGCCGGCCGCT
>JBJTOU010000172.1:0-4760 GCA_046074725.1 Planctomycetia bacterium
CCTTGGCGGCAAGCGAAGCCAGGATGGCGAGAGCGCAGCCGACACGGAGTGAGCGGAGGGCAGGATGCCCGGAGCGAACGTCCGGCGATGGGGCACGGGCAGCCCCGACGCACGCAAGACGTGGATCAACGCTTCGCGCATCCGGCCCACCGAATAGGATTGCCCAGGATGCCCGTAGCGAACGTCCGGCGATGGGGCACGGGCAGCCCCGACCCACGCAGGCCCTTATTTTCGACCCTGAAGAATCCTGGGGAGGCCGGCGGCGTCGGAGAGTGTCGCCGCGGCGGTGAGGCCCGGCACCGCCGCAAGGGCCGATTCCGCGGCCGACGCGACGCCCGGCCCAATCTCGACGAGCAGCCAGCCCCCGGGGGCAAGCAGCCCGGCGGCAACGGATGCCAGCCTCGCGACCGTTTCCACGCCGGTGGGCCCCGCCACGAGCGCTCCACGTGGCTCATGGTCGCGAACATCTCGCGGCAGGGCGGTGAACTCGTCCTCACGGACATACGGCGGGTTGCTCACGATGATGTCCCACGGCCCGATGGCCGCGGGATCATCGAGCAGGTCGCACTCCAAAAAGGTGACGCGATTGGCGAGGCCCAGCCGCGCAGCATTGTCGCGAGCCACCTCCAGCGCCGCCGCCGAGATGTCGGTGGCGGTGATCGATGCGGAGGGCAGATGGCGGGCCACGGCGATGGCGATCGCACCCGACCCGGTGCCCACGTCGATGATCCTCGGCGAGGCCACGCCCTGTGCCGCCATCTGCTTCGCGAGGTCGATCGCCCGCACGACGAGCCCCTCCGTCTCGGGCCGGGGCACGAGCACCGCCGGCGAGACCCGAAATGGCAGTGAGAAAAACTCCCGCATGCCGACGAGGTAGGCGACCGGCTCCCCGTCGCCACGCCGCTTCACGAGCCCGCGAAACTGGCTCCGCTGCGGCTCGACCACGGGGGTGTCGAATGCGGTGTAGAGCTCGATCCGCTGGCAGCCTCGCACGTGGGCCAAGAGCACCTCGGCATCGAGCCGAGGCGAGTCGCTCCCTCGGGACGTGAGCCAGTCGGTCGTCCACGTGAGCAACCGGCCCACGGTCCAGGTCTCGTGCTCGGCTGGTGTGCCGCTCATGCCGGTGCCTTGGCGGATGCCCCTTCCATCGCCGCCTTGCGTTCGTGGCGGCCAAACTCCTCGATCGCACCGACGACGAGCCCGAGCCGCCCGGCCATCACCTGGTCGAGCGTGAAGCTTTCGTTGATGCGGTGGTCGGTCACGCGGTTCTGCGGGAAGTTGTAGGTGCGAATCCGCTGGCTGCGGTCGCCCGACCCGACGAGCGTCTTCCGCTCCGCCGACCGCTTCGCGTGCTCGATCTGCCGCTGGTGCTCGTAGAGACGGGTTTTCAGCACGCGAAGCGCCTTGGCGAGGTTCTTGTGCTGGCTCTTTTCTTCCTGGCATTGCACCACGATGCCGGTCTCGAGGTGCGTCAGCCGGACGGCCGAAGCGGTCTTGTTTACATGCTGCCCGCCCGGGCCGCTGGCGCAGAAGATGTCCTTGCGGTATTCGTCCGGCGAGAGCGACACCTCCACATCCTCGGGCTCCGGCAGCACGGCAACCGTGGCGGCCGAGGTGTGGATCCGGCCTTTCGTTTCCGTGTCGGGAACCCGCTGCACCCGGTGTCCGCCGCTTTCGTGCCGCAGCGTGCGGTAGACGCTCGCGCCGGAGAGCCCGAGCACCAGTTCCTTGAAGCCGCCGAGTTCGGTGGGGCTGGCATCCATCACTTCCACATCCCAGCCGCGCTCGCTGCAGTAGCGGCGATACATCTCGTAGAGGTCGCGCACGAAGAGCGCCGCCTCGTCGCCGCCGGTGCCGGCACGGATCTCCATGATGCATCGCGAGCGGTCGGCATCTTCGTCGCCGGAGCAGGCCTCGGCGAGTTCGTCCCATTCGTTCTCGCGTCGGCGACGGAGGTCCGGCAGTTCGGCCTCGGCGAGGGCCCGCACGTCGGCATCGGCATCGCGGCTCATCTCCTCGTGCTCGGCGATCTGCCGCTCGAGGTCGAGGAACCCGCGATACTTCAGGGCCAACCGGGCCAGCGTGCCATGCTCACGGGCCGTCGCGGAGAGCCGCTGAGGATCGGCGAGCACGCCCGGATCGACCAACGCGCGTTCCAACTCCGCGAATCGCGAAAGCTTGGCTTCGAGTTGGTCGCGCATGGAAGGCCCGGCTCAAGAAGCGGCCGCGTCGGCGGCCTTCTTCTTTTTCAGGCTCGCATAGCCGGCGCCGGCGAACTTCGTCTTGAACTTCTCGATCCGGCCCGCCGTATCGACGAACTTCAACTTCCCGGTGAAAAACGGGTGGCAGGAGTTGCAGATATCGACCTTGATCTCCGGCACTGTGCTCCGGGTGGAAAAGGTGTTGCCACAGCCGCAGCGGACGAGGGTGTCGATGTACTTGGGGTGGATGCCGTCTTTCATGATCGTGTCTGGCCGCCTCGGCGGCGGGAATGCTCCAAGCGGGAACCGGGGACTGACGAACCGAGAATCCGAAACAATACCTGTTCGACGGGCTTCGGGCAACGCCGCTCTTCCGACGCGGGCAATTTCGGTCGCGGTTTACCGGCCGCCGGCAGCCAACCGGGCGGCGCGGATGCGGCTGCCGAACCGTTGGGGCGAGGTGTCGGCCTCGAGCAGTTTTGCGGCCTCGGCGGGCCGGCCAAGGCTCGTGAGTGCGTCGGCAAGGTGAATCCGCGCGGCGTCGGTCCAGTGGGAATCGGGCGCCGCCTTGAGCGTGAGCCGATCGAGATAGTCCACGGCCGCCTCGGCATCGCCCTCGGCCAGCGTGAGGGCACCAAGCCAATACGTGGCATCCTCCTTCATCTGTCCATAGAGCCGCTTCATGGCATCGGATTGCTGGGGAGGGAGCCCGGCCGCGGCAGCATTGATCACGGCATTGGTGGGCCGCGCGGCCAGATAGGCCGCCTTCGCGCCGTCGGCCCCGTCCAGGTCGCCTCGGAACTCCCGTACCCGCGCCGCATAGAGCGGCCGAATGACTCGGGATCGCCGCACGCCGTCTCGCTCCGAGGGCTGCTCCATGGCCAATGCCATGACGGCCAGTTCCTTCGCCACCGCGGCCCGCACGGCCGGGTCGCGGCGGCGGAGCGAAACCTCCCATGGGAATTCCCAGATCGCGGCATTGGTCGCATCTGGTTTTTGCTCCGCCTCCGACGGGTCGGACGGCAACGCTCCCCGGACTCTGGCAACCAGCGCCGTTGGCTCGAGAGCGATCGACATCGACCGGCTTCCGGCCATCCGCGCGTTGAGCAGATGCATCCGGCGGGAAAGCAGCCATGAGTCGGCGGCGACGAGCACCGTCAGGCGGCTCATGTCGGCGGCCTGCACAGGGTAGGCACGATCGGGAAGGGAGAGCCCCTTGAGCACCGACGGGTCGCTCGCCGCCTGCCTGGCGGTGGCGATGCCGGTGCCGCCAGGCCCCGGCACCGGCATGCCGTAGGTCGGTTCGAAGAGATAGGCCTCGCCATTGCTCACCAGCGCCGGCAGCCAAGGCCTGGCCGCGTTGGCCGGACCGGTCGCGAGCATGACGCCGTCGAGGCCGGCATGCCGAAGCAGTTGCAGGAAGATCCAGGATCGTTGCGCCGCACTGGCCCGACCGGCGAGCAGGATCTCACCTGGCAAAAACCACCGCGTGCCCGGCACCGCCTCGGAGGACACCATGGGCGGGTCGGTGTCGATCGCCAGCGAACGGATCGTCCATTGGAAGAGGTTCACGGCCACGTCGAGATCGTCGATGGCGTCGCCGCGTGCCGTCGAGCAGATGTCCGAGAGCCACCGCTGATCGCGGAGCGCCGTGACGTCGGTCGTGGCATCGAAGACGGAGGCTTCGATGCCCGTGGTGACGGCGTCGGGCCGCAGCCGCTCCGGCAGTGTCGTGAACAGCGGGTCGATCCTCCAGGATGCCGTGGCGGCGGCATCGGAGGCAGGGTTTCCATGGCTCCACTGGTTGAGTCGGTCGAAGATCTGGGAAAACGCCGCGCTCTCCTCGTAGTCATCGAGCCTGCCGAGCACGGCCATGGCACCGTCGAGCAGGGTTTCGCGGACGCGTTCGGGGATGAGTACGACCGGCTGCGGCAAGGCCTCCGGCTCGGGGGCCGGCTTGGTTCCCGCGCATCCTGCCGCGACGGCCAACATGCAGGCCGCCCACGCCGGCCATCCTTGCGCCACAGGCCGTCGTCCCGACAGCCGATCCTCTCGTGTGTTCACAGTTCCACTCCATGCCGCTCGCCCGCTTGGCGAGCTTCGTGAATCATCAGCACCCTCTCGAGCACGCCCCGCAGCCGGTCCAGGGGCACCATGGTGGCCCCGTCGCTGGGGCTCGCGTCGGGGTTGGGATGGGTCTCGAAAAACAGTCCGTCGATTCCCACGGCCGCGGCGGCGCGGGCGAGCGGCTCGACGAGTTGACGGTCTCCACCGGTCGCCTCACCGAGGCTCGCCGGCTGCTGCACCGAATGGGTGGCGTCGAAGATCACCGGCACGCCCATCGCACGCATCGTGAGCAGGCCCGCGAAATCGTTGACGAGCCGCCCGTAGCCGAAGAACGTGCCTCGCTCGCAGAGGAGCACGTCGCGGCAGCCGCCGGCGAGCAGTGTGGCGACGACATGCTTCAGGGCGGCCGGCGCCACGAATTGCCCCTTCTTCACGTTGACGGCCCGGCCCGTCGCCGCGGCGGTCAGAAGGAGGTCGGTCTGACGGCAGAGA
>JBJTOU010000173.1:0-11130 GCA_046074725.1 Planctomycetia bacterium
GCCGTCTTGTCGTAGCCCTCACCCTTCTCCTCGGGCTTCACGAGGTGGGCGACGACGAGCACGAGGTTGCCCTCCTTCGGCGTGTAGCTGCACCGGCCCTCGGAGTCGGTCTTGCGCTCATACTCGGGATCGAATCCTTCCGCGAGCGCCGCTCCCCGCGGGATGAACGACACGACCTGATCAGCCAGCGGTTTTCCCTTGAACAGCAGCCTCACGGCGATCGGGTTGCCCGGCCCGCAGCCGAGCACCGGATGGCTCTCGAGCACCAGTTCCAGCGGATGGCCAAGCGGCCCCGGCAGTGCCGCGCCCAGTGTGCCCGGCTTGTCGAGTGACTCCGACGCAAGAAAAAACGTCTTGCCTCCCTTGAACCCCATCGCCCCGTGGCGGACGCCCTGCCGGAAGTGGCCGACGCAGTGCAGCCCCTCCGCCGCCGGCACGAACCTCCCCGACCAGAAGCCTTCCTTGGGCGCGTAGCCGAGGTCGGCCATGTCGGACCGGAGGTCGGTCTTCCGACCGTCGGGACCGACGACCTCGACCTGCACCTCGTCGAGCGAGCCGACCTTGCTCGCGATCTTGAAGTCGCGGTGGTGGTTGCCATGGTTGCCGAGAAAGAGGCCGACATGCACGACGTCATCGGGCTGCACGAGCCGCGGCGACGCCTGAAGCCACGTGTCGTGGGCCACTGCCAGCGGCTGGGGGACCGCCGACACCAGCGCGACCGCCGTCAGAACACGGCGGGCGCCCGTGCTGATGAACTCACTCATAGGATGCCACCTCTCCTCCGTTGATGCTGTGCAGGCCACGATGCGCCGTCGGGTCGATCCGCTCACCGAGCAGGACCACCCGCCCATCGGCAAAGAGCACATTCGCGCCCCCCTTGTGGTAGCTCTTCGGGCCGAAAAAACCGGTCGAGTGCACGACGTAGTCCGGGATCGTGCTGTTGGGCGTCAGAAAACCGTTGGTGAGACTGTTGCCCGCCGTGGTCGCGGCCCAGGCAAGCCCGCGCCCCCGCATCGAGGGAGTATTCACGGGACGCCACGACTGGATGGTTGCCCAGTCGGCCAACGTCGCGTCGATATCGGAAGTGGTCGGATTGCTATTCGAGGTGGGCAGCAGGGTGGTCGAACTCCAGCCGCTCGATCCGTTGAGCGTGTATTGATAGGGAAACGGCGGCACGCCACCCAGGGTGATCGCCCCGCTGGAATCCATCGTTGACGTCGATGCGATGCTCCGCACCGCTTCACTCGCGATCACCGTTTTCGACGTGCCGTCGGTGATCTGGTTCATCCTGACCTTGGAGTTTTGGTAGGCGATGCCGTCGGTGACCGTTGTGAAGTTCCAATAATATTTTCCGGCACCGGGGGATGTCGCGCTGCCGACGCTCACCATGTAATTGTTTCCGCCATAGTCGTAGCCGTTGGAGGTGTTCACGCCCGGAGCCGGATCGCTTGGACACAGCAGCATCGGTATCGCTGTCGCAAAGAGGGAGGCGAACAACGGGGTCGGTGTCTGGCTCTGCCAGGAACCGCTGAACGCCTTCTGCGTGAAGTCGAATCGATCCGACAGTGACACCTGCTCGGCGTAGGGCAGCAGCCGCGCATGCAGTGACCATCCACCGACCGTATCGCTCGTGCTGCCGACCCGTGGATCCGTCGGCGGAAAGCCCCCCCTGCTGCTCTCGTAGAGGAGCATCGCCAGACCGAATTGCCGGAGGTTGTTGCTGCAGCTCATCCGGCGGGCGGCCTCACGGGCACTCTGCACGGCCGGCAGCAGCAGGCCGATGAGCGTCCCGATGATGGCGATCACCACGAGGAGTTCGACGAGGCTGAACCCGCGAGCAGATCGCGGGAATCGCGCAAAGGACATGATGATCCCTGATGCATGGGTGGCTTCGACGGCCCTCGGCATCCGCCGGCGCGCAGGATGCGGCACCACGACGGCCCCGGGGCGAAAACAACGGCGCTCGAGCGGCGCACGAGGCGCCGGCTCAGGCCACGCGAGGCGGGGGCGCGTCGGGCGCGGCCCGAGCGCACGAGAAGACGTCGTCACCGGGCAGAATCGCCTCGACGAGCGGCGTGATGGAAGCCACCGCCACGACGGCCATCGGCGGCGGCGCCCCACCGATGGAAAGCCACTGCGACACGATGCCGCCGCAGGCGAGCATCGATTTCAAGACGAGCGTGCGCGAGGACATCGGCTCGACACCGGCTGAATCCGTTTCCTGCGCGACCGCCGTCCGGCTCATCTGACGCCTATCAGGCGTTACCGCCGGCGAATGGTACTCGTTGCACATCTCGGAGCCGTCGAGCGAAGCATCGCCGGCCACAGGCTCCGCATCGCTGCAGCAGGCCGGCCCTCTCGGCGTCGAGCAGCACGTGGCCTGTTTCTTCGCGGAACAGCATGAGGAGGCCACGGCAGTCTTCTCGGTCGGCGCCGTGACGCGGCGCCGGAGGGCGGCGATCACGGCGGGATCGACCGTGTGGGCCTTTGCCCAGGCAAGCGTCTCGACCGGCGTATTGCAGCAGCAATTCGTGAAACACTGCTCCGCCGTCACGCAGCCGCAGGGCCTGTCCATGCAGGGAAAGGGCGTCGAACGATCCTTCACCGTAAGCCGCTTTTGGGCCGCCCGACTCGCACCACCAGGGGCAACCGCGCCGAGTGGCAACGGCAATCCCGACGCCACGAGCCCGTAGCCCATGAGCAAGAGCCACGCCACACAACGGTGGATTCCTGAATCCCGATGCATGAAGAAAAGACTATCACGACGAAAGCGAATTACCACCGACACAGACTCCCCGCGTGGGCTCCTCACACGCTGATCGATCCGTGAGGGGCTGCCCGTGTCTCGGAGCCGGCGTATGCCGGCAAGCGAAGCCAGGATGGCGAAGCGCAGGCGGCATCCGAGAGAGCGGAGGCCTGGAGGGCCGACGCGAACGTCCGGCGATGGGACACGGGCAGCCCCGAACCGCCACTCCCGAGCGAACTACGCGCCGCCCCCACCCAGGAAACTGATCGCCGCAGCAAGCTCGCCCATGCTGGCCGACTCGTCGGCGGGCTCGAGGCCGATCCAGCCGCGGTAGCCACGCTCCTCCAGGGCACCGAGCACGGCAGGCAGATCGACCTCACCCGTGCCCAAGGGAGCCGGGCGGCCACGCCCTGCATAGGCGCCGGCCACCGCATCGGTGGCATGCACGAAGCCGATATGGTCCCCGAGCGTCTCCACCGCGGCACGAGGGTCGTGGCCGTGCACGACCAGAGCCCCCGTCACGAGGTCGCACTGAAGGCTCCCCTCGGGAAGCGCCCCGATGATCCGCATCAGATCGGCCGGCGACGCCCGACCCACCTCGGCACAGAGCATGGCGCCGATCCGCTGGCCCGATGCGCCCAGATCGGCCAGCACATCCAGTAGCAGCCGCCACGCCGGGTCTTCGCCGTCGTCGGCATTCGATGGCGGTGGAATATCCCCGATGTGATTGGTGACGACCCGGGCGCCAAGCGCGTGCGCCAGGTGCATCGCCGACTTCGTGGCGGCGATCCGGGCCTCGAGCCGATCGGCGTCGGCGTAGCCGCCCCGCGTGGGAAACGCCACCGCCGACACGACGAGCCCCTCGTCTTCGAGCCATTTTCGAATCTGCCGCAGGCCGGTCTGCGTCATCTGCTCGGCGGCGACGCCGCGCCGGCCGTCGATCTCGATCCCGCGCACGCCGAGTTCCCGCGCGCGGGCAAGCGCCCTCCGCAGATCACGGGAAAGCGACAGGGCCGGCACGGAGAGACGGGATGGCTCCATGATCGCGGTGAGTATATCCTCGCCCCATGGCCGCGATTGCCGACATCCTCGCCGCGCTGGAACGGATCGCCCCGCTACGACTGGCTGCGGAATGGGACGCCGTCGGCCTGCTCGTCGGCACACGCCGCACGACGATCGGCCGCGTGATGACCTGCCTCACGCTCACCGAGCAGGTGGCCCGCGAGGCGGTGCGGGAAGGCGTCGACATGGTCGTCAGCCACCATCCGCTTCCCTTCCGGCCAGTGGCCCGCATCACCGACGACTCGGCGACCGGCCGCGTGCTCCTCGACCTCATCGGGGCCGGCATCGCCCTCTGGAGTTCGCACACGGCGTGGGACTCGGCCGCTGGCGGCATCAACGATCAACTCGCCACATCGATGCGGCTCACCGGTGTCGTGCCGCTCCAGCCCGATTCGGTCGAGCCGGCGATCGGTGTCGGCCGCGCCGGCGATGCACCGGCGGGCATCGCCGTCGCAGAACTCGCGCGGAGCCTCATGACGTCGCTTGCCACGGCAGACGCGAGCGTCGCCCTCGCAGGCTGCCAGGTCGCGGGCGACCCGACGCGGGCGGCGGGCCGCGTCGGCATCATCTGCGGCAGCGGCGGCGATCTCGTGGACGTGGTCCGCGCGGCCGGCTGCACGACACTCGTGACGGGTGAGATCAGACTCCACGACGCGCTCGCCGCGACGGCCGCGGGCATGTCCGTGATCGCGGTCGGCCACCATGCCAGCGAGCGGTTCTCGATGGGTGTGCTCGCCCGGCGACTCGCCGAGAGCGTGCCGGGGCTCGCCTGCTTCGCCAGCCGCGAGGATGCCGATCCACTTGCATGGATCGGCGTCTGATGCGGTTTCTTCTTTCCCGCTCAATCGCGGCAGGGGAGGGGTTGCCCATGCCCCGAGAGCCGGCGTTGATGACGAGCGGAGGCATGGATGCCGGAGCGCAGTCAGCATCGAGCGAGCGAAGGCCAGGATGGCCGCAGCGAACGTCCGGCGATGGGGCATGGGCAACCCCGGCCTCCGAGAACCATGATGATCCCGTGGATTGGCGATTGACCGGCGCGTTGCCTGGCGTTTTTTGCGCGCTACACTTGAGGGCATGCTCCCACGCCACGCGGCCGGCCGGTTTCTCACCGCCCTGCCCGTCTACAACGAAGCCGCCCATGTCGATGGAGTCCTCGACGAGGTGCTTCGCTTCACGCACGACGTGCTCGTCGTGGATGATGGTTCGACCGACGGAACGGCCGATCGCCTCGCCGACCGCCACGACATCCGCGTTGTCCGGCACGATGCCAATCGCGGCTACGGCGCCGCGCTCGCCACGGCCTACGCCACCACGCTCGCCGGCCCGTGGGACGGCCTCGTCACGATCGACTGCGACGGCCAGCATCAGCCTCGGCTGATTCCCGACTTCATCGCGGCGGCGTCCTCCGGTGATGCCGAGATCGTCAGCGGCAGCCGCTACCTGGCGCGGTTCCCGGGTGACTCGGCGCCGCCGGCCGCACGCCGTCGGATCAACGCCGAGATCACGGCGGAGATCAACGCGCGGCTCGGACTTTCGCTCACCGATGCCTTTTGTGGCTTCAAGGCCTACACGCGGCGGGCGCTGGAGCGGCTTCGTATTACGGAAGACGGCTACGCGATGCCGCTGGAGGCGTGGGTGCAGGCCGCCGTGGCCGGACTTCGGATCGTTGAACTGCCGGTGCCGCTTGTCTATCTCGATCTGGCGCGGAGTTTCGGAGGCGCACTGGACGATGCCGCGACCCGTCTGGCCTACTATCGGGACGTTCTCGATCGCGCGGAAGCGGCGGCGGCATCGCACGTCGCCGTGACCGCGACGTAGCCGAGCGGCGGACCGCGGCACATGAAGGCCGCGGCGAGCAGCCCGCCGCCGATGAGCCACAACCGCCCCCATGCCCGTTTTTCGCCGCACTCCGAAGCCGCCTGCCACGTCGGGTGGCCGCGTGATCGATCCGCCGATCGCACCGTCCGCCGACGCGCCCGGCCCGTCGATCGAGACACTCGTCGATAACAACCGGCTGCTCCGGGCCGCCTTCGGCACCCGGATCGGCGATATGAAACTCTGGGAGCTGATCGCCGCCACCCGCCGCGAGATCCTCACCGTCGCGGCCGAGTATTCGGGCAGCTACCGCGACGTTCACCGCCCCTCGAACATGGCCGAATGGATCGCGCAGCCGATCGTGATGGGAGGGCATCAGCCCGAATTGTTCCATGCCGGTGTCTGGCTCAAGAACTTCGTCCTCGACGCCTACGCCCGCCAGCTCGGCGGCACGGCGATCAATCTCGTCATCGACACCGACCGCTGCGCGCGGACGAGCATCGACGTGCCGGTCGGGTCTCCGGAAGAGGCCCGCTTCGAGAAGGTGCCCTTTGATCTGCCGGCACCGGAGATGGCGTGGGAGGAGCGGGGCATTCTCGATGCCGATTGCTTCGCGAGTTTTGGCCGCCGGGCGAGCGACCTGTTGCGGCCGCTCGAGCCCGACCCTGTGCTCCGTCGCTGGTGGCCGCTGGCGGTCGAACGGGCGGATGAGAACCACCGCCTCGGGCTGGCGATCGCACAAGCCCGCCACATGCTCGAGGAGCGGTATGGCCTCGAGACGCTCGAACTGCCGATGAGCGAGCTGGTCCGGCTGCCGACGGTGATGGTCTTCATCGGCTGGCTGCTTGCCAACGTCCGCCTGCTGCACGAAGCCTACAACGGCGGCCTGGCCACCTATCGTGCGGCCCACCGGGAGCGGAGTCTGTCGCGACCGATGCCCGATCTCGCCGTGCGGCACGATGACCCATCCGAGGGCGACTGGCTCGAGATCCCGTGGTGGATCTGGTCGCGGGAGGATCCTCGACGCCGCCGCGCGTTCGCCAACCTATCGACGCCGGGCACCCTGACGATCTCCGACATGGAAACGCTCCGCGTGGAGCTTCCGATCTCGCCCGAAACGTCCCCTTCGAAATGGGTCGATGCCCTCTCGCGGATGGAGGAGCATGCCATTCGACTACGGCCCCGCGCCATCATCACCACGCTCGTGGCACGGATGCTGATCGCCGACGTGTTCGTGCATGGGATCGGCGGCGCGGCCTACGATCAGCTCACCGACGAGATCGTCCGCCGGCTCACCGGATGCGAGCCACCGCGGTTTGCCGTCGTGTCGGGCACGCTGCGGCTGCCGGTCGCCGGGCGGTACGAGGGAATCGAACGATTCGATCCGGAGGCCGATCTGCAGGAGGTGCACAGGGTGCTCCGCGATCTCGAGTTTCACCCGGAGCGGCACCTTCTGCCGGTGGATGCCCAGCCGCAGGAGGTGCGCGACCTGGTCGCGGAAAAGCGTCGCTGGATCGACACGCACCCCACCATCACGCTCGCCAAACGGCGATGCCGGGAGATTCGCGCCGCCAACGCACGGCTGGCGACGCACACGCGGCCGTTCCGCGACGACCTGCTCGCCCGCGTCGGGCCGCTGGCGCAGGCGATGCGCGCCCGAAACGTGCTCGCATCACGGACGCATCCATGGTGTTTTTTCCCGGAAAAGACACTGAAAAAGTTCCTCCTACTGGAAACGGGCTGACCCTCCGCATATCTTTTCCGCCAACGGAATGGTGTTCGGCGCTCCAGGGAGAGGAGACTTTATGCGTTCGTCCCGGGCTGTTCGTTCCCGCACCCCCAGCTCAGGTCACGTTGCCACGCGGACGGCGACCGCCGTTCGCCCGAAATCGGCGACAAAGGCCAAGAAGGCCTCCCGACAGAAGTCGGCGTCCACGGCGGTGCATACCGTCGAAATCCGCCCCGCCGGCACGGTCCTGAGCCGTCGGCCGCTGCTCAAAAAGCCGAAGCGGGAGGCGGTTGTCCACCTGCCACATCAGCCCGTTCCCCCGTGGAAGCCCCCGGCGTGGATCCTGGAGCAGAGCCATGTGGCCCCGGCCCGTGCGGGCGACCAGAGCGAGGTCTTGCAGCTGCTCTCAGGCCTGCCGCAGCCCCCCTCTCGGGCTGAATTCCATGCCGCCGTCGATCACCCCGAACACGACTCCGCCAACCGCCTCGTGGCCCGGCTCGCCGGACGAATCGTCGGCCACGTCGAGGTCTCGCCGCGACCGGTGTTCTTGGCCGGTGCGTCCATCCAGGCTGCCGTGATCGACCGACTCGCCGTGCTTCCGGAGTGCCGAGGGGCCGGTCATGGGCAGCAGCTGGTGCGCACGGCCGAGGAGCGGATGCGGGAGATCGGGGCGTGTGTTGCCTTCTCGCGAACACGGGTCGCGCCGTCGTTTCACGAACTCGGCTGGAGCGTGCTCGGTCGCGACTGCGCCACGCCGGGCCGTCCCACGGAGATCCTGGCCCGCCTCCTGGATGCGCCGCAGCGCGACGGCGAGACGGTCACGATGCGGCAGTGGCGGCATGTCGAGCTGCCGGCCATCCTTCGCATCTATCGGCAAAACGCCTCTCGGTTCATCGGACCGCAGGATCGGAGCGAAAACTACTCCCGCTGGCTCGTAAGCCGCGCCGCCTTCGACTCGATCCTCGTCGCGCTCGTCGGCCAGGACCGCTACGATCTTCACGAGACGACGGCTCGGATCGTGGGCTACGCGATCCAGTCGGGCAATCGGGTGCTCGAAGTCTTGGCCGATCCCGAGTTTCCGGGTCTCGATCGTGACATCCTCGCCCGTATCTGCGCCGAGGCCATCGAGAACGACCGACAGTCGATCGTGTACGAATCGAGCGCATCCGACCCGCTGCATGCGGCGGTGGCGGGCGGCTCATCCGACGTGAATCCCGGCGATCGGATGATCGTCGCCAAGGTGTTCAAGCCATTGGAGTTGCTCATGGCCGTGGCCCCGTCGGTGGCGGCCCGCGTGGCCGAAGCTGGCATCCGCGAAACAGTGGAGCTTGGACTCGACGCCCCTGGTTTCCGCGGCTCGATCATCGTGGCCGACGGATCGGCGACGGTGCATGCCGGCCGTGTGGGACGCAGTTACCTGCGGCTCTCCGACGAAGAGCTCGCCCGGCTCATGCTCAACCAATGCGACCCGCTCGAAGCCACCGCCGCCGGTCGGCTCACCCCCTCGACGCAGATGGCCCAGAAGCTGGCCTCGCAGCTCTTCCCTCGCCTCCCTCTCTGGCTCCCCATGTGGGACGACGTGCCGGCCTGAACCACGGTCGTCACCCGTTTCCGCGGGCGCCTGCGATCCATTCGTCGGCCCAGGTGCGAACTCCCTCGACACCCTTGCGGTGGCAGAAGTCGCCGAGCGTCTCGCCGGTGTGCCGCTCCGCCTTGTAGCAGGCGAGCACGGCCGTAATCTCCTTCGCCAGCTCCTCGAAGGGCACGACATCCTTGTACTGCACGTTGAGCCGATCGCCGAGGAGGCGGCCGCCGAGAAAGATCGTGTACTTCCCGAGTGTGCGGCCCACGATGCCGATGTCGGAGTTGTAGGGACGGGCACAGGCGTTCGGGCAGCCCGTCATGCGGAGCGTGAAGGCATCGCCCGACAGGCCGAGCTTGGCCACTTCCGGCTCGAGCGAGTCGATGAGCCCCGGCAGCACCCGTTCGCTTTCCGCGACGGCCAGGCCGCAGGTCGGCAGGGCCACGCAGGCCATGCTCCAACGGCGCACGGTCGAGATCTCCTCCGATGTCTTCACGCCATGCGCGTGCAGGATCTCGGCGATCCGCTCGCGGTCGGTGACGGCAAGATCGGTGAAGAGCAGGCTCTGGTGGGCCGTGATCCGCACGCCCGGCTTGATCTCGCGGAGGATCCGCCGCAGGGCCGTCTTGAGCCGGAAGTCGCCCGTGTCGTGGACACGTCCGTTTTCGACGTTGAAGCCGTAGAAGAACCTGCCGTCTCCCTGCCCGAACCAGCCGATGTGATCGTCGAACCCGTGGACGTCGGCGGGATGGCAGGGCGCGAGTGGCTTGCCGAAGTATTCCTCCACCTTCGCGCGGAAGGCCTCCAGGCCCATGGTGTGGATCGTGTACTTGAGCCGGGCCACCTTCCGGTCGGAGCGGTTGCCGAAGTCCCGCTGCACCTTGACGATCGCCTCGGCGATGCCAAGCACATCTTCGGGCGGGACGAATCCCAATCGCTTCGCCAGCGCGGGAAACGTCTTGGCGGCACTCGGCGTCACGCCCATGCCGCCCCCGGCCAGCACGTTGTAGCCGAGAATTTTTCCATTCTCGTGAACGACCAGGAATCCGAGGTCGTTGGCGTAGATGTCGGTGCAGTTGTCCTCGGGGAGGGCGAACGCCGTCTTGAATTTGCGAGGCAGGTAGGTCGGGCCGTAGATCGGCTCGATCACGTCCGGCCCTCCGGCCACCCGCTTCTGCTCCCCCGTGTCGGGGTCGGTGAGCCAGATCTCGTAGTAGGCCCGTGTCCGCGGGGCGAGGTGCTTCGCGAGTTCGTCGAGCTTGGCCTGCATCTCGTCGCGGATGCTGTCGCCATGGATCGGCGCCGGGCAGCACATGATGTTGCGCTCGACGTCGCCGCAGGCGGCGAGCGTCGTCAGTTGGTTGGTATGCACCCGCTGCATGAACTGCTTCAGGTCGCCCTTGACGACGCCATGATGCTGGATCGACTGACGCGTCGTGAGCCGGATCGTGCCGTTGCCGAGCTCGTCTCCCATGTCGATCGCGGCGAGGAGCTGCTCGGCGGTGAGCTTTCCGCCCGGCACACAGGTGCGGATCATGAACGAGATCTGCCGCTCGCTCTTTTTCCCGTCCACGGACTTGCGGGTCTCGCGATCGTCCTGCTGGTAGGTGCCGTGGTTTTTGAGCAGCTGCACCGATCCCTTGCCGAAGCCCGGGGCGCCGTCGGCGAGTTCCTTGGCGATGTCGCCTCGGAGGTAATTGCTGGCGGTCTTGGCGACCTCGACGGCGCTGGGCTTGGGGGCGGCGGGCGATCCGGCAGTGGCTTCGTCTGACATGGTGCAGGTCTTCCTGATTCTCGTGGAGTCACATCACTAGGCGTCGAAATAGAGGCAGAATTCATACGGATGCGGCCGCAGCCGCATGGGCTCGACTTCCCTCTCCCGCTTGAACGAGAGCCACGTGGCGATCACGTCGTCGGTGAAGACATCGCCCCGCAGCAGGAAGTCGTGATCCCGCTCGAGCGCATCGAGCGCCTCCTCGAGCGAGCCGGGCGTCCGCGGGACATTTGCCAGCTCCTCCGGCGGCATGTCGTAGATGTCGCGGTCGAGCGGTTCGCCCGGGCTGAGCTTGTTCTGGATGCCGTCGATCGCCGCGAGCAGGATCGCGGCGAACCCGATGTACTCGGCCAACCCGAAGACCAAGCGGATCGAGTTCCGATGCCCCGACCCGACCTGCAACCCCTACCTCGGGTTCGCCG
>JBJTOU010000174.1:0-21790 GCA_046074725.1 Planctomycetia bacterium
GGCTTGTCGTGGTTGGAAATGGCCGCGGCCAGGTGGGCGTGGGCTATGCCAAGGCGAACGAGGTGCCGCCGGCCGTTGAGAAGGCCATCAAGGACGGCATGAAGAACCTAGTCGAGGTCCCTGTCGAATCGGGCACGATCCCGCACCGCGTCGAAGGCCACAGCGGCACATCGAAGGTGGTGTTGCTGCCGGCGAGCCCCGGAACGGGCATCATCGCCGGAGCAGCCGTCCGTGCGGTCTGCGAATCTGCTGGAATCCATGACGTGCTGACGAAGGCCCATGGATCGACGAATCCAGTCAATCTTGTCAAGGCCGCGATCGACGCGCTCAAACAATTGCGAACGCGTGCCGATGTCGAGCGTCTTCGTGGCGTGACGCTCGGGCCGCAGTAAACGCTGATCCGCAACCAATTCCCCATCGTCTTGCCCTGGAAAACCGATCATGCGACTCAATGACGTCAACCGTGGCGTGAACAAGAACAAAAAGCGTCTCCGTGTGGGCCGCGGACCCGGCTCAGGCCGAGGCAAGACCTCCGGCCGTGGCCACAAGGGCCAGGGCCAGTTGGCGGGTTGGTCCGCTCCGGCGATCTTCGAGGGAGGTCGTTCCCCCCTCATCCGCCGCATCCCGAAGCGAGGCTTTCACAACAGCCACGCTCCAACGGTTGTGAGCGTAAACGTCGCCGTGCTCGAAGCGATCTTCGCGTCCGGGGCGGAAGTGACCCCCGAAACGCTGCGGGCAGCCGGTGCCTGCAAGGGAATCTGGGACCAGGTGAAGATTCTCGGCGAGGGGGCGCTGACAAAGCCGCTCAAGGTTTCCGCGCACCGATTCAGCGCCCAGGCCCGGGAAAAGATCCTCGCCGCGGGCGGCTCCGTGACGGAAATTCCAGGTCCGGCGCCGGTGACGCGGGCGAAGTCGCGGAAGGCGGCGAAAAAGACGTCGCCGAAACGTCCGGCTGCCGGGTAGGCTCGGCCCATCATTTCGGCGTCGCCGGGCCGCGCACGATCAAGAAAAGGAGTCGGTTTCGTGCTCGAGAAATTGCGGATCGTCTTCACGATTCCCGAACTACGTCAGAAAATTCTGCTCACGCTGGGCTTGCTCGCGATCTATCGCGTCGGGTGGCAGGTGCCGCTTCCGATCGTCGATCCGAAGGCGATGACGGCGTTCGCGGAGGAGGCCGGTGGCCTGGCGGACCTTCTTAGAACGGTCGCGGTGTTCTCTGCGAGCCAACTGTCGCAAGCGACGATTTTCGGCCTCGGCATCATGCCCTACATTTCCGCCTCGATCATCTTCCAGTTGTTGGCGACGGTGTGGCCGCCGCTGGAGCGACTTCAAAAGGAGGGAGAGGCGGGGCGCAAGAAGATCAACGAATACACCCGCTATGCGACGGTGCTGGTCTGTTTCGTGCAAAGCTGGGCCTACGTGGCCTTCCTTTCATCGACCCGCATCGGGGAGATGTCGTTGATCCAGTCCGACTTCCTGGTGGACGGCCGTCTGCCGTTCGTTTGGCAACTCGTGGCCGTTTTGACCATGACGGCTGGGACGATCTTCCTCATGTGGCTTGGCGAGCAGATCGACGAGTTCGGCATCGGAAACGGCATCAGCCTCCTGATCATGGCCGGCATTCTTGCCGGGATGCCCAGCGCCCTGTTCGAGCTCGGAGGAGACACCAGTTGGGAGCTCGGCGGTGGCGGCGGCAAGATGGGAATCGAGACGCTCATCGTGCTCGTGGCGCTCTTCGTCGGCGTCGTGGCCGGTGTGGTCTTCATGACGCAGGGGCAGCGACGGATTCCCACACAGAGCGCCAAGCATGTTCGAGGCCGTCGCGTCTACGGCGGCACGCGACAGTACCTGCCGTTGCGGGTCAACCAAGCGGGCGTGATGCCGATCATCTTCGCCAGTTCACTCCTGCTGTTTCCGCAGATGCTCTTTCAGTACCTGGCCGGTGCCTATCCGGGCAATTCGGTCTTGGCGACCCTCCAGGACTCGTTCACCCGTGGTCAATCGTTCCTCTACAACGTGCTCTACGTCCTGCTGATCTACTTCTTCTGTTACTTTTGGACGGCGATCACGTTCAATCCGAAGGAAATGGCCGACAACCTCAAGAATTTCGGGGCCTTCATTCCGGGATATCGTCCTGGAAAACGGACGGCCGACTACCTGGAGCGGGTGATGGAGCGGATCACCTACGTCGGGGCGGCGTTCCTATCGTTGGTGGCAGTCATTCCGACGATCATCGGCGGTGCCCTCGGGATCCCCGCCCAGATCGCCAGCTTCTACGGCGGCACGGGGCTGCTGATCGCCGTCAGTGTCGCCTTCGACCTCGTTCAGAAAATCGACAGCCATCTCGTGATGCGAAACTACACGGGACTGCTCGAGAAGAGTTAGCCGCCGCCCACGGGAGACTCAGCCTCCTCTCCGCGCTTCTGGTGGACACGGGCTTCCCACGAGCATCGCGGGCAAGACATGCGGATCATCTTGATCGGACCTCCTGGAGCGGGCAAAGGCACTCAGTGCCAGCGATTGCTCCACTACCTGCGCGTGCCCCACCTATCGACGGGTGAAATGCTGCGGGCGGCGATCAAGGCCGGCACTCCCGAAGGGGTGCAGGCGAAGGAGTACATGGACCACGGCCAACTCGTCCCCGACCCGCTGGTGCTCGGCATGGTCACGCGGCGGCTCGAGTCGCCCGACTGCCGTGTCGGCTGCCTGCTCGATGGGTTTCCGCGAACGCTCCCGCAGGCGGAGATGCTCGACGACCTGATGGAGCGGCAGGCGATGACCGTCGATGGCGTGGTCGAACTGGCGGTGCCGCGTGATGAGCTGATCCGTCGCATGCTTGCCCGGAAGAGAGCGGACGACAACCCCGAGATCTTCTCCAAGCGGATCACGAGTTTCGAGAACCAGACGGCGCCGCTGCTCGACTACTACGCCAGGCAGGGAAAACTCGCCAGCATCGACGGCCTCGGAACGGCGGATGAAATTTTCTCGAGGGTGAAGGAGGCGGTGGATCGATTCGGGCAGGCCCCACGGTCACGCGTCGCGAGATGACCTTTTTTCGAGGTCGCCTGCTGGACTCGCCGCCACCGCCCCTATACTTTCGACAGGTCGAGGAGGGCGTCCGCCGCCACTCCGTTGACCAGAGCCAGTCCTCACTCCCTCCTGATCTGGAAGCCTCGTCCCGTGATGCACCTTCGTTCCGTCCGTGAAATCGCCGCCATGCGGCGAGCCGGGCTGCTTGTTTGGGGGGCGCATCAACTGGCGGCATCGATGGTTCGGCCCGGAATCACGACCGGCGAAATCGACATGGCGGTCGAGCGGTACTTCGTACGGCGAGGGGCCGTGCCGCTCTTCAAGGGCGTGCCGGGAAAGACGCCCTTTCCCGCAGTCTGCTGCATGTCGGTCAACGACGAGGTCGTGCACGGCATCCCGGGGCGTCGTGTCCTGCGCGAGGGCGACATCGTGAGCATCGACACCGGGTGCAGTTTCAATGGCTGGTGCGGAGATTCGGCCGTCACCTATCCGGTCGGCACGATCAGCCCTGCCGTGCAGCGGCTGCTCGACTGCACGTCGGGTGTGCTGGCGTTGGCGATTCAGCTCATGGGAGTGCGGAATCGCTGGAGCGACGTCGCCTCCGAGATGGCGGCGTACGTGCGCGACCACGGATTCTCCGTGGTCGAGAATTTCGTCGGCCACGGAATCGGCCGGAAAATGCACGAGGAGCCCCAGGTGCCGAATTTCTGCACGCCCGCGTTTCGGCGGAACCACGATTTTGAGTTGGAGCCGGGCCTGGTGATCGCCGTGGAGCCGATGGTCAACATGGGATCCAAAAAGGTGAGGCCATTGCCCGATCACTGGACGCAGTCCACCGTGGACGGCAAGCCGAGCGCCCATTTCGAGCACACCGTCGCGATCACTGATGGGGGGCCGGTGGTTCTCACGGCCGCTCCCGGAGACGGGGAGTCGCTCGAGGAGGCCGGGTAACTCCGCGGGGGGCACCCCGCCCCTTCGGCTTTTTTCGCCGATCTGACCACCCCCTTGTGAACGCCCCGACAGCGTCCTTATACTTTGGGGCTCCACCAATCAGCCTCCGGCCATCCGGCCGAGGGCCTAGCCTCGGGTTTGTGAACATGAAGGTCCGCGCCAGCATTCGCCGCATCTGTGACAAGTGCAAGATCGTCAAGCGCCGGGGCGTCGTGTTCGTCGTGTGTAGCGACCCGCGGCACAAGCAGCGCCAGGGGTGAAGCCATTCTCCCTGGCGGTCGGCTCGTTGGTGGCCGTCGGTCTCCAGTATCGATCTGTTCCCGCTGTTCCCGGCACTTTCCTTTCGCACTGACTCACGTCCGGACCCGCTCCCATGCCCCGACTTCTTGGCGTCGACATCCCTTCAGAGAAAAAGACCGTCTTCTCGCTGCAGTACCTCTATGGGGTCGGGCCGCGGGTGGCTCGCGAGCTGTGCCACAAGGCCGGCGTCAATCCCGAGGCCGCTGCCCGTGATCTCCACGAGGACGAGTTGGCTCGTTTGGTCGCACTGCTCGACAAAGACTACGTCGTCGAGGGGCAGCTCCGCCGCCAGGTGGCGCAGAACGTATCGCGGCTCAAGGACATCGCCTGTTATCGCGGCCTGCGGCATCGCCGCGGTCTTCCTGTGCGTGGTCAGCGAACTCGCACCAACGCCCGCACCCGCAAGGGGCCGAAGAAGACCGTGGCCGGCAAGAAGGGCGTGAAGGATCTCAAGTAACGGAACACCAGTCCCGGTACTTTTCAATCTCAGAGTGGGAGCATCATGTCAAAAGTCGCCAAGACATCAAAGAAGAAGAATGTGACGGCGGGTATCGCCTTCATCAACGCGAGTTTCAACAACACGACCGTCACCATCACCGACGCCCGTGGCGATGCGCTGTGCTGGGCCAGTGGTGGCACTTGCGGCTTCAAGGGGAGTCGGAAGGGCACGCCGTTCGCCGGGCAGTGTGCGGCCCAGCAGGCGGCGGAGAAGGCCGCCAAGTTTGGTGTGAAGGACCTCGAGGTGCGGGTCAAAGGGCCCGGCAGTGGTCGCGAAAGCGCCATCACGGCCCTGACTGCCGCGGGGATGAACGTGAAAAGCATCGAAGACATCACTCCCCTCCCGCACAACGGCTGTCGCCCGCCCAAGAAGCGGCGAGTGTAGTCGCCTCGTTTCCCGCCCTCCAGGAATCACAGGAAAGCACCGTCATACGACCATGGGACGAATCACTGGACCTGTCTGCCGCCTCTGTCGCCGAGATGGACTCAAGCTGTTTTTGAAGGGCAGTCGTTGCGATACGCCGAAGTGTGCTTTCGATCGCCGGCCAGCCCCTCCGGGCGTCGTTCAGAAGAGGCGGCCAAAGCCGACCGATTACGGAATTCGCCTGCGGGAAAAGCAAAAGGTCAAGCACTATTACGGCGTGCTCGAGCGGCAGTTTCGCACCTATCTCGCCCGGGCGGAGCGAGGCACGGGCAACACCGGCGAGATGCTGATGTCGCTGCTCGAGCGACGGCTCGACAATATCGTGCACCGCCTCGGGTTCGCCGCATCGCGGGCCGGGGCCCGGCAGATGGTCATGCATGGCCATGTCACGGTGAATGGCCGACGGGTCGACGTGCCGAGCTATCTCGTTCGTGCGGGCGATGTGGTTCGCGTCAAAAACCGGGCCAAGAGCCTGCAGCTCGCGCATGCGTCGCTGGCCGAGAGCCGTCGTGACGTGCCCGATTTTCTGTCGAGGGTCGATGGTGCCATTCCGGAGGGGCGGGTCAATCGGCTTCCGGTGGCCGACGACGTGTCGTTGCCGGTGCAGGCCAACCTGATCATCGAGCTCTGTTCGAAGTGACCCTCCGTCGTTCCTTGCCCCCCTCCCGTCCTGTCCCGCATTTCCGTTCCGGCAATCTAAGGAGTTTCGCATGCACATCCGCTGGCGTGGTCTCGAGCTGCCCGGGTCGGTGGCGCCCGACCTCAAGACGCTGTCATCGACGTACGGCAGGTTCACTGCCGAGCCCTTCGAGCGAGGTTTCGGCACCACCGTGGGGAACAGCCTTCGGCGGGTGCTGCTCTCCAGTCTCGAGGGGAGTGCGGTGACCCAGATCAAGGTCGGCGGGGCCCTGCACGAGTTCACCACGATCAAGGGTGTGCTCGAGGACGTCACCGACATCGTGCTGGCCGTGAAGAGCCTGGTCGTAAAGAACCACAGTGACTCCACGCGGGTGGTTCGCGTGGAAAAGAGCACCAAGGGCCCGGTGACCGGTGGCGACATCCAGACCGACGAGGCTGTCGAGATCGTCAACAAGGATCTCGTTCTCGCAACGCTCACCGATGACGTTCCGTTCGAACTCGAGATGGTGATCGAAAATGGTCGTGGCTACGTGCCGGCGAGCGAGCACACGCCCGAGGCGCAGGAGATCGGCATCATTCCGGTCGATGCCGTGTTCAGCCCGGTGACCCGTGTTCGCTACGAGGTCGAAGAGACCCGCGTCGGCCAGAAAACGAACTATGACAAGTTGACCATGGAGATCTGGACCAACGGTACGGTGACGCCCGAGATGGCGCTGGTCGAGGCCGCCAAGATCCTCCGCAAGCACCTCAACCCGTTCGTCGGCTACACCCAGCCCGGGCCCGCGGTCAGTGCCCCGGCCGCCGCCGGCATCCTGTCGCTGGAGGCTCCGCTCGAGAGCCGCCTTGGCATGCTGACGTCGGATCTTCGCCTTTCGTTGCGGGCCAACAATTGCCTGCACGAGGCCGGAATCTCCAGCGTGCGGGATCTGGTCTCGCGAACCCGGGAAGAACTGCTCGACGTCCGCAACTTCGGTGAAGCGACCCTGCAGGAGATCGAGGAGAAGCTCGCCGAGATCGGCCTGCAGTTGGGCATGAACGTCGCCGCGGAAGCGTCGTCCTGAAACTCCAAGAGGCAAAGCCATGCGTCATCGTCGGAAAGGTCGTGTCCTCGGTCGCAGTCCGTCACATCAGCGGGCCCTGCTCCGGAATCTTGCTGCAGCGCTGATGCTAACCGAGCGAGAGTCCGAGGCGGACGAGCCCGGTGCCCCGAAGGTGGCCGGACGGATCGTCACCACGGTGGCGAAGGCCAAGGAGGTGCGGCCGTTGGTCGAGAAGTGCATCACCGTGGCCAAGCGAGGGCTTGTGGCCGAAGCTCAGGCAAAGCCGTTTGCCTCGACCGCCGGTCGGGACTCGGCCGAATGGAAGAAGTGGCGCGGGAGCGAGCAGTGGTCGAAATGGGCTCGGGCGATGGCTCCGGCCGTGGCGGCGAGGCGTCGGGTCGTGCAGTTGCTCGGAGACAAGAAGGCCGCGAGGGTGCTTTTCGAGCGCATCGCGCCCAAGTTCGCCGACCGTCCTGGCGGGTACACGCGAATCCTCAAGCTTTCCACGCCCCGTCTCGGGGATGCCGGCCCCCGTGCCGTGCTGGAGTTCGTCGGGAGCGAGGCGAAGCGGGCTCCCGCTCCGAGGGTCGCTGCCTCCGCGGGTGCCTGACACCGCATCGCAAAAGCATTGCCGGTCGTTCGCAACGCCAGTAGGATGATTTCAGAATGCTCGGTTCGTCCTGATTGAGGCGACGGCATGGTGAATCGACTGGGCTGCATGGCGTATGGGGTGGCGATCGCCTGGTGTGTGTCGGGTGGCTTGACGGGCCTGGCCAACGAGTCGCCGTCTGCCGACTCAGAAAGTCCCTCGGCGGCTCGTCGAGCGGGCAAGGGGGCCGATGACTATGGCATCCCGCACGTCGCGTTCATCAATGGACTGATCGCCGCGGGATGGGAGGATGGCGGCATCAAGCCGTCGGTGGCGGCGACTGATGGCGAGTGGTGCCGTCGGGTCTTTCTCGACATCATCGGCCGGATCCCGTCGTTCGAAGAGTTGCAGGCGTTCCTTCAGGACAAGTCGCCTGCGAAGAAAGCCGACCTTGTCGCCCGGTTGCTCGGCGACGAGTATGTCGATGAGTACGCCCGGCACTGGACCGACGTCTGGACCACGATCCTGATCGGCCGGGATGTCGCCAACGGGATGGTGAATCGTCCCGGCATGCGGCAGTACCTGCGTCGGGCGTTCTCCAAGAACATTCCCTACGACCGTCTCATGGTGGAGTTGGTCACGGCCACCGGTGTCAATCGCAACACCCGCGGCGAGGACGATTTCAACGGCGCCACCAACTTCCTCAGCGGGAAGATGGAAGAGAACGGCGTCCAGGCGGCAGCCAAGACCGCGCAGGTGTTCCTCGGCCTCCAGGTGCAGTGCACGCAGTGCCACGACCATCCCTTCAACAACCACAAGCAAAACCAGTTCTGGGAATTCAACGCTTTTTTTCGGCAGGCGCGGTCGCTGCGGCGATTCGGGGGATCGCTGGAAGTGCAGGCCATCGAACTCATTGACGAGGATTTTCCCGGCGAGAAGGGGGACAATCCCGAAGAGGCCGAACTCTACTACGAGCGACGCAACGGGCTCATGAAAGTCGCCTATCCGGTGTTCGTCGATGGAACCGAGATCTCGAAGAGCGGCTATGTGCCGGCGAAGGCGGATGACGGCTCGGAATACGGGGTGAACCGTCGATGGGAGCTTGCCCTTCTGATGAAGGCCAGTCCGCTTCTGCCGATGGCGATCGTGAACAGGATGTGGGGGCAATTCCTCGGCTATGGCTTCACCAAGCCGATCGACGACCTCGGCGAGCACAATGCTCCATCGAATCCGGAACTGCTGGAGGGGTTGGCGGAGAGGTTTCGTGAGCAGAGTTTCGATCTCAAGGAGTTGATCCGGTGGATCGTGCTCTCACTTCCGTATTCGCTCTCGAGCAAGGTGTCGTCGTCCAACACATCCGACGATCCATCGATCGGCGAGCCGCCCCTCTTCTCCCGTTTTTACCTGCGACAAATGCAGGCCGAGCAGTTGTACGAATCGCTGCTGACGGCGACCAAGGCGGACGGCGCGCAGGGAGAGGAGGCGGCCAAGAAAAAGGATCGCTGGCTCTCCCAGTTCGTCATCGCCTTCGGGACGGACGAGGGGGACGACGCGACGACCTTCAACGGGTCGATCCCACAGGTCCTAATGATGTTCAACGGCGAACTGATCAAGACGGCGACGTCGGTCGATAAGGGTGGCTTCCTCGACGAGGTCGCCCAGTCAAACGCGAAGAACGCGTCGAAGATCGAAGATCTCTACCTCGCGGCCCTCGCGCGGAAGCCTTCACCGGGCGAAATCAAGGTGGCGAATGCCATCATGCTTTCCCGCAAGGGTGACGCCATCGGCTCCCTGCAGGACATCTGGTGGGCCGTCCTCAATTCAAACGAGTTCATCCTGATCCACTGACCGCTGCCCCCGTCCGCGAAGGAGGCCACCGTGAGCCGATGCCATCCCATTCCCGACGACATGACCCGTCGGCATTTCATGAGCCACCTCGCCGGAGCGGCGGCCCTCGCGGCGCCGGCGACGACGTTCACCAATTCGATCCTCGCCAACGCGCCCGACATGCGGAAGCGGCACAAGGCGGCGATCCTGCTGTGGATGGGGGGCGGACCGAGCACCATGGACATCTGGGACCTCAAGCCCGGCGCGCCCACGGGGGGGCCATTCAAGCAGATTTCGACCTCCGCCGACGGGGTGGCGATCAGCGAGCACATGCCGCTGATGGCCCAGCAGATGCATCACATGGCGATCGTACGGTCGATGAGCACCCGCGAGGCCGACCACATGCGCGGCCGCTACTACATGCATACCGGCTACGTTCCTAATCCCAACGTGGAGCACCCCAGCTACGGTGCCGTCGTGGCCCACGAACTCGTCGACCACGTGCCCGATCTGGAGATACCCCCGTTCGTCTCCGTGGGAGGAGGCAGCGTCGGACCGGGCTTCCTGGGGATGACATGGGCGCCGTTCGTGGTGGACTCCAACGGCAACGTGCGAAACCTCGACATGGGGCTCGACCCGGCCAGGCTCGCAGCCCGGTTGGAGATGCTTTCGAGCATCGAGAAGAAGTTCATCGGCGAGAAGCGGGGGATGTCGGCCGACGACCATGCCAAGGTCGTCGATAAGACCGTGAAACTCATGTCGAGCGATCAGATGACGGCCTTCAAGGTGGCGAAGGAACCGGAGGCCGTGCAGGAGCGATACGGGAAGACCGGCTTCGGCCGCGGCTGCCTGCTCGCGCGGCAGCTGATCGAGTCGGGAGTTCCGTTCGTCGAGGTCGATCTTGGCGGCTGGGACAACCACGCCGACATCTTCCCCACGCTCGCGGATCGAAAGCTCCCCGAACTTGACAAGGCCATGAGCGCGTTGGTGGCTGACCTGGCCGAGCGAGGCATGCTCGACGACACGGCGATCATCTGGATGGGCGAGTTCAGCCGGACGCCGAACATCAACGGCGGCGGTGGTCGCGACCATTGGGCTCGGAGTTGGAGCGTGGTGGTCGGTGGCGCCGGCTTCAAGCGGGGGCTGGCCGTCGGCGAGACGAGTTCCGATGGCAAGGAGGTCGTCACGGAGCCCTACACATCGCAGGATGTGATGGCCAGCGTGCTCCACGCACTGGGCATCTCGTTGGAGACGACGTTCACGGCCAAGAACGGTCGGCCGATGAAAATCGCCAATGCAGGCCGCGTGATCAAGGAGCTCTTCGGCTGAATGACACCGCGCGGTATGGGAGGGTGGCTCGACCGGCCGAGGATGGCTCTTGGCAGCGGCCTCTCCAAGTCTCTATTGTGATCACAGAAATCCTCGGAAGGCGTCGGTGGCAGACGCCCAGTTCCCTTTCCACGCGGAGCAGCGCTGATGTCCGTCGACCTCGACGTTGAGGCATGGAGTTGTGCCGACGCGGCCGATCTCTATGAGGTTTCCCGGTGGGGAAACGGCTATTTTTCAGTGGGGCCCAACGGGACGCTGCTCGTTCACCCCGACAAGAATCCGACGAAGGGAATCGATCTCAAGCAGCTCGTGGATCGGCTGCAGAAGCGAGGCATCGACCTCCCGATCCTGCTCCGTTTCGCCGAGATCCTCGAGCATCGCCTCGGAGAGATCCAGGGCGCCTTCACGGCGGCGATGAAGGAGAGTGGCTACCGGGGGGACTACTGCTGCGTCTATCCGATCAAGGTCAACCAGCAGCGACAGGTGGTCGAGGAGGTGCTGCGGTTCGGAAAGGCCCATCGGTTCGGCATCGAGGCGGGCAGCAAGCCGGAACTCCTCGCCGTGATCGCTCTGACCGACAACGACACGCCGATCATCTGCAACGGGTTCAAGGATGCCGAGTTCATCGAGATGGCGATGCTGGCCCACAAGATCGGCCGGCAGATCATCCCGGTCGTTGAACGCTTTTCGGAGCTTCAGCTGATCCTCGAATGCGCCGAGCGGGTAGGGGTGCGGCCGCGGATCGGCATGCGGGTGAAGCTGGCGACACGGGGCAGCGGGCGCTGGCAGTCGTCGGGGGGCTATCGCAGCAAGTTCGGTCTCTCGGTCAGTGAACTGATGAAGGGGCTCGACCTGCTCCGCAGCCTGGGCATGGAGGACTGCCTCCAGCTCTTGCACTTCCACCAGGGGAGCCAGATCACCAACATTCGCCACATCAAGGCGGCGCTCAACGAGGCCTCGCGGGTCTACACCGAACTGGTGAAGCGCGGGGCCGGCCTGCGGTATCTCGACGTCGGTGGTGGTTTGGGAGTCGACTACGACGGGTCGCAGAGCAACTTCGAATCGAGCGTGAACTACAGCCTGCAGGAATATGCCAACGACGTCGTCTACCACGTGCAAAACGCCTGCGACGAGGCGGGTGTGCCGCACCCGACGATCATTTCCGAGAGTGGTCGGGCCGTCGTCGCCTACCACAGCATGCTGATTTTCAGTGTGCTCGGCGTGTCGGAGCAGAGTGGCAATGGCGAGGTCTGCGACCTGCAGCCCGACGCGGAGCAGCCGCTGCACGACCTCCTGGAGACCTACCAGGCGATCAATGTCCGCAACGTGCTCGAGAGTTACCACGACGCCCAGCAGTCGCTCGACATGGCGATGAGCCTCTTCGCCAGCGGCTATCTGCCGCTCGACCAGCGGGCGGCGGCCGAGAATCTCTACTGGTCGATCTGCAGGAAGATCGCCAAGCTCGCCAAGCAACTGGAATTCGTCCCGGAGGAATTGGAGCCGCTGTCGGCCGCGCTGTCGGACACCTACTTCTGCAACTTCTCGCTCTTCCAGTCGCTGCCCGACAGTTGGGCCATCAAGCAGCTCTTTCCCGTTATGCCGATCCATCGGCTCAACGAACGGCCCTGCCGCAACGCCGTGCTCGGTGATGTCACCTGCGATTCCGACGGCAAGATCGATCAGTTCATCGATCGCCGCGATGTGAAGCGCACGCTCCCCCTCCATGCCTGGCAGAACGAGCCCTACTACCTCGGCGCGTTCCTCATCGGCGCGTACCAGGAAATCCTGGGAGATCTTCACAACCTGTTCGGCGACACCAACGCGGTTCACGTGAGCACCGACGCCCGCGGCGAGGCGGTGGTCGATGCCGTGATCAAGGGAGACACCGTCCGCGAGGTGCTCGATTACGTCGAATACGAGCCCGACCAGCTCGTGCAGCACCTCCGCGTCTCGATCGAGCAGGCCGTCCGTGACGGCCGCATCGGTGACGGCGAGGCGGGCCAGTTTCTCAAGTTCTATGAGGAAGGGCTCGGGGGCTACACGTATCTTGAAGAACCCTCCCAGGGTTGATGCCGCCCCATGCACCTGATCCGCATCGGCGGCATCGCCCTCAACCAGACGCCACTCGACTGGGGCGGCAACCGCGACCGGATCCTCGCTGCCATCGCCACCGCGAAGGAGCAGGGGATCGGCATCCTCTGCCTTCCGGAACTCTGCATCTCGGGCTACGGCTGCGAGGACATGTTCCAGTCGCCCGGCGTGCATCGGACAGCCTGGCGCGTGCTCGAGGAGATCGTGCCGGCGACGGAGGGTGTCATCGTGGCCGTGGGCCTACCGGTATGGTTTGAGAGCGGTGTTTATGACGCGGCGGCGCTCGTGGCCGATGGCGCGATCGCGGGGATCGTCGCCAAGCAGCATCTTGCCGGCGAGGGGATTCATTACGAGCCACGATGGTTTCGGCCATGGCCGAAGGGAAGGCGCGCCACCGTCGCGACGACGCGCGGGCCGATTCCAATCGGTGACCTCCGTTTCGACTGCGGCGGCGTGCGAATCGGCTTCGAGATCTGCGAGGACGCCTGGGCCGCCGAACGCCCCGGAGCGGCGCTCGCGGCCCGGGGCGTCGACGTGATTCTCAATCCGTCCGCCAGCCATTTCGCCTTCGGCAAGGAGGAGATCCGTCGGCGGTTCGTGCTGGAGGGATCGCGGGCGTTCGGGGCGAGCTATGTCTACTCCAACCTGCTCGGCAACGAGGCGGGGAGGGCCATCTACGACGGCGGCGTGCTCGTCGCCTCCGGCGGGCGGATGGTGGCGGCGTCGCGGCGTTTTTCGTTCTCCGATCGGACCATCGCCGCGGCCGTCGTCGATCTCGATGCGGCGAGGCTCGCGCAGGCGAGGCTCTCCCTGGAGCAACGGTTGCAAACCGACCCGGCCGAATGCGTAGCGGTTTCATTCGCGCTTCCCATGGTCGAGCCGCACGAGGCTGACGGAACCGGCGATGCCCGCGATGGATGGGAGCACGGCAGCCATTGCAAGGAAGAGGAATTCGCACGGTCCGTATCGCTCGGCCTCTTCGACTCGATGCGGAAGAGCCGTGCGAAGGGATTCGTCGTCTCGGCGAGCGGTGGCGCCGATTCGTCGGCCGTGGCCTGCCTGATCGCCATCGCCATGCGGTTTGCTGCCCGTGAACTCACGGTGGCGGAGGCGGCTGCCCGTGCGGGCGTCATACCGCCCCACGGCTTCCGCGACGTGGCGTCGCTCGTGGCCGCGGTGCTGACATGCGTCTATCAGTCGACCGCACACTCCGGTCCCGTGACGCGGAACGCGGCCCGTCGCGTCGCCGACGCGATTGGCGCGAGGTTTCACGAATTCGACGTCGAGCCGATGGTGCGGGCGTACTCCGAGGAGGTGGCCCGCGCGATCGGCCGGCCGCTTGAGTGGTCTCGTGACGACATCGCGATGCAGAACATCCAGGCCCGCGCCAGGTCGCCCGGTATCTGGATGCTCGCCAACGTCACCGGCGCGCTCCTCGTCTCGACGAGCAATCGGTCGGAAGCGGCGGTCGGCTACGCGACGATGGATGGCGACACCTCCGGCGGCCTCGCGCCGATCGCGGGTATCGACAAGGCCTTCCTGAGGCGGTGGCTGCGGTGGCTGGAGACCGTCGGCCCCGAGGGGCTCGGGCCGATTCCCGAACTGGACGCCGTCAACGCCCAGGCGCCGACGGCCGAGCTCCGCCCTGCCGGTTCCGGACAAACCGACGAGGGAGACCTGATGCCCTACGACGTGCTCGACGCGATCGAGCGGTGTGGCATCCGTGACAAGCAGATGCCCGTCGAGGTCTGGCAGCGGATGAAGACGATGTTTCCCCAGCATGATGCTCGGCGGCTGGCCGAGTGGGTCGAGCGGTTCTTCACGCTCTGGAGCCGGAACCAGTGGAAGCGGGAACGTTACGCTCCCTGCTATCACCTCGACGATGAGAATCTCGACCCGAAGACATGGTGTCGGTTTCCGATCCTCTCCGGTGGCTTCGCCCGCGAACTCGGCGAACTGCGTGCCGCGGCGGGACGCGTGTCGTAGGGGGCCTTGCCATTCGAGAAACCCGCTCCGGGGGTGCCCGCACCGCGTTGTCGGACGTTCGCTTCGGGAATCCTGCCAACCCCGAAGCTCGTTCGATGAAGGGTCAGCCGCGCATCGGGGACGTTGCAGCGAGTGATCGAACGAGAGAGTCGGCCAAGCGTTCGGCGGCCCGGTGGGCCGATTCGCGGAGTTCGGCGAGTTCGCCGATGGCCGATGGACGCCGCCATACGAGCCGCATCGCTGCGCCGGCCTGTCGGGCGGGATTCGTGATCGCGGCCAGAGCGGCCACGTCCTGGGCGATCGTGTCGGTGGCCGAGTCACTTACCGCGCGGACGACGTGGCAGGGGATGCCGGCCTCGGCGGCGATGCCGGCGACCCACCAGGACTCCATGTCGATCGCCGCCGCACCGGTCGTCTCGCGGAGCGAACGTCGGGCCTCGGGCGTGCCGACGACGGTGTCTCCTGTGAGAAGCATGGTGACCACCGAGGCCCCGGAGGAGGCGTCGACTCCGGGCAACGGTTCGACCGGCCGTGCTTCCGACGTGCCGACGCGAACAAGTCGAGACGGCACGACGACCGTGCCGCGGGGCAGCGCCGGGTCGAGAGCCCCGCACAGGCCGGCGGCGATGATCCGTCGCGGCCGATGCCCGTCGATCGCAAGCAGCGTCGCACGCTCGGCCGCAGCACGTCCGACACCCCCCTCGACCACCGCCACCGTGGAAGCGCCGATCGTGCCGACGGCGATCTTCGCCGCGGTGCCCCGGAGGCGGACAAGGCCCGACAGGAGGTCGCAGATGGGCGAAGCCTCGAGCGACAAGGCGACGATGACGGCGGCGTCGACCTGTTCGAGGCTCGTGGTCATGGTGAGGCTTCCGTCCCACAGCGTAGCGATTGCCGTCGGGCTCGGGTGACGGAGAGGCTCATTTTTGACCATGAATCGACGTCCCAAACGGCCTCGCTCCCGCAGATGCCTGCTGCTAAAGTCCCCCGCAGCATCGGACCGCCGGTATCCCGGCAACGTGCGAGGACGTGCGAGGAGTTGTTTCGTGCGAGTGGCGAGCATGGTGACGGGAAGGCGGAGACAGCTCGTGTGTGCGGTGCTGGCGTGCCTCGCCGCCCGAGGAGCCGTCGCCCAGCAGGGCGGGCCGGCAGCTCCCCCATCGCCGGCCGGCCAGCAACGGCCCGCGGCGCCGGCCTTTCCTCAGCTCTCACCCGAGCAACAGGTGGCGCTCGACCGGCTGCTTGCCGCCTGGGAAACCCGCAATGCGTCGGTGAGCACATGGGCGTGTGGTTTCCACAAGTGGGAATACAACGCATGGAGCCCGACGGCCGGATCGGGGGAGCCATTAGCCTTTGCCGAGAGCAGCGGCGAGATCAAGTATGCGTCGCCCGACAAGGGGCTCTTCCGCGTGACGAAGTCGAAGCAGTGGAACCCGGAGACCCGGCGGTATGAGCCTCGGGCCGGCGATGCCGGCGAGCACTGGGTCTGCAATGGCACGAGCATCTATGAGTTTCGTCATGCGGAGCGACAGCTTCGCGAGACGAAACTGCCACCGGAAATGCGTGGCAAGGCTATCAGCGACGGCCCGCTCCCCTTCGTCTTCGGCGCCAAGGCCGAGACGCTCCGGAAGCGGTACGCGATGCGGATCATCACGCCGGCGGGCGCGGCGGACCAGGTGTGGCTCGAGGCGCTGCCCCGGTTCCAGTCCGACGCCGCCAACTTTTCCAAGGTGGAGCTGATCCTCCAATCCCGCGACCTGATGCCGTTCGCCATCCAGATCTACAAGCCGGGCGGCCAGGACCGAGATGTCTACCAATTCGATCCGAAGACGAGCCTCATCGACCGGGGGCTCGATTTGATCCGCGACTTCTCCCGACCGGTGACGCCGCTCGGCTACACGTTCATCGTCGAGGATGCTTCGGGAGGGGGTCCGCCGCCTCAGCGATCGGCCGGCCCGGTGGTGCTGCCCAAGGCAGGGTAAGGGCCGCCGGAGGGCGGGATCATCGGCTCGCCCGGACTCTGTATACTTCGAAGGCGAATCATTCGCTTCCCGAGGCACCGATGCCGCTCGTCGATCCGTCCCACCCGCTCGCCCATCTGCTGGCGCGCGATCGCCGCTACCCCCTCGACGCATACCTCTTCATCCTCGAGGCGCTCTCGTTCGCCCAGGACACGCTCGGCCTGGGAGAGGAGCCTCCGGCCGAGGAATTGGAACCGATTCGTGGAAGGGAAGCGGATCCGGCGGCCGGGTCAAGACCCAAGACTGGGCGATCGCAACGCCGTCGATCGGAGCGTCACCTGACCGGTCAGGAACTCTGCGAGGCGGCAAGGCACTACGCGCTTCAGCAATACGGCTATCTGGCCCGCACCGTGCTGGCGACATGGGGGCTGAAGACCACCGATGATTTCGGAGAACTGGTCTTCAATATGATCGACATCGGCCAAATGCGCAAGACGCGGCATGACAAGCGGGAGGACTTCCACGGCGTCTATGACTTCGCCGAGGCCTTCTCGAGGGATGTTTCGTTCGTGGCGCCAGAAGGCGGATGAGGAGGGTCGATGCCCGAGCGGATGATGCACCGGAAACCACTGCGGCACGGCTGGCTGGCCGTCGCATGGGCGGCCGAACTCTGCTGGCTCGCGTTTCTCGTCTGGATGGCATGGAACGCATGACGGGCGTCACGAGGCCGCGGCGATGATCCCCCTCCTCGATGGAATCCCGCTCTGGGCGGCCTTTGTGCCGCTGGGGAGCTACCTTGTGCTGCTCGGTATGATCCATCTGCGCCGCCGCCCGCTGATGCTCTCGCGGGGGTGGGACTGGACGATGCTCGGCGCAGCGGCGGCCGGGCTGGTGATCGTCGGGCCACTGGCGCTCGTGCAGCCGATGACGGGGAGCACCCCATGGAGCGCGATCCTGCTGCTCATGCTCTTCGCGTTGGGGGTGGCCGCGGCCACCCTCGTCTCGCGGCCGCGGCTGGTGATCTACAACATCACGGTCGATCAACTCAGACCGCTCATGGCCGACGTGGTGTCGAGTCTCGATCCATCCGCGCGCTGGGCTGGAAGCACGGCCGCCCTGCCGGCCCGCCGCTTCGAGGTGCGGATCGAGCCGCATGGACCGACTCGGGCAGTCAGCATCGTGGCGGGGGGCGAACGCCCTGGCACGGACGCATGGGGGGAGTTTTGCGGCCGGCTGCGACGCGGGCTGCGGGGGGTGCGAGTGCAGCGGAGTTCCTGGGGAGCCGCCTTCCTCGCAATCGGGATCGTGATCCTCTCGCTGTCGGGTTGGTTTGCGGTCTCCTCCCGGTGGCCGCCCGGGATATCATGAGGCGTGCCGGGTGTTCCGGCGGACCGCCTTTTTCGGTATCGATTCGACTCCCCCTGACGACCGGAGGATCCGCGACCATGACGAAGGAAATGCTTTGCTCGGCTCTTGCGATCTGCGGCTGCGCCGCCCTCTTCATGGGCGTCGCCCGGGCCGATCTGCCGCTCGCCGGGACCATGAAGGCCATCGACGGTTCGGATGTCGACCTCGGGAGCTACAAGGGCAAGGTCGTCCTGGTGGTCAACGTGGCCAGCCGGTGCGGCGCCACGCCGCAGTACGCCGGTCTCCAGAAGCTGTACGACACCTACAAGGACAAGGGGCTGGTCGTCCTGGGATTTCCAGCCAACGACTTTGGTGCGCAGGAGCCCGGAAGCGATGGCGAGATCAAGGAATTTTGCAGCACGAAATACAACGTGACCTTCCCGATGTTCTCGAAGATCACCGTCAAGGGCCCCTCGAAGGCCGTGCTCTACAAGGTCCTGACCGAGACGGCCGAGCCGAATGGCGAGGTTGGCTGGAACTTCGAGAAGTTCCTCGTCGGCCGCAACGGTGCGGTGGCAGGGCGGTTCAAGACCCACGTATCGCCCGACGCTCCGGAACTGATCGCGGCCATCGAGGCCGAGCTGGCGAAATAGGTGCTACGCCTGGGCGTCGCCGTCGGGAGTCAGGGGACACCGTCGTGCAACGCGACCCGCGGCGAAGCGTCCGGACCGATGAGCACGAGTGATCCGGCCGAGATCGTGTCGACCCGCGCGATCACCCCATGCGTGGCGGGGATCGCATGGCCGATCTCGTCGAAAACCGTCGCATCCACGACGATCCTGGCATCGTCCCGTGAGGCAATGTGCATGGCCACGTCGGTGGCGCTGGCGAGGCATTCCACCGCGCCGCCGGCATAGAAGACCAGGCTCGGTGCCGGATGCGGATAGGCGGCCAGAGCCCCAGCAGACCGTTCCGTGGCATGAGCGTTGGCGAAGAGAGTCCGCGGCGACGCCCGGCGCCCGATGCACGGTGCGGCCACGGAGGCCATGAGCGTCGTCAGAAGGCATGCGCTTGCGGCCAGTGCGAGGATCGATGCTCCCGGTCTGCCCGACGATGAAAAACGCCAACCGATGGCGGCGCCGATCATCGGAACGAGACCGATGAGGCCGAGCCACTCGCTGCCCGGGGCCCAGAGACCGGCGACCACGGGCAGGCCGATGGCGATGATGAGTCCTCCTCCGGCCAGAAAGCACCAGCCCAGCCGCATGGCCGTCTCGACGGAGACTCGTTGCATGCAGATGCCATCGAGCCAGGGCACGTCGCGACGGGTACAGGCGTCGAGAAAGACGGCGGTGGCGACCGACAGGGCCGGGTAGGCGGGCCAGATGTAGCCGGGAAGTTTCGTGGCAGCGATCGACAGCGGGCCCAGCCACGCGGCCATCCAGCAGACGAGAAGCAGCATGCTGCGGCGCTTCGTGGCATCGGTGCCGCGAAGTACGGCGACGGCATGCACGAGCACGAGGCCGAGCACGATCGACCATGGAAACATCCCGATCGCCAGGACGGTCGGATAGTAGAGGAGCGATCCCGAGTGCCCTTCCATCGGTGCCGCAAAGCGGCCGGCATTGTGAACGAGCAGGAAGCCTCGGAGCCAGGCGCCATCGGTGCGAAGAGCCACCCAGGCATACCAGGGCAGCGCCACGGCCAGCGCCGTCGCCGTGATCACGAGAGGCCTGAGGCCTCGGATCAGGTCGCGAATCGTCACTCCCGATGCCGAGGCTCCGCGGCATGCCACGAACGCGGCGCAGGCCGTGGCCGGAAGCAGGAAACCGATCGGCCCCTTCGTCAGGACGGCGGCGCCGCACGCTGCGCCGATCGCGACCGCGGTCAGTCGGGACAGCCGCACTCCGGACGGGCCACGACAGGAGCAAACTGCGGCATCTCGGGCGAATAGGAAGAGCGTGAGGGTCGTGCAGAAGACCAGCGGGGCGTCGGGGGTCGATGCCCGGCCACCGACGGCGGTCCACAGGCATGTGGACATCGCAAGCCCTGCCATGAGGCCGACCTGCGGAGAGAAAAGGACGAGACCGATTCGCCACGTGAGGAGGCAGGTGCCGATCGTGAGCACGGCCGACCCGATCCGCACACCCCACTCCGTCCGTCCGAAGAAGGCCATCCCCATGATCTGTATCCAGTTCACCAGCGGCGGCTTCTCGGTACGAAGGCGGCCGTTGTACATCGGCACGACCCAGTCGTCGGTGTCGAGCATCGCCAGCGAGCAGGCTGCGTTTTTCGGCTCGTCGTCATCCCATAAGGGGGCCGCGCCGAGCCGCGTCAGGAGCACGCAGGCCGCCGCGGCGAGGACGATCCATCCATGAAACCGTCGCGGCATCATCGATTTCGAAACCTGCGAACGAGGGAAAGACGAAGGGCCGGCGAAGGGGGCGGGAGAGTAGGGGGGCGGCGACCGGCGGTCAAGCCATTTCACCGTGCGGAAACCCCTGGGCCGTCGTGACTTGCAACCGGTTGACCGTCTGCGTGGCACGGGTATGTTCAAGCATCCCCGGCCGCATTCGGACCGGGCTTCCTCGAGGTGGGAGAGCGGCCCTTGGCAGACGAGATCGATTCGGCGGGCGACGGCAACGCAACGGGTGGCGGCCCCGCCGATGGGGCCGATACCGGAGGACTTCGCGACAGCGCTGGTGGGCGGCTCATCGAGCTGCCGATCGAACAGGAACTCAAGGACAGCTACCTGACCTACGCGATGAGCGTGATCGTCAGCCGTGCGCTGCCCGACGTCCGTGACGGCCTCAAGCCATCGCAGCGGCGGATCCTCGTCGCGATGAACGACCTCAATCTCTCGCCCGGCGCGGCACGGGTGAAGTGCGCCAAGATTTCCGGTGATACCAGCGGCAATTACCACCCGCACGGCGAGAGTGTGATCTACCCCACGCTCGTGCGCATGGCCCAGGAATGGAACATGCGGCATGTCCTCGTCGACAAGCAGGGCAACTTCGGCTCGATCGCCGGCCTGCCCGCCGCGGCGATGCGGTACACCGAGGCCCGACTGTCGTCGATCGCGTCGCTCATGCTCGACGATCTCGAGCTCGACACCGTCGACTTCGTGCCGACCTACGACGAGCGGAACACCGAGCCGGTGGTGCTCCCGAGCCGGTTTCCGAACCTCGTCGTCAACGGTGCCGGCGGGATCGCCGTCGGCATGGCGACGAGCATCCCGCCGCACAATTTAGGCGAGGTCTGCAGGGCGCTGGTAACGCTGATCGACAACCCCGCTCTGTCGATGGCCGAGCTTCTCGAGATCGTTCCGGGCCCCGACTTTCCGACGGGGGGCATCGTGATGGGCCGCGAGACGCTCGTGCGCGGTTACCTTACGGGCCGCAGCACGATCACGCTCCGGGCGAGGGCCCATGTGGAGGAATTCGGCAAGAACCGTCACCGCATCGTCGTCACCGAGATTCCCTACCAGCAAACCCGTGACGCGATCGAGGAGAAGATTGCCGAACTGGTCAGCGACGATCGGATCAAGGGGATTTCCGCGATCCGCAACGAGAGCGATCTGAAAGAGCCGGTTCGGCTCATCCTGGAGCTCAAGCGGGATGCCGATCCCATCCAACAGCTCGGTCCACATCGTCCGCAGGAATGTCGCCGCCAGTGTCGACGAGCCACTGCAGGTCATGGCCCTTCTCGGCCGACACGAGGCGTGCCCATGTGCACCCGGACAGTGAGGGCAACCCCGGCTCTACGACAAGTCGGAGGG
>JBJTOU010000175.1:0-3934 GCA_046074725.1 Planctomycetia bacterium
GTGGTGGGGGTGGGGGTGTGTGCCTTTCTGGTCTTGGGCTCTCGCGCCGTCCACCGAAAAGAAAAAACTGCGGCCGCCCGAGGGGGGCCGCGGCATGAAACCTTTGGTCAGCAACCCGAGGGCGTCACTCGTTCACGCTGCCCGACGCCGTCTGCTGGTTGCGGAGCCGCCGCACCCAGATCGAATCCGCGATCTCCTGGTAGCCCAGCGGGCCGGAGACCACCGACGTGATCTTACCATCACTACCCCGGATCACGCCGTTCCCGATGTAGCCGTCGCCCACGCCAGCCTTCTCGGTCGAACCCGAGGTGACCGTGTCCTGCACCTTCTCGACGTGGAGGTCGGCGAACAGGATCGGCGCATTGCCGCCGGTGCCCGAGCGATCCTTCGGCTGATGAATCGGCTCGATGTCGTTGAACTCGTGAATTCTCACGGTCGCCGAACCCGAGCCCACCACCGAGCCGCTGACGGTCACGTTCATGCCGTCGTTGAAGCTCTCGACCAGAAGGTCGTTCGCCTTCACGATCGGATTGCCCGCAAACGCGTTCATGATCGCCATCGACACACCGGCCGAGCCGCCGTTGACGACGAGGGCGTCGGCGCCGTCACCAGCCCGAGCCGGGCCCATGAGCGCCACACGAGCGGCCGTCGTGCTGCCCTGATTGACGTGGTTGCTCGACAGCGGACCATCACCATCGGCCAGGCCCTTGGCACCCGACGAATAGCCGTCGGTGGCCGACGGATCGCCACGGCTGAAGTGCCACGTGGTGGCGTAGTTGGTGTTGAAGCCAGCGTCCCAGACTTCCTTGGAGTCGGCATCACCGCCGAAGAACGTCTCGCCGCTGATGTCGGAGTACGCCGCAAGGGTCGACTCCCACCGCCCACTGGCATGACCTGCACCGGTGAGATCCTTGGTGCCACCGGAGCCGAGCTTGGCACCCATGTAGTCGCCCACCTTCTCGCTCACCTTGTTCCGGTTGCCCTGGTCGAGGGCCTTGCCCGGCTGCGAGACCTTCGAGTTGATGAGGTCGGCCACCCAGCCATACTGGCGAATGTCGCCGTCGCGGCAGTGGTCGAACGCACCCGACGAGTACACGCCATTGTTGTTGGTCGCGTAGAGCTCGAAGCCACGGCCGAAGCCGGAGAGATTGTTCGCACTGCCCGAGGCATTCGCGGCAGAACGAGCGGACGACAGCGCCGGCAGCAGGAGCGCCACCAGCACGCCGATGATCGCGATGACCACCAGCAGTTCGACGAGCGTGAAACCACGCCGGCCGAGATTCGAGGAGCGGGCCATGAGGAAGTTCCTTCTTGAGGGGGAGTCACTGCGGGATCAGACCCGGCGTGGGTTCGGATCTCGCACCATCGATTTGTAGGGGCGGTACGTTACCGCTCCATGAAAGGATCGTTAGAGTTTCGAGAATTTTTCCCGACGGAAACCCCTGACGACCTCGGGTATACCGCAAAGACCGCCCAAACGCGAGGATCCAGCCAAAATATCGACCGAAGTGGCGGGCACCTCCCAAAACCCCTCTAAAGGGTGGATGCGACGACTCGACGACGTTTGCGGATCGGGCCACAATCGCGCGAAGCGGGGGTGCCGCGCCGGAGCACGACCATCCGTATGCCGCAACGTCTCCTGCCCGCGTCGCCGCTGTGGGTGATGCCCATCTGCCTGGGGCTCACCGTCGCCTGCCTCTGCGGCGACGCCCTGCTCGGCGATCGCGTGTTTGCGTGGCGGGATGCGGTCCACACGTTTCCCGGCCTGGTCGAGCTCGCCGGCCGCGAGTGGCGATCGGGCAGCGTGCCGCTCTGGAACCCGCTGCTCAATGGCGGACAGCCGCTCGCCGGCATGAACGTGGCCGGTGTTTTCTATCCTCCGAACATCATCGCCGCCGTGCTGCTCCCGGCAGGCGCCGCGACCACGGTCATCGTGGTGACGCACCTCGTGCTTGCCGGCTGGGCAGCGGCAGGCATCGCCCGCGATGCAGGCCATTCGCCTGCCGCAGCGACTGTGGCGGGGCTAGCCTACGCCTTCTGCGGGAGCGTGGCCTTTCAGGCCTACCACCCCAACATCGCCGCAGGAGCCGCCTGGCTGGCATGGTCGGTGCGGTTCGGCACGCGACTCACCATCCGCTGGTCGGTCGCCGACATGCTCGGCCTCGCGGTGTCGCTGGCATGCGCCATCCTCGCCGGTGATCCCCAGGCGGCGTATCTGGCCGGCATCGTGCTCGCGATCCGAGCGGCCTTTGTGCGGCCACACCACAGCGATCGGCCGCTCGCCGTCGTCCCGGCATTCGGCCGCCTGGCCACGAGTGCCGCCGTCGCGGCGGCCCTGGCATGGCCGCAGATCGCCCTCACGTCCGAGTTCATGGCCACCACCACACGGTATGCCGACGCCTATCCGGTGTCGGTCTGGGACCTGCCCCGCTGCCTCGCAGATCCTGATCCCGCCGTGCGGGCGAGGTGGGCCGACGTCATCGTCGGCCGCCCACCGGCGGAGGCGAGCTTCTATCACCAGATCTATCGCTTCAGCGTGGCCCCGTGGCGACTGCTCGATCTGGTGAACCCGACGCTCGCGGGCCCGCTGCACGACCGCTGGACCGTCGCCGCAGGCCTCGAGGCGGATGTCTGGGTGGCGTCGCTCTACGCCGGCATCCTGCCTCTCACCTGCGCGATTGTCGCCCTCACCCGCAGGCCATGGTCGGCGGCGACGGTCGCTTGGGCCTGCATCGCTGCCTTCTCATACGCAGCAAGCCTCGGCGGCTTTGGACTGGCTGGCGCCCTGCGGCATGCCGGGGCCTGGGTGGCAGCGGGCACGCCGCCAAGCTTCTACGAACCGGGCGACGAGGTGGGCGGCGTGGCATGGCTCCTGACCACGTTCGTGCCCGGCTACGCGGGCTTTCGCTCCCCCGGCAAGTGGCTCTCGTGCTACTCCCTCGCTGGTGGTCAACTCGCCGCCGTGGGCTTCGACGCCCTGCAAACAACCGATCGCACGCTCCGGCGACGCCTCGTGGGCGGCGTTACCGCCTGCACCGTAGCAGCCACGCTCGCGGCCTGCTTCGCCGCGCCCGCCGCCGATCGCCCACTCATCGCCCTCGGGGGCCTGCTGGCGATCGCATCGGCAGCTGCCTCGACCGTGATCCTCGACAGGGCCGATGCCGCCACTCCCGGCGTGGCCCTCGGGCTCACGGTTCTCACAGCCCTGGATCTCGCCCTGGCAGGCCGCACGGTCATCGAGTCGGCGCCTCTGGCAGCCGTTCGGGCAGGCAGCGGCTCTCTCGAGCAGCTCGCCGACCGGCGGCTCGATCCGGCGGCGGCCGTCGCCGGGCATCCGCGACTGATGGCCGTCGACGGGGCGATCGACATCCCACCGGCCGACTCGGCGACGGCCCGCGCCCGGGCCGTCGGCATCGCGCAGCGGTGCAACACCCCTCTCCTCCACGGCTGGGGCAAGGTCGGCGAGCCCGGCACCGCGATGGAGGGCGACATGGAACTGCTCTGTTCGCCGCTGGACATGGGCAGAGTCGGCGTGTTCCCGCGCCGCACGTTCGACCGATTGGCCGTCGAGTTCTTCGTGCTGCCCGCCACGCCACCCGCGAGCCTGCCACTGACCGAGTTCCTGCACAACTGGTCGCCCTCGCAACGCACGGGGGACGATCACCGACTCGTGCCGGCAGGCCAGCCACTTCCCGCCGCCACACCGCCGCCGCGTCCTTCGATGCCAGCCATCACGATCGTCCGTAACGAGTCGGCGATGCCACGGGCGAGGATCACGCGGCAGGTATTCGCTATGCCGCCCCTGCCGGCCGTGCCCCGGGCCGGCCGCGTGGCGGCCCTGGCCCGCGTGGCATTTCCGCGGCGCGACGGCTTGCATCCGGGTGCCACGCTGCTCGAAGTGCCGAACCCGCGCATGCTCGATGCCTTCGCCGAC
>JBJTOU010000176.1:0-8393 GCA_046074725.1 Planctomycetia bacterium
GTCGTGAGCGAGCAGGTGGAGAGGGTCAGGGTGCTCTTGAACGACGACATGGTCGATCTCGACCAGCCGGTGGCGATCACCTCGGCGGGCCGGCCGATCGTGTCACAGGCCGTCCGCCGGACGATCGGCACGCTCGCCCACACGCTGGCCGAGCGAGGCGATCCGAAGTCGATGTACAGCGGCGAGGTGACCGTGACGCTTCCGCGAGTCGTGCCCTAGCGATGCCGCAGGCGGTCGATGGGCACGGCCGCGAGGATTCAGTGGGTTCTCGGTGGACGCCAGCGTCCGGATCCCGCCCGATCAACCCCGGCAGTTGATGCCATTGGCCGACCTATCCTTCGCGGTGCGCCGCCGACGATGGGGAAGATGGGGGACGGGTGACGGCCGGCGGCTAGTCCCCGATCAAGGTGAGATCGTCGGTCGGCTTCTCGTAGTGCTTCGCGGCGATGGATGCCTTGGCGTCTTCCACCATCTGCTGCGTGATCGTGAAGCGGTAGAGGCCGTAGTCCTCGACCTTGATCTCGCCGACCCAGAAGAATCCCCACTTCTCGAAGAAGTCCGTCAGGTCGAGTTCGGCGACGTCGCAGCAGATCTTCACGAACTCGAACTGGTTGCGGATCGAGTCGTTCCGCGAGCCCGCATCGGGACGGCGACGCATCTCCTCCATCACGTCGGCATAGAAATCGGGCCGGCCGTGGCGGGTGAAGTAGAGGTGGAGCTGCCAGAACGGGACCAGCCGGTCGAACACGTCCTCGTCGGCGAGGAACGACTTCCCGGCCTCGATGATGTTCCGGCGGGCCGACGCGTACTGCTTCTGCTCCGCCAGCCGGCTGGGATTGCCCATCGCGGTGGTCGTGTACATCGAGAAGATGTTGTTGCTGACCTCCGTCATGCCGCCCCAGGTGATCTGCCGCATCTGCAGGGCGTGTCCGGTCTCGTGGCAGAAGCCCCAGCACGGGTCGCCTTTGATCACCACGTCCGGGTCGGCCACCATCCGCATGGTGCCGGGGTCGCCGAGGTAGGCCACTCCGTCGCCGTCACGAAACATGTAGTAGTTGAAGTTGACCCGCGCCAGCATGCGGTTCCTCGGCACCTTGCCGTGCTTCACGAGGCCCATCAACGTGTAGTGGTGGTGGAGCAGCGTGTCGTAGTTGCGGATGAGCTCCACGCCCTTGCCGCGGGTGAACGTCTTGAACCATTCGACGGGATAGGCGACCTGGATGTGCGTTCCCCGCGCATCCATGATCGGGCCCACCGCCTCGTCGAGGAGGCGATCCCAATCCGCGTTCGTGTGCCGGGCGGCGTCGAAGTAACCGTTCACCTTGCCCGTGGGAAAGTGCACGCACATCGCGGGAGCCTTGTCGGCCTCGTCGTCGAAGTAGGCGACGTAGGCATTGCCGCCCTTCTCGACCTCGATGAGGTTGACGCCCGGCTGGAGGCGGATCGTCTGCCGGTGCAGGCCCCAGCCGGCGGGATCCTTGGTCGGGTCGATGCCCGCGGGGGGCTTTCGCATCCAGTCGGGAATCAGGAGCGAGATCTCCCTGCCCCCGGTGTCTCCGACGAGCACCACGTGCTCGCCGGCTTCGAGGTGGATCCCCGTGATGTTCTCGTAGCGGCTGAAACCGTCTCCCAGCTTCAGCGTGCGGGCGAGTTGGCGGGAGGATGGATAGGCCTCGTAGCTGGCCGCGCGGTACGTCCGGTCAAACGTCCCGTCCAGCATCGCGGCGGCCACGACCTTCAGCAGGTCGCTCTTGAACGACTCCAGGTCCGCGACCGCGACGCCCGGCTTCAGCTGGCTGCAGCTGGCGTCAGTGAAGAATGCCGCGTCGGCGTTCAACGCCTCAACATCGTCCCCCGCGGCACCGGCGGTGGCGAGGCCGAGCACGAGTAGGCCGGCATACAGTCGCTTCATGGCGTCCTTTCTTCAACAGGCGGCAGCGTAACGCGAAAGCGGCAGTATGGCGTAGCAGAAGCGACTTTGCCCACGTCAACGCCAACGACACGATGACGCCGCCCCCAACGTGGTACCAACCGAAGTGTTAGCCATGCAGGGCGTGACGTGGCTCCGAACTCACGCCGTCCGCGGGCCTACCAGATCGAGTCGAGCTCGTGCACGTCGAGCGCGTGGATCGTGGCGGCCCCGCCGCGGGCCTCGACGGCGAGCGACCGATCGAGATCCCGGGGCTGGAACGGCAGCGGTATGTAGCACAGTCCGTCGGCGGCAAACACCTCGATCCCGGTGCGATCGCAGAACACGGCCATCTCGAGCCGCCCGTCGATGAGCGGGGCGTGAGCCCGCAGCCCGCTCATCGCGAGCTCCTGCCGCTCGACGTCGTAGACGATCGTCGCCCCGCGGATCGTAAACACGATCTCCTTCGCGGCCCCGGGGTCGATCTCAACGCGAAGTTCGACGAGTTCGGTCACACCGCCCGCCAATGGATTGGGCCCGCCGGGAGCGAGGGTCGAGCCTCCCAGGCGCCGCGACGACACCCGGAGCGACTCAACCTCCCGTGCCGGTGCAAACGTGAGCCGCGGGCCGTCTGCCGTCTGCTTCAGCCCCAGTTCGAGCGGCAGCGACATGCTCTGATTGAACGGCATCCCCTTCGTCTCGGTCTGCCACCAGCCGATCATGATTCGCCGGCCGTCGGGCACGTCGTTGAACGACTGCGGTGCGTAGAACCCCCTGCCGCGGTGGCCGGGGAGTGTCGTCGCCTCGGCCGTGAACGTCGTGCCGTCGAACGTGCCCACCGCATACTCGGTGTTCGCGCCGAGCAGCACCCACTTCTTCCGTGCGGGATCGCCATCGACGGCGAGTTCGAAGAAATCGGGGCATTCGTAGAGATAGTTCGTTCCCTTGATCCCTTCGGTGACACTCGCCGGCGTCCAGTCGCGGAGGTTCGGCGACGTGAAGAACTCCATCGTGTGAGCGTTTTCCGGCCGCCCCACGTAGAGCACCATCACCCATCGCTTCGTAGGCTCGTGCCAAAACACCTTCGGATCGCGGTTGCCCGGCGTGATCTGGCCGACGACCGGATTGGCGGCATACTTCGTGAACGTGCGGCCGTCGGTGCTGTGGGCGATGCACTGCACGGTCGGGTTGCCGGCCGCGGTGTAGAAGAGCACGAGCGGCGGATTGTCGGCGGTGCCGAAGCCGCTGGTGTTGGCACGATCCACCACCGCGCTGCCGCTGAACATCGCCCCGAAGTCGTCGGGTAAGAGAACGTCGCCGAGTTCCTCCCAGTGGACGAGGTCGCGGCTCACGGCATGGCCCCAGTGCATATTGCCCCAGGCCCAGCCGTAGGGATTGTGCTGGAAGAAGAGGTGCCACTCCCCTTTGTAGAACACGCAACCGTTGGGGTCGTTGTTCCAGCCGCGGCGGGGTGAGAAGTGAAACTGCCCGCGGAGCGGTTCGCGATAGAGATCCTCGCCGCCCTTGATCGCGTCGGTCTGCTCGATCGCGGCGAGCGCCTGCGAATCCGCGGGGAGTCGATCCACCTGGAGCGTCATCGTCTTGCCCTGCCACGGCCCCACGTCCATCACGGCCCACCAGTCGGGCTCGGCGTCGGCCAGTTCGATCGTGTTGGCCACGGCCGGCTTACCGTCCACGATCGCGGTGACGGTCCGTTTAGAGGCGCCATTTTTGATCGGAATCGCGAGATACCGCTTGGAGATGGTGAAGTCGCGAGTCGCCGTCCAGGCGCCGTAGGAGTCGCCCTCGGAGTCGGCGAGCACGAGGTCGTCGGCCGCCGAGGCCACCGTGGCCGCGATGCACACCATCGCGGCACAACAAACCGATACACCAGCTGATCGAGGCAGGGATTTGTTCATAGGAGCAGTCAACGTTCCGGGCGGACCGCCGTCAAGGCCCCCCATCCCATGGTACAGGAAATCAAACCCGGTCACGGCGTCACCGTCGGCGGAGCTGATCGATGAGCACGGCGGCCAGGATCACGAGGCCGAGCACCACTTTCTGCGTGTAACTCTCGATCCCCACGAGGTTCATGCCGTTCTGGATCACCGCGATGATGAGCGCACCGACGAGCGTGCCCAAGATCCGGCCCTCGCCGCCGGCCAGCGCCGTGCCGCCAACGACCACGGCTGCGATCACATACAGCTCGTACATCGCGCCGTAGGTGGGCGAACCGCTCTTGAGTTGCGACGCGAGAATCACTCCCCCGAGCCCGGCGAGGAGACCGCAGGCCACATAGGCGAAGAGCAGCACGCGGCGCACCGGCACGCCGGAGAGCCGTGCCGCCTCGGCATTGCCTCCCACGGCGTAGATCGCGCGGCCGAGCGTCGTGCGCGTCATGAGGACGTGCGCGGCCACGTACAACGCGAGCATCAGCGTCACCGCGTGCGGCAGGCCAAACAGGCCCGTGCCGCGGCCCAGCCACACGAACGACTCCGGGATCTGGTAGATCGACTGGCCGGCCGCGGCGAGGTAGGCCAGGCCGCTGGCCACGAGCATCATCGCGAGCGTGACGATAAACGGGGGCACCTGGAACAGCGTGATCACCGCCCCCGAGACGCCGCCGAGGAGCCCGCAGGCCACGATCGCGGCGGTGCAGGCGAGCGTCATGCCGACCGGTGAGGCGGCGACGCCGCCGAAGTTGTCGCGGATCAGCAGGGCGGCGGTCACGGCGGCCAGCGCGGCCAGGCTGCCCACCGAGAGATCGATCCCCCCGGTGATGATCACCATCGTCATGCCGATGGCCATGATCGCGATCACGGCGATCTGGTTGGCGATGTTGAGAAGGTTGTCGGACTTGAGGAACACGGGCCATACGACCGTGTCGGGGACCACGATCGCCGGCTGGCCCAAGGCGGGGAACAGCTCTCCCATCTCCCTGAGCACGAGCCACGACCCGGCCCGCTCACCGGCGGCGACGGCATCGATCCTTCCCCCGTCCGCCGCGATCCGCTCGAGCGTCGCCCGCATCGCCTGCGGCTCACCGCGGACGACGTCGGCCACCTCGAGGCCCGCGGCGGTGAGCTCGCCGCGCAGCGACACGGCGAGCAGGTCGTCGGCCCGGGTCGGGCGAATCGCCACCAGCACCCGTTCGGCCGCGGGAGCCTGCCGCCGGATCGACGCCACCATCCGCCGCGCCGCCGCGGCGTCGGTCGCCGGCTGCTCCTGCAGCGTGAGCGCGCTAAACACGACCCCGAGCAGCACGAGAACGAGCAGCATACCGTAGCCGGTGAGTAGCGTTGTGAGGTGTTTCATGCGGTTTCCAGTGGTGGGTGGGAGAGGTGCGTCAGGCCATCGCCAGCCGCATCACGTCGGCCTGCGTGGCCCCCTGCCGATTGTCGAGTTCGCCGGTGATCCGGCCGTCGTGCATCACGACGATCCGATCGGCCATCCCCAGCACCTCGGGCAGGTCGGAGCTGACCATGACGACGGCTTTTCCCTGCGCCACGAGGTCGTTCAGCAGGAGATAAATCTCGTGCCGTGCGCCCACGTCGATGCCGCGGGTGGGCTCGTCGAACAACAGCACGTCGCAGTCGCGTTCGAGCCACTTCGCGAGCACGACCTTCTGCTGATTGCCTCCCGAGAGGTTGCGGGCGGCCTCCTCTTGGTGCGGCACCTTGATGCGCAGTGCGGCCACGTGACGGCCGAACGCCAGCCGCTCGCGGCGGCTGTCCATGAACCCCGCCCGCGACAGTCGGGAGAGATTCGGCATCGCAAAATTCTCACGGACCGACCGGCCGAGCACGAGCCCCTGCAGCTTGCGGTCTTCGGTGAGCAGGCCAATTCCCGCCGCGATCGCGTCGCGCGGGGAGCGGATGACGAGCGGGCGGCCGTCGAGCAGGATCTCGCCCGCATCCTTCCGGTCGGCGCCGAAGATCAGCCGCAGCGTCTCGGTGCGGCCGGCCCCCACGAGGCCCGCCAGAGCCAGGATCTCGCCGCGCCGCACGGTGAACGACACGTCGCGCACGGCCCGACCGCGTGAAAGCCCCGAGACGACCAGCTTCACCGGTCCGGGCGTCGTCGTGCGGCGGGGATACTCGTCGGCCAGTTCGCGACCCACCATCAACTCGATCAGCTCGGTGCGACCGAGCCCGGTCCGGGGCCGCGAGCCCACGTGGCGGCCGTCGCGGAGCACCACCACGCGGTCGGCGAGCGCGAAGATCTCGTCGAGGCGGTGGCTGATGTAGACCACGGCGATCCCGCGCGCCCGGAGGTCGCGGACGATCTCGAACAGCCGCCCCGCCTCGGCCTCGCTCAAGGCGGCGGTGGGCTCGTCCATCACGATCACGCGGGCGTTGCAGGCGAGCGCACGGGCGATCTCCACGAGCTGCTGGCTGGCCGTCGGCAGCCGCTTGCAGGGCAGGTCGAGATCGATCGTCGCCCCGAGCCTGCGGAAGAGTTCCGTCGCCTGGCGCCGCTCCTCGGCCTGGCGGATGAAACCGGCCCGGGCCTGATCCTGCCCGAGGAAGACGTTTTCCACGGCCGTGAGCCCGGGGACAAGGTTGAACTCCTGGTGGATCACGGCGATCCCCGCAGCCCGCGCTTCTTGCGGCGATCGGAACACGATCGGCCGGCCGTCGAGCCGCAGCGTGCCGGCGTCGGGATGGTGAACCCCGCCGAGCACCTTCATGAGCGTGCTCTTGCCGGCGCCGTTCTCGCCGAGGAGCGCGAGAACCTCCCCGGCGCAGATGTCGAGATCGACGCCGCGCAGCGCCTGCACGCCCGGAAACGCCTTGGCGATCCCGCGCATCTCGAAGAGCGGCGCTTCCGCACGATCGACCCTCACCGGGCGTTCTCCGGGGGGAGCGTGGGATCCTGCTTGGCATCGGCCTGGCGGTAGAGGCTGGTGGGAATGAGCGTCTTGGGGGCGAGCGTCTCACCGCGCGACCATCGCACGATCGCGGCCACGATCTCCACTCCCATCCGGTCGGGAAACTGGATCGGGTCGGCGTAGATCTTTCCGGCGCGGATCGCCTCCTTCCCCTCGGGCTGGCCGTCGAAGCCCACGATCCCCACCTGGTCGGTCTTGCCCGCCTTCTCGAGGGCCGCCCGGGCCCCGAGCGCGGCCGGGTCGTTGATCGCGAACACGCCGCGGAGATCGGAAAACGCCTGCAGGGCGTCATCCATCGCCTTCGCGCCGCCGTCCTTCGCGCCCCCGCTTTCGAGCTCGGTGACGATCTCGATCTTCGGCCCTCCCGCCGCGTTGTGGGCGTCGATCACCTCGCGAAACCCCTTGACCCGGAGTTGGCAGGATTCGGCCTGCTTCAAATGGAGCACGGCCACCTTGCCGCCGCCGTCCCCGAGCATCTCGATCATCGCCTGGCCCGCCTCGCGGCCGCCGCCGAAGTTGTCGGTGGCCACCTGGGTGGCGATCGTCACGCCCGGCTCGTCGCAGGGGATGTCGACGGTGAAGACGGGGATGCCCGCGTCGTTGGCCTCGCGGATCACCGGCACGATCGATTTCGAATCGCACGGCGAGAGCACGATCGCGGCCACCTTCGCCACCACGAAATCCTTCACCTGGTTGCCCTGCCGAGCCACGTCCCTGTCGGCGCTCACGAGGATCGTGTCGAAGCCCTGCTTGCTTCCCTCGGCGGCGATCGTGTCGCCGATCACCTTGAAGAAGGGATTGTCGAGCGCCAGGAGCGAGACGCCGATCGTGCCGCGCGGGGCGTGCGCCGCGGGCCCGGGCGCGACCGGTCGGCAGCCTGCGGCCAGAGGCCCGAGGGCGAGGGCGAGGGCGGCACAAACGGCGAGCCGGCCCAGCGCGGCTGGCGCGAGCAGAGGGAGTCGAGCATCGTGTGGTGGCATATCGATCAGGGCCGTGTGCCCTGCCCCATGACGAACGCATGCCGCCCCGGCACCCGCACGGCGCCCTGAGTGTAGCGGATCTCGGTCGGCCGCGCGGCGTCGAGCGCGATCGGCGTGCCGGCCTTGCGGTCGAAGGTCACAGGCGCCATGTGGCCGCCGCGCTTCGTGATGGCCAACTCCACGTCGTCGGTGGCGATGATCCACGAGGGCTGCCCGTGGATCGTGCGTTCCTCGGGCGGCGCGAGAAGCGCGGCCGCCAGCAGGCATGCTTTGCGAACGATTTCCTCAACGCTCGGAGTTGAACTCACGAAAACGCCTCCTGGAGTGCGGCCCGCACCAATCGACCGCCCATCGCCGGTCAAACGCTTGCGGAGGCAACGTTGACCTTCCTGTCAGCCTCGCTCGGCCGGGCGCAACCGAGCACACTGCCGTTATCGAAAAGTTCCGTCACAACCGAGCATCCCGGAAGGACCGAAAAACCGGGAGAACGTTCGTTATCGAGTCCTCGGCACTTCGACATCATTTCGCCTCGAATACACAATCTCCTTCGTAGATGGATTTCATGTTCCAGGCCGTCACGCGCTTGACCACCAGATCGCCGCCCTTGGCGAAC
>JBJTOU010000177.1:0-4213 GCA_046074725.1 Planctomycetia bacterium
TGCTGATATCGAGCCCGATCGTCACGATGAAGAAGAGCATGCCGACGCGAGCGATCGCGGTGCGGGCGGACGTGATCGGGCCCGACGGCGGGAAGAGCCACGCCTGGATGTCGGGCGACAGCCGGCCGAGCACCGTGGGGCCGAGCAGGAGCCCCCCGGCGATTTCGCCGACCACGGCCGGGATGCCGATCCGCCGCGCCGCCTGTCCGAGCACGATCGCGGCGACGAGCATCGCCGCGAGGTGGAGCGAGAGCAGGGTCCAGTCGGTCGGCGTCATGGCGGGGGCGTCCAGTCGGCCGATAATAGCCGTTCAAACGACTGTTGTTAAGACGGCATATGGCCGATAACATTCTGGTATGCCGTCTCCCGCTTCCTGCCGGACCCGTCCGACGACGTCCGCCTTCGACTCGCTCGAGCAGGAGGCCTACCTCCAGCTCTGGCGGACCTACGACCGGCTCCGCGAGATCGACGAGCGGGTCTTCCAGCGGCACGGCATCACGGCGCAGCAGTACAACGCCCTGCGCATCCTTCGCTCGGTGCGGCCCCATTCGCTCTCGACCTCCGCGCTCGGGGCCAGGCTCGTCTCCCGCGCCGCCGACATGACGCGGCTGCTCGACAAGCTGGAAGATCAGGGGCTCATCGTGCGGAAGCGGAGCGACGAGAACCGCCGTGTCGTCTTCGTGTCGATCACGGCCGGCGGCGCGGCGATCGTCAACAGGCTCGCCGCCGATGTCCATCGCTGCGGCAAGGAGCAACTGGGGCATCTTGAGCGTACGACACTTCGGACTCTGATCGGCATCCTGCAGGAGGCCCGCGAGCCGCACGAGGATTCGGCGACCGCGGAGGCCTGGCCAGGAAACAGGCGACCCACACGAGGAGGTGATCGATGATCCAGCAGGCCACTCCCACGCTGACGCAGCCCGATGTGATCGTGATCGGTGGCGGCCCCTCCGGCGCGACGGTCGCGACCCTCGTCGCCAAGCAGGGTCACTCGGTGCAACTGCTCGAGCGGGAGCGCTTCCCGCGGTATCACATTGGCGAATCGCTTATCCCGGAGACCTTCTGGGTGCTCGAACGTCTCGGCATGCTCGAGAAACTCCGTGGCAGCCGGTTCGTCAACAAGCACAGCGTGCAGTTCGTGTCCGATCAGGGCCGGCTCTCGCAGCCCTTTTATTTTGCCGACCACAAGCCGCACGAGAGTTCGCGGACATGGCAGGTGCTGCGACAGGATTTCGACATGATGATGCTCGACAACGCCCGCGAGCACGGGGTCGATGTCCACGAAGGGGTCAGGGTGCTCGAGGTGCTGTTCGAAGCGGGCCGCGCGGTTGGCGTCAGGGCCATGGATGAAGCCGGGGCCGTCCGGGAGATCCGCTGCCGCGTCGTGGTCGATGCGGCGGGACAGAGCTGCATGATCCAGGATCGGCTGGGCCTCCGCGAATGGGATCCGGTGCTCAAGAAGGCCGCGATCTGGACCTATTGGAAGGGGGCCACGCGCGACAGCGGCCGGGACGAGGGGGCGACGCTCGTCATGCAGACCGAGGGCAAGCATGGCTGGTTTTGGTACATCCCGCTCCATGACGACGTCGTGAGCGTGGGCGTCGTCGCACCGCATGACTACCTCTTTTGCGGCCGCGACACGAAGGATCTCGAGACAATTTATTTCAAGGAGGTCGCGAAATGCCCGGGCGTGCAGCCCCGGATCGCCGCGGCCGAACGGGCCGCTCCCTTTCGCGCCGCGAAGGAATATTCCTACCGGTCGCGGCAGGTGGCCGGCGACGGCTGGGTGCTCGTCGGCGATGCATTCGGGTTTCTCGACCCGCTCTACTCGTCGGGGGTGCTCCTGGCGCTGAAGTCGGGTGCCTGTGCGGCCGACGCGATTGCCGAAGGGCTGTCGCGGGGCGACACGACGGCGGCACAGCTTGGCTCGTGGGGACCGGAATTCATCGCGGGCATGGATCGGATGCGGAGGCTCGTCTGCGAGTTTTACGACGGGCTGAATTTCGGGCAATTCGTCCGCCGACACTCCGACCGCAAGGGGCTCATCACCGACATCCTGATCGGCGACCTCTTCAAGGGCGACATCGACGCGCTCTGGCCGCTCATGGACGAACTGAAGGCCGAGGAGTCGGCCGCGGCCGGCGAGGCTCGCGAAACGGCCGCCAGAGGATGATATGATCGCTCGTTTGGTCACCTCCCCCGCGACCAACTCTTTGCAGCGGTTCGTGAGGCGGCTTGTGCAGCCTACGGCGAACGGCTCGTCGCCCTTGCGGTCTTCGGCTCGTGGGCCCGCGGCGTGTCCCGTTCAAGGGTGGCGCGTTTTGGGATTACAGGCCGGACTTCCGCCCGGGCGATGTGGTCGAACTATGACGACCGGCGTTCACAGCTCACGCGGCGGGGCCTGGAAGCCCGCAGGAGGCAGCAGGTCGCAGGATTGTCCGGGATGTTCCGGCGGTGTGCCCTGGATTGCCGGGGGCGCATTCGCAGGGAGAGACGATCGACGAACTCAATGCGAACCTCGCCGAGGTCATCGAAATGCTGCTTCAGGATGGGGAGCCCGCCATGGAATCAGAGTTCATCGGAACGCAGACGGTTCAGGTGGGCTGAGCGGTGGCCAAGCGCAAACTCCCGATCCTCAAGCCGGCAGACGTCGTGACGAAACTCGTTGCGCTCGGCTTTGAGGAGGTTCGGCAGAAGGGGTCGCACAAGCAGTTTCGGCATGCCGACTGCCGCTGCACGACTGTTCCGTTCCACAAGGGGCGAGACATCTCCCCGATCCTGCCCCGTCAGAGTGCTCGCGATATCCGAGTGACTGCTGAAGAAATCGTGGATGCGTGACGCGTGGCGGTTTCAACTGCCATTGGGTCGAGACTGATTGCCCCGCTACCGCCCACCGCTCTGCCGGACGGTGCTAAAGCTTCCCGAGTAGGATTTGTAAAAACCGCCGTATCCTTCGGGAAAAAGCGGGGATCGTCGAGAAAGCGACTCAAAAAGCGACTCACTCGGCAGAGTCGGGAAGTCCGCAGGGAGCCGCAGGAGGCCGCATGCTGGTGACGGTAGAATAAAGGATGAAATTGTTGGCTGAGGAAACTGCCATGATCGCGTCCCGTGTAATCGATGAACTCAAGGAACGCCTGTCGGCGGCCTACGGCGACCGCCTGCACGCGGTTGTCCTGTTTGGCTCCGAAGTTCGGGGGAATGCCGGGCCGGATAGCGATATCGACGTCTTGGCCGTTCTCGAGACTCCGACCGGCGAATACGGTGAGGAATTGGAGCGGGGGCTTACGGCGGTGTATCCGATCGCCCTGCGACTCGGCCGCCGCGTGAGCGTGAAACCGTTGGCACGAGATGAGTTTGAGCTCGGTGACAGCCCATTGCTCCGCGAGGTGCGTCGCTCGGGCGTGGCGGCATGAACGAGTTCATCCGCAGTCAATGGGCGAAGTCGAAGCGTTCGCTTGCTGCGGCCGAGGCGATCTTCGAGACCGATCCGGCTCAGCAGCATCGAGGGCTTACTACGCCGCGTTTCATGGTGTGACCGCGGTCCTCGCGGGACGCGGCATGGAATTCACGAAGCACACGGCGGTGCGGGCGGCCCTGCATCGGGACCTCATTCAGTCTGGTGCGATCTCTGTGGATCTCGGTCGTGATTACGACTTCTTGCTGGATCTCCCCGAGACCGCCGATTACGGTGGCGTTGCCGAGGCTGACCTTCCCCCCTTAAACGTCGCCACTTTCAGAGAGAGAATCTCTGGGTGGTGTAACCCAAGGGAGGGCACGAGATGCCGCGAGGAAAGAAGTTCACAGCGGAGCAGATCATCGGGAAGCTTCGCGAGGCCGAGGTCGAGTTGGCCCGAGGAAAGACCGTGCCCGAGGTGTGCGGAAGCTTGGTGTGACGGAGCAGACCTATTACCGCTGGAAGCGGGAATACGGAGGCCTGCGGACGGACCAGGCCAAGCGACTAAAGGATCTTGAGAAGGAGAACGCTCGGCTGAAGCGCCTCCTGGCGGACGCCGAACTGGACAAGGCGATCCTTCGGGAGGCGGCATCGGGCTGCCGAAGGCGTGCGCAGCTCAACTTCTGAGCCCGGCGAAGCGGCGCCAGACGGTCGAGCATGTGCGTGACACGCTCGGCCGCGACGTGGTGACCGAACGCCGGGCATGCCGGGTGCTGGGACAGGCCAGGAACACTCAGCGTCGGAAAGCGTGCGTTGCCG
>JBJTOU010000178.1:0-7044 GCA_046074725.1 Planctomycetia bacterium
ATGCTGAAGCGGTTCCGCAACGAGGCCCAGTCGGCGGCCCGGCTCGACCACGAGAACATCGGGCGGGTCTATGCAGTCGGATCGGATGGCGGCTGGCATTACATCGTCTTCGAGTTCATCGACGGCACAAACCTCCGCGACGTCATCGCCCAAGGCGGACCATTCGACCTCGGCCGCACCATCGACGTGACCATCCAGTTGGCCGACGCCCTCGAGCATGCCTCCCAGCGGGATGTCGTGCACCGTGACATCAAGCCCTCGAACATCATCATCACGCCGGCGGGGCGCGCCCGGATCGTCGATATGGGGCTCGCCCGGCTCCACCAGGTGGCCGGCGACAACGACCTCACCGCCAGCGGCATGACGCTCGGCACATTCGACTACATCTCCCCGGAGCAGGCCCGCGACCCGCGGGATGCCGACGTGCGCAGCGACCTCTATTCGCTCGGGTGCACCGTGCATTTCATGCTCACCGGACGGCCGCCGTTCGCCGACGGCACGATGGTTCAGAAACTCCTGCAGCATCAGCAGGACGAGCCGCCGGCGATCGAGTCGTTGCGGCCCGACCTTCCCCGCGGCTTTGGCGAGATCCTACGCCACCTGATGCGCAAGGATCCAGTAGACCGCTACCAGCGTCCGGCCGACCTGATCACCGACCTGCTCTCCTTCGCCGACGACAATGGCATCGATCTGGTCTCGCCAAGACCCATCGTCATCCCGCCGGAGGCACCTTCAGAGCCTGCCCGCCGCGGGAAGAGCTGGCTCGTCGCCCAAGTCCCGTGGCTCCTGCCGGCCGTGGCCTTCGGGCTGCTCGTCACCGGCCTCCGGATGTGGCCGCGGTGGGATCGGTCCGAGCCGGTGGAGGAAACCGCCCCCCGCGAGCCCACACGAGCAGTCGGCGATAGCACGGCACCGTGGCGGGTGGTAGACGCCCCGGCGGCGGCGAAGGAGCGAGGCTCGCTGACGGAAGCCGTGCATGCGGCGGCCGACGGGGACGTGATCGAACTTGCGTATTCCGGCATGCACGACGAGCCACCGCTGATGGTCGAGTCGAAGCGGATCTCGATCAGGGCCGCCGAGGGATTCCGGCCCGGCGTCCGATTCACCGCCGGCCTTCCCATGCCCGAGTCATCGACCGAGGGCGGCGCCGGCTTCCCCGGCCCGCAGCGGCAGGCGGCGTGCCTGATCGATGGCGGGGCCCTGCGGATTGAGGGGATCTTCGTGCAGTCGGCCGCGGCACCACGCGGAGACGGCATGGCGACGACCCTCTTCGCGACCCGAGGCCCCGCGAGGCTGGAGTGCATCGACGCGCGTCTGCAGCTGCTGCGAGGTTTCGACGTCGATGCCCCCGAGACCATCGGCCATCCGAGCGTCGGCGACGATGCCTTCGTCGAGTTTCTGCCCGCCGGCAGGGCGAGCGACTCCACGACGCCTCACGAGATCCGGATGATCCGCTCCACCGTGGAGGGCGATGCGAATTTTCTCGTGGTCCGGGGGACGGCGCCGGTCGAGGTCGTCTGGTCCGAGAGCCGGCTGATCGATGCATCGCGGTTCCTCGTCGCCGAGGGAACGGAGCCGACGAACCCACGCGGGCCTCGCGTGAGGCTCGCGCTCGACAACGGCCTGTTCGAGTGTCGCGAGGCATTCGCGAGCCTGCGGGATTCACCATCCTGCCCCGCTTTCCCGACGCTTCAGTGCTTCGCTGAATCGAGCCGCTTCCGAATCGCCGCCGGCAAGCCGCTGCTGGAGCAGGCGGGCATCGCCGATCCCGACGCGTATCGGATCGCGATCGAATGGCTCGATGCGGGAGGCCGCTACGAAGGGAGCCCCGTTTTCCGAAGGATCGACGGAGCGGCGGAGCGAGTGGAGATCGACTATGCATCGGCACCTCAGACGCTGCGGCATGTGGCGGACGCTGCCGAATGGGGGAATGGAATCGACTGAATCGCCTCCTCCCGGCCCCACCCTTTTCTTGACGGGACGGGCCCGTCAGGGTCAGATGATGAAAGCGGCAGGGATCGCTGGTTTCGAGGAAACCGCTCCACAGCCGGCACTCGTGGAGGTCAGCATGTTTCGCAGCAGCTTTGCAGTCGTGGTCGGTGCAATGGTCGCGATCGTGGCCGGCGTGTCGTCCAGCCCCGCCTATGCCATCAAGCAGTTCGGCGAGGCCTTCAACGAGTTGTATGTGAAGGAGGGCTCGCCGCTGGCGGCCCAGGTCGAGAAGGCGAAGTGCAACGTCTGCCATGTCGGCAAGAACAAGAAGGATCGCAACGCCTACGGCACCGCGCTCGTCGAACTCCTCGACAAGAAGGAAGACAAGGACAACAAAGAGAAGATCCTCAAGGCGCTCGAGACCGTCGCCGCAATGCCGAGCGACCCGAAGGACGCGGGGAGCCCGACGTTTGGCGACCTGATCAAGGACGGCAAGCTGCCGGGCGGCCCCGTCGAGTAATGGCCTGAACGAACGCCCGCCGCCTCATGCCCGAGACGCCTCGAGGACGTGTTCTTCGAGGCCCGGGCAGGCGGCGAGCGTCGCGGCCTCGTGGGGCGGCGCAAAGATCCGCACCCGTTTGACGACGTCGTCGAACTGTTCGCGGGCGAGGCTCCGCACGATTGGCGAGCGATCAACGAGGCGGCTCCAGCGGAAGGTCTCCCGATCGCCGCCGGCTCGTTCCCGCACATCGAGCCGAAACTCGATCTCACGTTCGACCGGCGGCGCGTCGATGATGAGCGTTTCGGGATCGACTCGCAGCCCGTGGCGGCGGGCGATGAGGTCCGCCAGCCGCTCCGCCACGCCGACGAGCTCCGCATACGGGCGGCCCGCCAGTTCGCGGTGGATCGCCGCATGGTGCAGCGAGTCGAACGCGGCTACTCGCTTGTGCAGCCGTCGCACGGGGCCGAACAGCCCATCCACGAGCGGTGCCGCGGGCCCGCCGACGGCGGCCGACGTCGCCCAGGCGATGAAGCCCTGGTCGTCGAACCGGACGAGTTCGCCCGGCACGATCGCCGGCCGCAGCAGCCATGCGACCCGCTGAAGCATCGCGGTGGCCGACCGCACGGCATGATGCCAGTAGACCTCGCTGAACATGACGTAGCGGGCGACCACCAACAGTTCCGCGGCCGTGCAGCCTTTCTCCGTGATGGCCAGCGATCGGCCGTCGCGATCGAGGCAGAGGCTCGAGAGGAGCCGCTCCTGGTCGAAGTGGCTTCCGTAGGGAACGCCCGCATGAAGGCTGTCGCGGGTGAGGTAGTCCATCTTGTCGACGTCGATCGGGCCGGAAAGGAGCGACTGCAGGATTCGGGCGGCGGGGTCGTCGGCCGAGCAGGTGACGATCGCCGCGACCCGAGATGGATCGATCGCCCACCGCTCGCGCAGCACCTCCGCGATCTCGCCTTCGGTCACGAGCCCCGGCAGGAGCGACTCATGCTTCGGCAGCCCAGGCAGCCGCATGTCCTCCAGCGGATGACAAAACGCCCAGTGGCCGATGTCGTGCAGGAGGGCGGCGGCGAGGAAGGCCGCGGCATCGTCGGGGGCCACCTCCTCCCGAAACCGGGCGTCATGCTGGAGCCGCGAGAGGAACTCGAGCCCAAGGCGGTAGACGCCGAGCGAATGCTCGAACCGCGAGTGGCGGGCACCGGGATAAACGAGCGACACCAGGCCCAGCTGGCCGATGCCGGCGAGCCGGCGAAACGGAGACGTATCGACGAGGGCTTGAACTCGCGGCGTCAGCGGCACCGTCACTCCGGGCGGAATCCGGATGCCGGCCGACGCCGTGCCGAGCGCGGCGAGCTCGGGCAGCGCGTCGGCGAGTCGTGTTGGGCCGGGCATAGGCGAGGCCTCAGATGGGGGGCAGGCCCGTGATCCATCGCAGGATCGCAGTGACGATGACATAGCATGCGAAATGAACCCCGGCCGTGCCCCAGTCGAGGTCAAGCGTCGCAAGAGCCGCCAGCGCGCCGGCGAATCCGAAGACGGGCCCGACGAAGAGCCATCTCCAAAATTCCTCGTGCATCAGCTCCACGGGCAGGAACGAATGCGCGGCCCAGAGCGTCGCGTAGACGGCCGCGCAGATCACGCATCGAACCGCGAGGCCGCGACCGCGGTAGGCTTCGAACTCCCTGTCGCGGACGATCGCGTAGCCGATCCAGGCGCAGGGGAAGGCAAGGCCAATGGCCCCGATGGCCAGGATCCACGTGGGCACCAGGCCGGGGCCCCAGACCGTCCGGCAGGCGAAGGCCGCGGCCATGCATGCGAGCGCGGCAGCCCCGACCAGCCCGATCGTCAGCATCGACAGCGGCGCCTCCTTGAACACGATCGGCGCCGTCGGCATCCGGCCGCTCGCGCCGGTGGCAGCGGGGGCCTCGGGCTCGTGGATCGTCACCTCGGCCACGGCCCGTTTGGGGATCGTGATCGGTTTCTTGCACTTGGGGCATGGTCCGGTGCGGCCGGCGAACTGATCGCTGACGCTGAACCGCGACTTGCATCCTGTGCAGACGACGGAGATCGGCATGGGGCGGTTCCGGGACGGGGGGACGGGCGGCCATCGCTCCCGAGGCGGCCGCCGAACCCGGCAGTGTCAGACCCCCGCCACGGCCCGTCAAGGACGCCCCGTCATGGCGTCGGAACGGAGGCTACACTGAACGTGGGAGCGAAGGATCACGGCTCGTGCACGGAGCAGTGGACGATGACGAAGCGGCAGGATGAGACGGGTACGCCGCCCACCCGGCGGGCCGACGGCCCACCGCGGGATATGATCGAGTTCTTTTGCCCCAACGGCCACCGCATCCGTGTGGATGCCTCGTTGGCCGGCAAAAGTGGCCCCTGCTCGAAGTGCGGGGCCCGGGTGACGATTCCATCGGCATCCACGCCGACAGAGGCTGCGGCCAAGCCGTCCGAGCCGGCGCCCGTTTTATCCGAGGCGATGCCGGAGCAGCCATCGGGGGAGCAGGACAATCCCCTGGCCCTCGACGTGCCCCTCGCTCCGGCGATGGACATGCCCCTGACGGACATGCCTCTGGAAGTGCCGTTCGTCGAGGTGCCGACTGCCGTCGCAGAACCATCTCCTGACATTTCGGCTCCGTCGCCTGCGGCCGACGATTTCTTCGGCGTGCAGACGAGCGAGGCATCCGCCGACGCGCCGTGGCATCCCTCGGCCGACCTCGTGGCGAGGCTCTGGGCCGAGCGGGAGCATGGTGGCGTGGTCGAGGTGCACCATACAGACGGCGTGATCGTGCCGAATTGGTACGACGTGACGTGGTCCCGCGGCACCCACGGCGTGTTCGGGAGTCAGGCGGCGGACGGCACCGTGACGATCACCGCCCTCGCCTGGGACGCCGTGAAGAAGGTGATCGTTCGGGGCGTGCAAACCCTCCCCGCCGACATGTTTCCCGGATAACGTCCTCTCAGTCTTCGTCGAGATCGCTTTCGCTGATCATCGTGAAGCCCTTCGCGCCGAGGGTTTCGAGCCCCATCTCGGTGTTATCGACCATCAGCGCAACGGCAGGACGGCCGCGGGGCCGAACCATGATCGGATAGGCCTGGATGATGTTCACCTCCGCCTGCAGGAGCGCCGTGCAGATCCGCAGGAGCGGCTGGTGGTCGTCGGGAAGCTCGACGCCGATCAGGTCGCTCTCGATCAATGCGAGCCCGGCCCGCTCCAGGATCTCGCGCCCCTGCTCGGGATGGCTCACCAGAAACCGGACGAACGCGCATTCGCCCGAATCGTTGATCGACAGGGCTACGATCCGAACGACCGATCCTTCGAATCGCCGAACCACCTCGAGCAACTGCCCGACACGGTTCTCCAGAAACACGGTGAACTGGCGGAGTGTGGGCCAATGCCTGCCACGGGCGGTGGCGAATCCGACGCCGGCTCCGGTCCCTTCGTCACCGATGCTCACGTGGCCACCTCCGGGAATTCGTTGCTGGATCGATGTCGGAAAGAATAGAGTCTGCTTAGGCAGCGGGTCAACGAACCCACCGCGGCATGCCGGCTCCGCAGCCCCAACCCCGTCATGGAAGAACGATGGCCGAAGTCGTCCACGAGATCGAAATCCGAGTCCGCTACCAGGAGACCGACGGCCAGCGGCGGGTCCACCACGCCAACTACCTCACCTATTTCGAGATGGGCCGCACCGAGATGCTGCGGGCCCATGGACACACCTACCGGGCCTTCGAGGATGCCGGGCTCTTCATGGTGGTGGCGGAGGCCACCTGCAAATACCACGCCCCGGCCGAGTACGACGACCTCCTCCTGCTCCGCACCCGCGTGGAGAAGATCGGCGCCGCCCACATCAAGCATGCCTACGAAGTCATCCGAGGCACGACGATCGTGGCCACGGGCACGACGACGGTGGTCTGCGTCGATCCCGAGGGAAAGGTGCGGCGGCTCCCCGACTGGATGCTTTCCTGATCGCGTGAGTCGGGCCAACTGTCCGTAGCTCCCGCCCCGCGGCATCGCGGCCCGCTTGCCCGGCCGTTCGGACGATCAATACCGTTCGACCGGCGTGCCGCAGCGACTGCGACATCCTTCTCTCCACGGCTGGAGCGCCTGTTTCGTTCCAGCCCTTTCAAGCCCCACGAGGAGAACCGTCGCATGTCGCTATCCGCAGAACGGGAACTCGAGCATCTCGGTGAAACCGCCGGCTGCTCCGATCACGATCACGATCTTGTCCACGAACTGAGCCGCCGGCTCGACTCCCTTTGGCGCTACGACCAATACATCGCCAACGCCGAATGGCGGGACGAACTGCGACAGTTCTGGAAGGACGCCAAGACGATGGACGAACAGGCGATCAGCCGCCTGAAGCAGCTCATCACGCAGGAAGTGCGGAACGGGTGCTTCTGAATATACGCCTGCAGGGCCATCCATGGCCCCTGCAGGCTCGGGCAGGTCGGAGGCAAAGCCAAGGTTTGCCTCGACCTGCTGCGGCCGCCCTCCAGGCGGCCGTCGCAAAAGCAATCGCCATCCATGGCCCCTGCAGGCTCGGGCAGGTCGGAGGCAAAGCCAAGGTTTGCCTCGACCTGCTGCGGCCGCCCTCCAG
>JBJTOU010000179.1:0-14327 GCA_046074725.1 Planctomycetia bacterium
GAATTTCCCTTCCCGTGAGCGGTCGTGGAACGCTCGGTCCCTGGGAAAGAATCACGAGTTTCCTCAAGCGACACTGGTTTGACATGATGACACGCATACCGTGGCGAATGCGGGTTGCCGTGATGGACGCGCTTCGGAAACTGCTTGTCGCCTACTAACCGCACTGCGTGGTGGCCGCGATCCGTCACCCGTTTGTTCTGTTTTCTGTGTTGCACACTCTGTGTCCCCAGAAGACTCACCCTTGGTTTCTTCCATGACCATGACGACAGCCACCGACCTCGATGGGTACCCACAAGGTAATCGTGGACACCTGAGCCCCCGACAAGACAGCCTTCTAATGAGCGGGGATGTCTTCGTGTTGCACCGCTTTTACCGACATCTTATCCCACTGTTGAAGGGCTCCACACGAGTGCTCAATCTCGGCTCGGGTATCGCGTTTGCCTTTGAGCAATCCGTCCACTCCCTCAACCCTTGCATCGAAATGTGGTCCATAGACCGACTCGAGCCACAGCGTGTGCCGAAAGGCGTGACACGGTTTATCAAGGCGGACATCGAGAAAGACTTGCCCTCCTCTGATTGGGGCGTCTTCGATGTCGTGTGCGCATTCGAAGTCATTGAGCACGTCGATATGACGGATGCTGTGATTCGAAATGCGGCAAAGCTATGCCGGCCGAATGGCTCGGTTGTGATTTCGTTTCCGAATTTAGCGTCTGCATATGGCCGCCTGGAGCTGCTCATGGGCCTGCAGCCGCATGTCGTTGAAGTGAGCAACGAACGCGCCAACTTTGGATCCGGGTGGTTCGGTCGATACAATAATCCGACGGATGTTCCCATCCATCACATCAGAGGCATAACCACACGTGCCGGTCGCGAGTTGCTTACGTACCACGGGTTGTCGATTAGGCAACTGATTGGAACCAGCCACGGCCGATTCGAGTGGTTGTGGCGACTGATCCCCGGCATCGCACCAGTCAATGTCGTGGTCGCCCAAAAGTTGTGAGTGGCGTCATTCAACTGCACAGGCGTCGCACGACAAACCGGCGAAACGCGGTCTCAGGAAACCGACGACGGTAGGGCGATCTGTTCCGTCTTCCCCTCCTCCCGCGTGAGGTTGAACACGTGGTTGCGAACACGGCGAATCGCCCGCAGGCCGTAGGTGAACAGAAACTGCCAGTCCCGCTTGCGGCACGACAGCAGGAACCGCATCTGCCGCAAGAGAAACCGCGGGTCGAACGCGATCCCATACATCTCCCGGACCGCCTTGTAGTAGGCATCGTGCGGGATTGGCGTCTTCACGATCAGCTTGCTCATGTCGTGGTCGTCGTAGTCGGTCGTGAGCAAGACTCCTTGGGCGATGCACTCCTCGTGGTAGGGCGTGTAGTCGAGCGGCGTGCAGAGCGTCACCTGGAGCGTGCGGGCCAGGCCGCGAAACATCAGACTCTTCACGTAGGCCACGGTCTTGTCGAGCTGCTCCTGCGTCTGCCAGTAGTAGCCCACCATGATCGTGAGGTGCGGATGCAGGCCGTACTTCGTCATCCAGCCCAGACACCGCTCCACGTGCTGCATCTGGTAGCCCTTGTTGAGCCGAACGAGTGTCTCGTCGTCGGCCGCCTCGAGGCCGATCAGAACGAACCGGAAGTTGGCCTCGGCGAGCAGCTTGATCGTGTCTTCGTCGAGATATTCAAAGCGGGTGTTGAAGCCAAAATAGCAGCCCTTTTTGTGAAGGCCGCGAGCGATGATGCCCCGGGCGAATTCCTGGGCCTCCTTGCCCCGATACCACACGCCGGAATCATCGAAGATTTCGCGCACGCCATACTGCGTAACGAGCCGCTCGTATTCGTCGAGGCTCTTCTGCACTGGAAGCACGGAAAATGTCAGGTCGGGGCCGTTGTAGCGGCAGAACGTGCACTTCCCGAACATGCAGTCGCGGATCACGCTCGTGGCATACGTGCCCGGGGTCTGGAGGAAGTTGCCGTTTTCATAGGCGTAGTTCTTCCACTTCACGAGGTCACGATCGACAAGCGGCGACTTTTCCAGCGGCTCCACCTGCCGGAAGTTGCCCGTGTCGCGGTAGGAACCGTCGGCCAGCCGGATGACGAGGCCCTCGGTCTGGATCGTCTCCCGCCAGTCGGCATGGGCCGCCATGAAGGGGATGATCTTCGAGAGCACGAAATCGACATGGTTGCTGCGGAGCACGATGTCGGCGGGGCTTTCGTCGAGCGTCTCGGCCGGCCGTCGCATCGAGTGATAGCCCGTCATGATGACGATCGTGCCAGGCAGCCGCTTTTTCAGCTCGGCGGTCGTCCGCCAGTAGAACTTCATCACCGGCGTCGTGGACTCAAAAACGACGACATCGGGCTTGGCGGCGACGAGATCGGCCAGCCACTGGTCGAAGGTCTTGAGCTGGGCATTGCCGTCGTCCCAGAGCACGTCATGACCGAGATCCCGAAGCCAGGTGGCCGCCTGGGCATGCGTGACGGGGAGGAGGTAGGTGGGTGTCTTGAAATACTGGACGTTGCGATTCTGCGACACCATCGCCTTCTGGCCGTGTTTATTCACGATCGGCGGATAGGAGATGGCGATTTTCACGGCGACGCTCAGAAAAAGACTTCCGTGCAGATATTCGTGCCCGAGACGCCCTGCTCGCGCAGGATGTCGTACACATCGTTGATCATGTTGCGATTGCCGCAGAGGTAATACATCGCGGTGGCAGGCTGGGGATGGGCCTTCAGATAGTCGGTCACCCGGCCCCTGAAATCGCCCCCCGCTTCCCGCGACACGCAGTGTACGTACCTGCCCTCCGCATAATCCCCGCGATTATAGCACTCGTCGGCGTAGGAGGTGCCGTGGATGATCCGGTAGCGGATCGAGGGATATGACTTCACGAAGCAATGAAACGGCGCGATGCCGGTGCCCGTGGCCACGAACACGTAGTCCTTCGAGGCGTCGCCGGGATTCGCGATCGTAAAGAGGCCGTAGGCCCCATCGACCTCCACCGTGTCGCCCGGCTTCAGGCTCCGCAGTTTCGCCGACACCTGCCCGCCCTCGACGGCCCGGATCAGGAATCGCAGATCGGGATCGGTTTCCGCGGAATACGACGAATACTCGCGGTTCACGCCGGCGTTGGGCAGGCCGATGTTCACGCACTGACCAGCCTTGAACTCGAGGCCGTTTCGCTCGATGCGAAGCGAGAAGGTTTTGTCGGTGAGATGCTCGACGGCGAGAACCGTGTGAAGGCTTTTGTGCATGGCGAGATGCTCGGAGTCGAGCCGCTACCGCAGGTTGCTGCGGAAGGCCTGCCGGGTGAGGAGTCCCTTCAGAAACATGAGGCCATACACGAGGTGCGAGCAAAAAATCGTGAGGATCGTGAGAATGCCCACGGCGACGTTGCCCGTGCGGCTGAACACGTCCACCGCCGCCACGCCAAAGTATACCACCATCAAAACCGCATAGACGTTCCAGGACACGGGGTTTACGAAGCCCAGGGCGACGAGGCCGACGGTTCCCACAAGGAAGAGGCTCGGCACAAAATACGCGGGACGGGCCGACGTTTCGGGGAGTACGCGGGCGAAGTGGCCGCGGTGCCGGCCGTAGTTGCCCACCTGGGCGAGGTGCCGTAGCAGGTTTGGGCGACGGTGGTGGAAGACGACGACATCCGGGCAGTACCAGATCGTGTATCCAGCCTTCACGAGGTCGAGGCAGAGTTTCGTGTCTTCCCCGGGCCAGTAGGCGTTGTCAAAACCGCCGACGGCGAGGAAAGCTTTTTTTTCGATCAGAAAATTGACGGTGGGATAGTCGTCCACCGAAAACGCTTTGTTACCTGGTCGATAGCGGTAATCCATGCCGCCCCCGCCGATCTTCGTCTCGAAGAAGAGGCCCGAGGCCTGCTCGAAGAGTGGGGCTCCCGGAGGCGTGATGCCCGGCCCGCCGATCGCGGAAGCTCTCGTCTCGTGAAAAGCCTTTTCCGCCATCTGAAGCCAGTCACCCTGCGGATAGGCATCATCGTCGAGAAACGCGAGGTGATCGAAGCGGGCTTTCTCCGCGCCGAGATCGCGCTTGATCGCGGGGCTCACCGGGCCGGTCGGCACGATCGAGACGCGCGGGTCGTCGATCCATAGGGGCAGCTGGCCGGCAGGTAGTTCGTTGGGCAGGACAATCACCTCGAAGGCTTCGTAGTCGAGGCGGAGGACGATCGGGATCGACTCCTGCAGATAGGAGTTGATCGCCTTGACCGGTATGATCACGCTAAAGCCCTGAACGGGCTCTCGTCGCTCCGGGGACATGCCGTCGATGCCGTTGGTTTCCATCGTCATAACGACCAAGAACGAGAGCCGGAATATTGTCGCCTGCCTGGAGAGCGTCCGCCGGCAGACGTTTCAGGATCAAGAGATCATCGTCGTGGATAACGCCTCCACCGACGATACCAAGGATCTGGCCCGACGCTACACAAACAAGGTGTTTGACCACGGACCCGAGCGGAGCGCTCAGCGGAATTTCGGGGTGGCCCAGGCGGCTGGAACCTACATTCTGTACCTCGATGCCGACATGATCCTCGAACCGGGGGTGGTGGCCGAGTGCGTCGGCATCTGTGAGGCCAACCCAAGAGTCGCCGGAATCTACATCCCGGAGCAGATTGTGGGCGAGGGCTTCTGGATCGACGTGCGGGCGTTTGAACGAAGTTTTTACGACGGCACGGTGATCGATGCGGTGCGGTTCCTCCCCAAAAGAATCTTCGATGCCATCGGCGGCTTCGACGCCTCGATGTGCGGCCCCGAGGACTGGGATTTCAACAAGAAGGTCCGACACGTTGGCGAGGTCGTCGTCTCACAGGCGAAGGTCATGCACAACGAAGGGCAATTCGACCTGTCTCGGTATCTCGCCAAGAAGGCCTACTACGCCGGGAATTTCGACGCGTACATCGCTCGCTGGGGCGCCAATGACCCGGACATCAAGCGGCAGCTTGGGCCCTTCTACCGCTATGTGGGCGTATTCATCGAACGTGGCAAATTTTGGCGACTCGTGCGGCACCCGATCCTGACCGCCGGCATGTATTGGCTCCGGTTCAGGGTGGGCCTGCGGTATCTCCAAGTGAAACTCGCCAGGCGATGGAACACAGGGCTCTGACTATCGCCGGCCCCAGACGGCAGGCATTTCCCTCGCTTCGGTTTATGGCTTTCGCGAGACGCGGCACATGACAGGCTGGAAAACCTGTCCTACACTGACCTCCCTACTCGCGGGGATTACTCATGAATTTAAACCACCGACGCATGCTGGATCTCATGATCCAGACGGCCTTGATCGTGCTCGCCGGGCTCTGGATCTATTCACCCACCTACTACGGCGACTGGCTCTGGGACGACGACAGCCTCATCACGCAAAATCCCGAAGTTCTTTCCGGATCGCTCGAGGGCCTGCTCGCGATTTGGTCCAACCCCTCTGGTTTCGATTATTTCCCCCTCACGTATTCCGTCCTCTGGCTCCAGGCATTTTTCTTCGGGACCCAGCCAACCGGCTACCACATCACCACGATCCTCCTCCACATAACAAACGGCCTTTTGCTATGGGGGCTTCTGAGCAGAATGAGGACCCCAGGAGCCTGGGCCGCGGCCTTGGTCTTCACGATCCACCCAGTATGCGTGGAGAGCGTCGCCTGGGTCGCTGAAACGAAAAACACGCTTTCATTGGCCCTCTTTCTGGCCTCCTGCATTTTCTGGGTGAAACAGGATGAAGAGCCTTCGGGGCCTGGCCGTGAGCGGTGCTACCTTCTTTCGGTCGCGTTTTTTCTCCTGGCGATGTTCGCCAAAACATCGGTCGTGGCGATGCCCGTGCTCACGCTTCTCTACGCCTGGTGGAAGCGGGGTAGCGTAACGATGCAGGACCTCGTACGGGCGGCGCCACTGTTTCTGATCTCCCTCGTACTGGGCATCGTCACGATCCAATACCAGTGGGGTCGCGGCATCGGAGCAGAAACTGTTCCCATCGGCGGAATCGGCCCCCGAATCGCGCTCGCCGGTATGGCAATCGTATTTTATCTGGTCACGACGATATGGCCCGTCCACCTTCTCCCGATCTACCCGCAATGGGACGTCACGCCACCGAAGGCATGGCAATTCATGCCGTGGATTTTCATCGGGGGTGCAGCTTGGTGGATGTGGAAAAACCGGGACACGGCCTGGGGCCGTCACGTGATCTTCGGGTTCGGCTTCTTCCTACTCATGATCTCGCCTGTCCTCGGGTTCCTCAATTTCTCATTCATGCGACTCTCATGGGTAGCCGACCACTTTCTTTATCTCCCCATGATCGGCCCGATCGCGCTGATCGTGGCCACCGTCGCGACCTGGCTCGCGAGGCGGGAAGACCGCGAGCGGGCAGTCTTTACCGCGATGGCCGCCGGCGTGATGTTCGTCCTGGCAGCCAACTCGTTTTTCTATGCCATCAACTGGAGGGATGAAGAGCACCTCTACAAGCGCACGCTCGAGGGCAACGACGGTGCGTGGGCTGCCCATAACCAGATGGCGTACATCACGCTCCGCAAGGGAGACGTCGAGGCCGCCTATCACCATAGCCAACGCGCGACCCAACTGCGACCGGACCTTGGAGAAACGTGGTACCACCTTGCGGTGGTTCTGCTTCAACAAGGAAAAACCGCCGAAGCAATCGAGACCTTCCGGCGTGCGGTTGCCACATCAAAGGATCCCTCCATACGGCTGAACTTCGCCAATCTTTGCCTGGTCCATGACCTCTACTCAGAGGCTCGCGAACAATACGAAAGCGTCCTCCAGCAATCGCCCTACAACCCAGCGATTCGGAATCAGTATGCCCTCACGCTCTTCAAACTTGGTGAACGAGAGAAGGCCATCGATGAATTTCGTCGCGTGCTCGAAATCGACCCGACGCACAGGGAAGCGGCGGAAAACCTGAAGGTGGCGATCGCCAGTCGAGAAAGCGACACCCAGGAAGGCAAACCGAAAACAATCCCCGAGACGATTGAATGATCGTTGATCGCAAGTCCCCGGGAAGATGCCTGCCAACGCTGGCACAAGCATCGGTGATCGTGGTGCTTGGGTGTGCGGTGTATCTGCCCGCGATCCATGGCGGATGGCTGCACGACGACGCCACCTTCGTCGGCGGCGACCTCGCGAGCCGGTCGGGGTCTTTGGGCCAGATGTTCAGGCTTTGGCTCGATCCAGACGGGGTCGACTATTTTCCACTCACCTACACCGCCTTTTGGATCCAGTATGCGTTCTTTGGGCTCAACACTACGGGCTACCACGTCACGACTCTTCTCCTGCATCTCACGAGCGGCCTTCTGCTCTGGAAACTGTTCGCGACGTTGAAAATCCCGGGAGCTTGGTTCGCGGCGCTCGCCTTCACGATCCACCCGGCCTGCGTCGAGAGCGTGGCATGGATCTCGGAACTGAAAAACACGCTCTCGCTTGTGCCGTTCCTCATCTCCTGCATCTTCTGGGTCATGCAAGACAACGCGACCAACGGACTGCGGCAGAAATGGATCTACACGGGCTCCTTGTTCTTCTTCCTGCTCTCAATGCTCGCCAAGCCGGCAGCTGTCGCGATGCCCGTCGTCACCCTTCTCTACGCCTGGTGGAAGCGAGGGCGAATCGACGGTCGTGACGTGGTGCATGCCGTGCCGCTATTTCTCATCTCGGTCGTGCTCGGCATGGTCACGGTCCAGTTTCAGCACGGCCGGGCCATCGGACTGGAGGAGCTACCCCTTGGCGGAATCGATTCCCGGATCGCACTCAGCGGAATGGCGATCCTTTTCTATCTCGCCACGATCGTCTGGCCGGTCAATCTTCTGCCGATCTACCCCGCATGGCAGATCGATCCCCCGCGGCTCTGGCAGTTTCTGCCCTGGGTCGTGATCGTCGGGGCGGCATGGTGGATGTGGAGCAAGCGGCATACATGGGGCCGACACGCCATCTTGGCATTCGGTTTCTTCCTGCTCATGATCGCCCCGGTTCTCGGATTCGTGGGCCTTGCCTATATGAGACTCACGTGGGTGGCGGATCATTTTCTGTACCTCCCGATGATCGGGCCGCTTGCGCTCCTCGTGGCGGCGACCGCGGCATGGATCGAGTCGGGGGACGCGACACGGCGGATGGCGGGAGCGGTGATGGCTGCGGTCGTGACCGTGTTTCTTGCCGGAAACACGTTTTCATACGCCGGCCATTGGGCCAGCGAGGATCGCCTCTGGGAATATACGGTGGCGCGCAACAACGATGCGTGGGTCGCCCACGATCGGCTCGGTACTCTTGATCTCGGACGCAATGACGTCGAACGTGCTCTGGAGCACTTTCGACAAGCATCCCGGTTACGACCCGACCTCGGCGAGACGAAGCGAAAGCTCGGCCAAGCCTTGCTGAAACAGGGAAACCACGACGAGGCTATTCCCGTGCTGGAAGAGGCGGTGAAGGCATCGCCATGGCTTCCCGAGACCCGAGCAATCCTCGCAGAGGCCTATTGCAAGGTTGGCCGGATCGAACAGGCCCTGAAGCTCGCTGAGAAGCTTCTCGAGGATAATCCTTTGAATCACGGCGTTCGCACCACGTATGCCATCACGGTTTTTGAGACTGGTGACAAACCGAAGGCGATCGAGGAACTTGAGCGGGTGCTGGCGATCGAACCCGAGCATGAACCCGCGTTGAACGCACTGGAAAGGTTCAGAAACTCCCCATGACACACCAACGACTTCGGGCCCTGCTGATGCGTGCGGCCGCCATCGTGCTCGCCGGACTTTGGATCTACTCGCCGACCTACCACGGCGATTGGCTCTGGGACGACGATGTGGTGCTCACCGCAAATCCGAACGTGCTGTCGGGATCGCTCGCGGGCCTCGTAAAACTCTGGGTCAATCCTGATGGGCTCGACTACTTTCCCCTCTCGTACTCGGCATTTTGGCTTCAGGCGATGATCTTCGGGCCGCAGTCGACCGGCTACCACGTCACCTCGATCCTGCTCCATATTACCAGCGGCCTGCTCCTATGGACGCTTCTGGGGAAGATGAAAATCCCCGGTGCATGGACTGCGGCACTGGCTTTCACAATCCACCCTGCATGCGTGGAGAGCGTGGCCTGGGTCGCCGAAACCAAAAACACGCTCTCGATGGCCCTCTTCCTCGCTTCCTGCATCTTCTGGGTGCGGCAAGACGACGAACCGCAGAGGCCAAAGCGGGAGCGGCTGTATCTCCTCTCGCTCGCTTTCTTCCTCCTGGCGATGTTCGCGAAGACATCGGTCGTGGCAATGCCTGTGCTCACGCTGCTCTACGCATGGTGGAAGCGGGGAACCGTAACCATGCAGGATGCCGTGCGGGCCGCACCGTTGTTTCTGATCTCGATCGTCTTGGGCATCATCACGATCCAATACCAATGGGGCCGGGCCATTGGCGTGGAAGACATGCAAGTTGGGGGCATCGACTCTCGGATTGCCACGGCCGGAATGGCCATCCTTTTTTACCTCGTGACGATCGTCTGGCCAGTGCACCTGCTCCCCATCTACCCGCGATGGGAGGTCGATCCGCCCAAGGCATGGCAGTTTGCTCCATGGCTGCTCATCGGCGGAGCCGCTTGGTGGATGTGGAAAAACCGTGAGACCACGTGGGGCCGACATTCAATCCTCGCCCTTGGTTTCTTCCTCCTTATGGTCGCTCCTGTACTCGGATTCGTGAATATTTCATACATGCGGATCACGTGGGTCGCCGACCACTTCCTCTATCTGCCGATGATCGGACCGCTCGCCTTGATCGTGGCCACCGCTGCCACATGGCTTGAAAAGCGGGAGGAACGGGAGCGGGCCGTCTTCACCGCCATGGCGGCCGGCGTGATGATCTTCCTGGCTTTCAATTCATTCTTCTACGCCATCAACTGGATGGATGAGGATCACCTCTGGGAGCACACGCTCGCCTACAACCACGACGCATGGCAGGCCCACAACCGATTGGGCGTGAAGAAACTGAATCGCGGTGACATCGAGGGGGCACACTACCATTTCCGGAACTCCTCGCGACTGCGACCAGATTTCGGCGAAACCAAGAACAACCTCGGAGTCGTTCTCGTCAAAAAGGGTCGCCTTGACGAGGCGATCAAGGCTTACGAGGAAGCAGCCAAAGCCTCGCCTCAGATTCTCGGCATTCATTTCAACCTTGCCGATACCTACCTGCAGGCAGGCAGGCTGGCCGAAGCCCGCGACTACTTCGAAAAGCTGCTCGACACCCAGCCCTCCAATGCCGTGTTCCTTCATAAGCACGCGATCGCTCTTCTCAAACTCGGAGAGAAGGAAAAGGCCATCGAGGAGTTCCGCAGAGTGCTCACAATCGATCCTCACTTCAAAGAAGCCGAGCAAAATCTGAAGGCAGCACTCGGTGAGGCGGATCCAAAGCAGACACCGCTCCCGGAAAAGGAGCCGCAGGGCGACCGCCCCCCTACCGCCCCAGCCACGTGATCCGGGCGAGCCTCAGCAGCGACCCGATGCTCCGCTTCATCTCCGCGACGTCAGCCTTGCTCGACCCCACCTCGCGATCGGTGAACGTGATCGGCACTTCCAGGATCCGCCCCCCGGCCCGATGCACCCGCCAGAGAAAGTCCTCCTGGAAGGCGTAGCCCTGGGCAATCGCCTCGGTGCTGATCCGGTCGAGCATCCTGAGCCGCACCGCCCGAAATCCGCCCGACGAATCGCGGGCCGGCACCCAGAGAATCCACCGCGTGAACCAGCAGACAAGCCGACTGGCGATATGCCGTGAGAGCGGCCAGCCAACCGTGCCGCCCCCTGGCACGCGCCGCGACCCGATCGCGATGTCGAAGGGCTTCTCGCCGGGAGGATCGACCGCCTCGACGAGCCTCGGAATGTCGGCCGGGGCGTGGCTGAAATCGGCATCCATATAGACCGAGATCTCGAAACCACGCGACCGGGCCACCTGCAGGCCCTCGAGGATCGCGCTCCCCAGCCCGCGGCGGCCACGGCGGACGAGCACATGCACCCGCGGATCCCGCGCGGCCATCTCCATGGCCACCTCGCCCGTGCCATCGGGGGAGCTATCGTCGATGACGAGCAACTGGCCATCAGGCAAGGCCGCGAGGACAGCCTCGATCAGCGGGACGATGTTGTCCCGTTCGTTGTAGGTGGCGGTCTGGACGAGTACGCGTCCCGCAGGCCAATCGTCACGGGAACGAAGATCGCTCATCCTATTCGCTGCAGTTCTCGCATTGGCCCTTGAGCAGGACCTCGTTCACCGATCGGATGCCCGATTTTTTCGCCGATGCCTTATGGCCGCCGGCCGGCTTCGCCGGCGCCGGCTTGGGCGTGATCGCCACGTTCACGTCGTCGAGGCACGACACCTCCCCGCAGCTCGTGCAGAGAAAATGCGGATGATCCTCCCCCTCGGCGTGCGCATGGGCCCTCCTGATCTCGAACCGCCAGACATGGTCGCCCAACTCCACGCGGGAGACGATCTTCGACTCGGTCAGTTCCGTGAGGTTGCGATAGATCGTGGCCTGGTCGAAGCCACGGTCGGAGAGCGACTCTGCAACCTCGGCGTGGGTCTTCGGGCCGGTGGCCGCCATGAGGTGGTCGAGCACCGCCAGTCGTGCCGCCGTGCATCGCAGGCCCGCCTCACGCAGGCAGGCGCGCGCAGCGGCAAGCGGGGCGGCCGACGTGCTGGGGTCGGACGACTTCGACTGCTTCGGATGCTTATCCGGACTCTTGGCACTCTTGGCGGCCATGCCTCCGATTCTACCCGACTCGGCAGGCGGCCCCCGTCAGGCCACCGGGGCCATCGCCACAACCTCCACGATCGCCGCCATGAATGCCGGCAAATCGGACGGTTTTCGGCTCGACACGAAATGCCGGTCCACCACCACCTGCGTGTCTTCCCAGATGGCCCCGGCATTCATGAGATCGTCCTTGATGCCTGGGCTGCCGGTGACCCGCACGCCCCGGTAGACACCCGCCGAGATCGGAATCCAGCCGCCGTGGCAGATCGCCGCCACGAGCTTGCCGTGGGCCGCGAAATCGCGAACCAGGTCGAGCACCTTCTCATCGCGACGCAGTTTGTCGGGCATCCAGCCGCCGGGGATCACGATGCCGTGAAAATCGGCCGCCTCCATGTCGGTGATCGCGGCATCGCTCGTGCAGGGATAGCCGTGTTTTCCGGAGTAGGTGCGGCCCTGCATCGATCCGGCCATGGTCACGTGGGCCCCCGCCTCCTCCAGGCGGAGTTTCGGATACCAGAGTTCCAGATCCTCGTAGTCGTCGCCGACCAGCGTGAGGATGCGGATGCCGTCGAGCGGACGGCCGGGGGCATGGAGGGAAGGCATTGTCATTTCTCCGAGGGAGGAAAGCCGCAGGGCCGGCAGCGGAAGGCCACGGCCCGCCCTTCATTTTCGCACCCAAGATGCCGGCGGGCGAGCCATACAATCGACCACCCCCCTACTGGGTGCATCGAACGATTTTTTTCCGGGCCGCCGAGGGCCAGAAAAAACATTGTGTTTTCCGGCGTTTTGAAAGCGTGGACCAGGGCCGCTTGACTCCCTCCGATGGCCCGCTACATTCACGCCCCGGCCATATGGAGTGGCCGCGGGGCACGTCGCCACAACATCTTGCGATCGCACGCAGAAGGAACTGCTTTTCGCCTTTGCCGATCGTGCCGATTATTCCGGCTCGAGTCGCCTCTTCCAGCCCCCGCCCAGAGCCGATACAGCTTGTAGAAGAACTATACGGAAGTATACAGTCTAGGATTCCCCATTCCCGCACGGAGCACCCTTCCCCATGGCAGCTTTCGACGCGTCCGCCACCCTGGCCGGTTCCCCCTCCACCGAGCCCCAGACCTCCCACGCGACCAACGGACCTCGGACGCCCCTCGAAATCCGCCCCACCTTCTGCCCCACCGACGTCGAGAGCCCCTTCGACACGACCGAATGGGAGCTTCGCACCGCCGCCATCAAGGGTGAGGATGGCAAGGTGCTCTTCGAGCAGCCTGCCTGCGAGATTCCGGCCTCGTGGAGCCAGCTGGCCACGAACGTCGTGGTGAGCAAGTATTTTTACGGCGAGATCCACACGCCCGAGCGGGAACACTCCGTCAAGCAGCTCGTGCACCGCGTCGCCCGCACGATCGCCGACTGGGGCATCAAGGACGGCTACTTCAAGACCAAGCAGGACGGCGAGAACTTCTACCGCGACCTGGCCTGGCTCTGCGTCCACCAGCATGGCGCCTTCAACTCACCCGTCTGGTTCAACGTGGGCCTCTATCACCAGTACGGCGTGAAGGGGGCCCCCTGCAACTGGCGGTGGGACGAGGCGAAGCGGGATGTTGTCATGCCCGAGAACCCCTACGAATACCCTCAGGGGAGCGCCTGCTTCATCCAGAGCGTGAAGGACAACATGGAAGACATCATGGACCTCGCTCGCAGCGAGGCGATGCTCTTCAAGTTTGGCTCCGGCACCGGCACCGACCTCTCCACGCTGCGCAGCCAGCGTGAGAAGCTCGCCGGCGGCGGCAAGCCCTCAGGCCCGCTCTCCTTCATGCGGGTCTACGACCAGGTGGCGGCGGTGGTGAAGAGCGGCGGCAAGACGCGGCGGGCCGCGAAGATGCAGTCGCTCAAGGTGACCCACCCCGACATCATGGAGTTCATCGAGTGCAAGAGTAAGGAGGAGAAGAAGGCGCGGATCCTCATCGAGAAGGGAGGCTACGACAGCAACTTCAACGGCGAGGCCTACAGTTCCATCCTCTTCCAGAACGCGAACCTCTCCGTCCGCGTCACCGACGACTTCATGGAGGCGGTCGACCGCGACGATACCTGGACCACCCGCTGGGTGACCGATTCGGCGAAGGCCGGCCCGGCCTACAAGGCGCGGGATCTCATCGGGAAGATGGCCGAGTGCGCCTGGCAGTGCGGCGATCCGGGCGTGCAGTACGACACGACGATCAACCGCTGGCACACCTGCCCGTCGTCGGGCCGGATCAACGCCTCGAATCCCTGCTCGGAATACATGTTCCTCGACGACACGGCCTGCAATCTGGCGAGCGTGAACCTGATGAAGTTCCGCAAGCCCGACGGGGTGTTCGACGTGGAGCGGTTCGCGGCCGCCTGCCGGGTGTTCTTCATCGCCCAGGAGATTCTCGTCGACCACGCCAGTTATCCGACCCAGCGGATCGCCCGCAACAGCCATCTCTACCGGCCACTGGGGCTGGGCTACTCCAACCTCGGCAGCCTGCTGATGGCCGACGGGCTGGCCTACGACAGCGCTGCCGGACGGGGCCTGTGCGGGGCGCTCACGGCGATCCTCCACGGCGCCGCCAACCGCACGAGCGCCGA
>JBJTOU010000180.1:0-5446 GCA_046074725.1 Planctomycetia bacterium
CTCAAATACGTCGTTGCCTCGCAACACGACTTCGGCGGCAAGATTCGCCACGGCCCCGAGCAGACCGCAGTCCACTGCGAAGAGCTTGAAAAGCCGCCGATTGCAATACGCGGCGAGGGGCAGTTTCGGCGTGGTGACGGCAAACGATCGGTGCACCAGCCCGGCTTGTTCGAGCCAAAGAAGCGCATCCTCGTAGTCCCGAGCCCGTGCGCCTTCCTGGACGGCCGAAAAAAGAAACCGGCGGTTCTCCCGGGCGAGTTGGCCGGCCAATGAATTCCACAGCATCGCGAGGCGTGGCACGATCGGGCCCGGCGCATGCTTTGCAAAATCAAGCTTGTAGGCGGCGATGATATTCTGCTGAATCCGCCGCACTCCCGCGAAATCCCGTTCTTTCCCGAAAGCCGCCACGACCTCCGGCATCCCTCCAACGAAGAGATACTCCTTCACAGTAGCTATCAGTTCGGCATGGATTCCGACTGGCAGGGGCGCGATGGCGTCGAATTCTTCCAACCGCGCGCGATAGTCGCTCCTCCCCGTCGCATCGAGAAATTCAAAGAAGTCGAGTGGGTGAAGCGTGTGCAACTCGACTTTTCCCACCGGGAACGAAGCTGCTCGTGAAAGCTCCACGCCGAGGAGCGAGCCGGCTGCTGCGATATGTACTCCCGGCAGTTGTTCCGCGAAATACTTGAGGCTTGTGAGGGCCCGCGGACAGAGCTGGATCTCGTCAAAAAACACGAGCGATCGGCCGGCGAAGGCACTGGCTGGATCGAATCGGGCAAGGAGGGCCAGGTTCCGAAGGAGCCATTCGGGATGCAACTCGCCGTCAAAGACGGTCGAGAGCCTGGGGTCGGCTTCGAAGTTGAGCGAGTGAACGGTGTCGTAGTCCGACCGGCCGAAGTGCTCGATGACGAAGGTTTTTCCCGTCTGACGTGCGCCTTTGACCACGAGAGGCTTGCGATCCGCCCGCTGCTTCCACGCCCGGAGTGTTGCCTCGAAATTCCGCTTCATGGAGATAATTCATACCAAACTGAGCCATTTTTGCCAGTTTTTGGCACGTTCTATGGCTCACCTCGCCGCGAATGGGTCAACCGACGATCAGCCCACGTGGAAACGCCAGCAGACAGCCGTGTTCGGCGATCAGCCGGCGAACTTCCTCGCTGGCCCGGTAGCCGAAAAACAGCACTCGTACATCGTCGGCGCCCGCGGCAAGCCGCACGCGATCAGTCGTGGCAAGGAAGCTTCGGACCTCGGTCTCGGTGATGTTTGTCTTGACTTCGCAGAGCACGACGACCGCCTTCCCCGCCTCTCTGCCTCGACACACGACATCAATCTCCGCGGCTTCGCCCTCCGGCCCAAGCGTCTCCGGCGCGGCGGAAGAAACGACAAACTCACATCGCTCTGCGAGGAGTTTCGGGATTCGCTCCATCGCGTAGGCTTCGAGGCCTTGCCCCACCGAGAAGGCCAAGCCGCCCACCTGCTTCCGCAGATCGCCGATCCCCCACACGACCTCTTTCGTGATGTGCGTCAGTTCGGCGAGCCCCCGCGTGGTTTCTCGCTGCGCATCGGCGAGAGTTTTCATGCGCTGCTCGGTTTGTTTCTGAGCCTCCACGAGATGGATGACCTGCTCTTCGGTGCGTTCCTGGGCCTCGGCGAGCCGATTGATCCGATGCTCGGTGTGCTTCTGAGCCTCAGTGAGCCGATTAACCCGGTCGTCAGTGCGCTCCTGGGACTCGACCAATCGGTTGATCCGCTCGTCGGTTCGATCCTGGTTTTCGGCGACCCTCTCGAGCACACTTCGGATGGCCGCCATTTCCCGTTGGTGCACGATGGGCTGGTAATACTCGTAGAGGCAGGTGGCGAGCACGTTGGTCTGCTGCTCGCTTAACACGGGCTGCAAATGCCTCTTGAGGTCGGCCGCTCCGGGACGAACCGCTCCGTCCCGGGTTTCACAGCCGAGCACGACGCAAGCCCTTGCAGCACCCTTGCATACATCGTCACACTCTTGCCTCCCCCTCCTCGATACACTATTTTGATGGAAGCCATATATCATTTCGATGGAGCTTTGCCCGACCCATGATCAAAACCCAAATCCAGATTCCCGACGATCTCTATCGCCGCGTGAAACGACTCGCAGAATCCCAGGAATGGTCGCTCGCGGAGACCTTGCGCCGGGCTGCTGAACTGCTCCTTGCGGTGCGATCGCCGGGGTCCAATGCCGACCGGACCACGTGGCGACTCGATCCGCCGGCAAACACCCAACTGCGATCCGATCCTTTCGCTGATCCAGACTGGCGGATGCATGCAAACCTCGGCTCAGGGGCGTCCGGATTGCTGAAGCAATCGCGGAAATGAGGAGGCCGCCATGCTGGCATGCGATACGAATATTCTGTTCCCTGCGATTGAAGCGTCGCATCCGCAGCATGCAGCGGCCCGAACTTGGCTGGAATCGCGGATCGACGACGACTCATTCGCCCTGTGCGAGCTTGTCTTGGTGGAAACCTACACGCTCCTGCGCAATCCAGTCATCTGCTCGAAGCCGCTCTCGGCGTTGGCTGCCGTGGACAAGATCGACAACCTCCGCCGCAATCCTGCCTGGATGGTGCTCGACTACCCTGGCCCCGGACTGATGGAAAAAATCTGGGCGGCCGCCCGATCATCCGATTCCCCGCGGCGGATCTACGACATTCGTCTCGGGCTTACCCTGCGTCATTACGGTGTCCGGCGGTTCGCCACGGCAAACGCGAAGGATTTCAGGGGTGTGGGCTTCGAAAAAGTGTGGAATCCCCTTGGCTGAAGGTTCGAAGCAGACTTGTAGTGCATGGTCTGCCGGCAGCTCGACGTGGCCACGCGATGCGCGTACATGAGCAGATTGGTATCGATCGCGATCATCCCTGCTGTCGTAGCCAGTCGTTCATCGCGGCCCGGTCTTGTCTCCTTTCCCAACTATGTCAAGGTGGCCTGGCGCAGCGGGCTCAGCCCTTGCGACCGCACGATCGCGACGGCCTATCGTGCCGGCACGGGGAAAAAAATCGGTGGTGAAAGATGAACCACAGTGCCGCGACACCGTCCCTCCAACCGATTTTCTTGCCGTCCTCGTAGCCCCTGCCGTTGTAGGTGATCGGCACCTCGTACATGCGAAACCGGTTCCTGGCGACTTTGGCGGCGATTTCCGGCTCAATCCCAAACCGGTTGGAAACGAGCGGCAGGGCTTTGAGCGCGTCTGCAGTGAAGGCCTTGTAGCAGGTCTCCATGTCAGACCAGTTTGTATCGTTGAGCATGTTGCTCAGGAGCGTCAGCAGCTGGTTGCCCAGGCAGTGCCAGAAAAAAAGCACCCTCCGCTCACCACTTGTGAACCGACTCCCAAAGACCACATCCGCCCGACCGTCGAGGATCGGCGACAAAACCCGTGGAATGTCGGCCGGGTCATATTCCAGGTCGGCATCTTGAAAGATCGCGAGATCGCCGGACATTTCCTGGATGGCACGACGAATCGCCGCACCCTTTCCCCGGTTCACAGGAGACCGAAACACCCGCACTTCAGTCGGGCGGCTTTCTGCCAGGATGGATATCTCCTCCCACGTGCGATCCTTGCTGCCATCATCGACAATCACAAGCTCCCGCTGGATTCCTTCCGGCAGAGGCGCATCCAGTACGGCTCGAATGCAGCGGCCGATCGTGCGTTCTTCGTTATACGCTGCCATGAGCACCGATAACTTTTGATACGACTCCGAAGACGCCCCCGCCACGTTCGTCACTCCTCGCGATTTGGAAATAAGAAGAGATTGCTGCGACCGAGAATATTTCTCACCTCCTGCTCATACCAGGCGACTGCCTCTGCGGGTGAGGTCGCCTTGATTTCGGCCCACCAGCGAAGCCGCTCGAGGCGATGGCGGCATCGCCACATCGAATACTCGATCCATCCATAGGTATTGGTGCCGAAAAAAGCGTCCTTGGCCGGCGTACTCACCTCCGCCAGCGGTCCTGTCAGTTGGTAGTAGGCAAAAAACGGAAACCGATTGACCTGCATTTGGAGCCACGCCGAGCACCAAAGCACCAAGGCGATCAGGCAGCCCGTCAGCAAAGCCGCTCGGGTGCGCGTCTGCAGCCAGTCGAATGTTCCAATCGCCGGCAGAGCGACAAACGGCAGGATAAAGATCCAATATCGTGGACCGTAGCACCATGCTCCGTGCCAACTGGGGAGCATGCCTATCAGGATCAGATACACAATCGCAATTCCGAAAATCGTGCCGTATTCGGCCGGTTTCGTCCGAAGCCATCGAGCCATCCACGGAAGGGCGATCGCCAGAACCGGGAAGCACACCACGAAGCCCCACTGCGCCGAAGAGAGAAGCGGTGGTAAAGAATCGAGCAGGCTCCCGTGAAGCCCATGCTGCTCGGGCTTCCAGCGGTGATAGCCGGTCAGTAGCGGGTGGCCGAACTTCACCCAGTTGAGCATCGCCCAGAAGCCGATCATGAGGCCGCATGGCACGACATGATGCCGGGCTTCAGCGCACAAGGCTGTCCACCATGAGCTACCTTCGCGGCCGATCCGATCGATCAGGAGGCCCATCGCAAAGAGGGGACCAATGAACACATACGAGACTTTCGTAAGAAAGAGCGCCGCGCAGGCCGCCCACATGCGATGCAAGGCCCACCTTCTCACTCCGCCGTTCCGCCGCTCATCGACCGTATCCAAAAACCCTGTCACGGCCCACGCGAAGAACAGAAGTTGGATGATCTCGGAGTTTTGGGCCCGCAGGTAGTTCCACAGAAACGTGGTGTAGAAGCAGATCGCCACGAACAGGGCGGCCTTCCACGGGCCCGCGTCGAACCGCCGTGCCGTCCGGTAGATCGATGCCGCCACGAGCACCGATATGACAATGTTGAACACGTTCAAGTATACGACCTGAATGGGGCTGCCGAAGGGTGGCAACTTGCCTTCGATGAGCAACTCCGCACCCATGGGAAGGAGATACATCCAGGCCGCCATCGACCCATATTTCGAATATGAGCGTCCGTTGCGGGGATTGTCGACGACATACTGGCCGGCCTCACCAACCTGGCGGTAGTTGATCGCGACGATCTCCTCGACGGCCAGTTCGCCATGGAGCAGGATGGCACGTGTTTCCTCGCGCATCGTCACTGGATCGCCCGGATAGATTTCGGCCGGCATGTACAACCCGCCCAGCATGAGCACGAGCACGACGAGTGCCCACAGCGGCCGCTCCCTCCAAGACTGTTTCAGCATCATTGTGTAAATCCATGAGCGAGTGACCGTGGGCCCACACTCTTCCGCACGAGGTAGAGCGGCCGGCCGATCACTTCCGTGTGGATGTGGCCGATGTAGAGCGCGACGAGCCCGATGCAGCCGAGCACGATGCCGTTCATGATCACGTTGGTCACGATCACGAATGCGATCGGGGAAAACCCAAAGCGATTGGCTCCG
>JBJTOU010000181.1:0-3898 GCA_046074725.1 Planctomycetia bacterium
TCACTGCCCTTGAAGCCGCTGAATTTCTGCAGAAATCGCGGCATGATCGCGATGGCTGGCTCCTTCTCGACTGCCGCGAATCCGACGAGCGTGCGATCTGCCGGATCGAAGGGTCGGTGCTGATCCCGATGGGCGAGATCCCTCATCGGCTCTCCGAACTGGAGCCGTGGCGGGAGAAGCCGATCATCGTTCACTGCCATCATGGCGTCCGCAGCCTTCGCGTGGCGACATGGCTGCGGGATAAAGGGTTCTCGCAGGCATCGAGCATGCGAGGCGGGATCGAGGCATGGAGCCTCGAGATCGATCCCACCGTGCCCCGCTATTGAAGGCGATGCGCGAAGGTGTCGAGGAGCCGCGCGTGCCGCTGGGTGAACGGCACTGCGGCCGCGAGGAACGACGGATCCTCGGCCTCTTCGGGCACGAGCGACCGCACGATCGACGCTGCGAGCATGTCGATGCCCTCGCCCGTGACCGCCGACGTGCGGATGGGATCGGCTGGTGCCGGCGGAACGCGAGGCGAAAGATCTGCTTTCGTGACCACGCACATTGCTTTGACACCCTGATCACGCTCTTGCGAGGTGGGCTTCTGAGAGTGGGAGTCTTGAATCTCCACAACGAGGTCGGCCTTCGCCGCTGCCGCGATCGCGCGATCGATGCCTGCCCGCTCCGTGGGGGAGACATCGCCGTCATCGCATGCGGGCCGTAGCCCTGCCGTGTCGATCAGGTCGATCTCCCAGCCGCCGAGCACGATTCGCGTCTCAAGCAGATCGCGAGTCGTCCCCGGTTGGGCTGACACGATGCACCGGGCATAGCCGGCAAGCGCATTCACGAGGCTGCTCTTGCCCGAGTTCACCGGGCCGACGAGCACCACCCGCCAGGGCCGCGTGAGTCGTAGCCCCACCCGCGATACCCGCCGTAAGCGTTGCACGATCACGTGGGCTGTCGCCTGTTCGCCTTCCCTGAGCATGAACTCGATCCTGTCGAACTCGGCCTGGAGACAGCCCACCAATTGTCGGCAGAGAATCCGAGCGGCTTTGGGGCCGGCCGACTGCGCCAGCGCCTTGCGGGCCTCGACCGCAATCTCGCCCATGCCGTCCGCTGAAAGAAATTCCGCCCACGGTTGCCTGACCGCCCCGACCGCCTCCAGGCTTGCGAGTACTGCCTCGCTGGCGGCCAAGCCCCCGTGGCAGTGCACCTCCAGAGAATCGGCCGAACGGCGCACGACGACAAGCTCCTCACCCCGCTCGGAATCACCCCATCGGCCGACCACGATCCCGCCTTCGGTCCGGGAGGCCAGCGGGCACCGCCCGCGGGGCGAGAATAGGCGAGCCACGGTCTCGAGCGCATGGGTCCCGGCGACGCCCACGACAGCCAGAGCCCCCCGGCCGGCGGGCGTGAGCAGTGCGACCCGGAGCGTCATCGGCCGGATTTTTTTTTCGACATTTCCATCGGCCTGTTGACAACCGACCGAGCCGGCCATACCGTGCCCGCCAGCGGGGAGGGAATCACTTTCCCGTCGGCCATTATTCACGGGGGCATCCATGGATCCATCGATCGACATCGAACGGCTCGTCAAGGATTTCAACGCGAGGCTTGACGAACTCGCCACGGTCCAAAAAAGTTCCCGACTTCGAATCCTCTTCGGCTCGGCGGTCCTGCTCGGCATGATATGCCTTTTCGGGACGTCGCTCTACAACTCGCTCCAAGAGCGGCTCAGCCAGGACAAACTCCAAGACGCGCTCCTGGCGAAAGTCGATGAAATGTGGCCTCCCCTGAGCGAGAAGCTCGTCAATGCCGTAATGGATGCGGCCCCCACCTATGGCGATCTCGCGATGAAGCGGCTTTCCGACTCCTGGCCCAAGCTCGAGGACAAGATCATCGACGAATCCGGCTCATTCGCCGAGCGGATGCAGGAGTTGATCACGAAGCGGTCGGAACAGTCGATGCAGCGGGTGGCATCCAGGCTTTCGAAGGATTTGAAGGAAGATTTTCCATCGATGACCGAGCCCCGTGTCGAGGCCCTCGCCAACCGGCTCGCGACCGGGCTGCTCGGCGAAGGAGCCGATCTGGCCGAGGAACTGCAGGCAACGATCCAGACGGAGGAGAAGCGGATCGAGGCCCTCATGGCCAAACTCCCCGTCGATGAATGGGCGAAGATTCCCGAGGACAAGCTGCAGCGGCAGTTCATGCACAACCTGCTCATGATGCTTGATGACATGGTAATGACCGACACGGAGACCATGAAATGAACCAATCCACGACCCTTCCCGCAAGCCTCGTCGCATTCCAGCGGCGGCTCGATGCCACGGTGTCTCAAGCCAATCAGCGGCAACGGTTCACGACGATCGCCGTGGCCGCCCTGCTCGTCGCGGCAGCCGCATATCTCTGGTATCTCTATTCGACCGTCAGGGAATTTGCCGACGCTCCGACGCTCGTCGAACTGGCGGCCGCCCAGATCGATCCGCACCTCCAGGTGGGGGCGGCGCAACTGGGTGATCAGCTCAGACTCCAGGCGCCGACGGTGATCGACCATGCGGAAACCCTCGTCATGCAGGCCCCGCCGCAGCTCGCCCGCGAGGCACAGGACTTCCTCGCTTCGCAGTTCGACACCCAGATCGAGGGCCTCGAGAAGGAAGTCTACGGGGCGATTAGCGGGATGCTCGACGAATCATTGGCCCGCGCCAAAAAGGAGGGAATCGACCTCGACGATGCCAAGCAGATCGACGGGCTCGTCGATGCGGCCGCCCCGATGATGCGGACCGTGCTCAAGGAGAAGATCGCCGAGATCTATGCCGACTACAAGGCGGGTGCCGACGGTGTGGGGGCCTACATCGCGAAGCTCACCTCCGGCGGCCCGCTCTCGAACCTCGAGAAACGGCACCGGGAAATCCTGCTCACGGGCCTGGCCATCATCAAACGGATCGAGGCCGATCCCTCGCGGGCACCGCTGCAAAAGGTGATCGACGGCCGGCTCCCGTAATCCGGGCTGTCAGCAAGCGAGAAACGACGTCGCACCACGTTCGGGGCACCGGCAGCCCCGAATCCACCGGTACAACCGGTACGATCTGATTCACTGAATCAGCAGCAGAGGAACTGCTTCGTGTGACAGTGGCGCGTCGGGGCGCGGCAATAGTTGCTCGCCTCCGGAGCCCTTCCCCGATGCGCGGCTTTTTCGTCCGAACCATGATGCTCGGCCTGCTGGTCTGCGGTTTCGCTCTCACCGGCGATGCCGGCTGGATCGTCAGTCGCGGCCAGCAGCTGCTCAACGCCACGACCGTTCCCACCGTGGCCGACCTCTGGGGCCGCGGCTCCGATCAGCCGCCGGCTGCTCCCGCGGCTGCCCCAGGGCCTCATGAACCGACCGCTTGGCCGCCCGTTGGATCGCAGACCGTTCCGGCGGGTGTGCCAGCGCCCGTGGAGGTGCATGTCGCACCGTCGCTGGCGGCCCCGATCGAACAGCCTCCGGCGGACGGCGGGCAGTCCGTCGTCGACCTGCGGCTCCTGCGGCCGGGAACCAAGCTTCGACTCTGGATCGGCGGCTCACCCGTCGCCTTCGACATCGTCGATCCGGCCGGCGGCGAGGCGATCCAACAGCCGGCCACCCGGCGGGTGCGGATCCGCGGCCTGAACGACCCGCATCGGATCGAGCGTGGAAGCAGCGTCATCGTGAAGCCGCGGGCGGGGATCGCCGGCCACGAGCCACCCGCCGAACGCATCGGCCCGGTTCAGTCGCTCGATGCGAGAACCCATCGATAAGCCGGTGATGAGTCCGTGAGGGGCTGCCCATGCCCCGTGAGCCGGCGTAGGTGGCCAGCGCAGCCCGGAGGGCGAGAGCGCAGCCAACTCCGAGAGAGCGTCGGGCATGGATGCTCAGACGCGAACGTCCGGCGACGGGGCA
>JBJTOU010000182.1:0-5689 GCA_046074725.1 Planctomycetia bacterium
TCTGCATCCGAGTGAGCGGAGGGCAGGATGCCCGCAGCGAACGTCCGGCGACGGGGCTCGGGCGACCCCACGCTCCCTTTGCTCGGGACTCGCGCCGCAACGCCGGACAGCCGGACCATGGCGCAAAAAAAAGCTGCCGCCCCCGGAGGGGCGGCAGCCATAGAAACCTTTGGTGGGCTGCATCAACGGCAGGCCCGTCGACTCGCCGCTATCGGCGCAGCCCTCCGGTACAGTCTTGCGTCACTAGACCACCTCCTTTCGCGAAAGGAACCCCAGCCGTCGCGATCACTGCGAGACCGCCGCCAGGCTGTTATCTCCCCGGCCGTCACCGGGGAACGACACGTTGATTATAGGCTGGCCACCAGATCTGGCCTGGGTCGCGACAACTTTTCGGTGACGGCCCCGTTGAATGCATGGCCCCATGGAGTTCAGCATGCAATTCCTCGCGATTCTCCTGATGCTTCTCGCAGGCGAGCCTGCGGCCCTGCAGCCGGGCGACCACGCGCGATCGCTCGAGGTGGATGGCGGCGAGCGCTCGTACCTCGTGCACGTGCACCCTGGCTACGACCCGGCCGCGCCGACGCCGGTGGTGCTGGCCTTTCACGGCGGCGGTGCGAACGCCGAGAACATGGTCGCCTTCAGCGGGCTCAACGAGAAGGCCGATCAGGCGGGATTCATCGTGGTGTATCCGGAGGGGAGCGGCCGGCTCGGCCGCATGCTCACGTTCAACGCGGGCAACTGCTGCGGGCATGCCGCCGCACGCGGCATCGACGACGTCGCCTTCACCCTGCTGGTGCTCGACGACCTCGCGCGAGTTGCCAACGTCGATCGACGGCGGGTGTTTGCCACGGGGATGTCGAACGGCGCGATGATGACCTACCGGCTCGCCGCGGAGATGTCCGATCGCATCGCCGCGATCGCCCCGGTGGGCGGGCCGATGGGCACGAAAGACTGTCGGCCGCAACGTGCCGTATCGGTGATGCACTTTCACGGGGATGCCGATGAGTTCGCACCGTTCAAGGGCGGCCGCGGCCGCGGGCCATCCGGCACCGACTTCTTCTCGGTGCAGCACTCGATCGATGCGTGGGTCGCTGCGAATGGGTGTCGGCCCGCGGCCGTGACCACGCGGCTGCCGGATCGTGCGAACGACGGCACGACCGTGAAGCAGGTCCGCCATGATGCGGGCCGCGACGGTGCCGAGGTCGTGCTCGTGGTGATCGAGGGCGGCGGGCACACCTGGCCCGGGAGAGAGCCACGCCTGCGGGCCCTGGGCACGAGCACGCGAGACATCTCCGCCAACGACATGATGTGGGAGTTCTTCCAGCGGCACCCGATGCCATGATGTTCAGCGGGAGGTCATCGCGAGGCTCGCGAGGGCGACGGCCGGCATGACCCAGATCGTGGTGAGCCGCCACCGCCGCGGGATGTTCGCGATCGACGCGAACCACACAAGCCCGATCGCCACGGCGACGTCGAGCACCCACTGAAACGGCACCACGCCCGAGCCGCCGTTCACCCAGTCGACGACGGGCGCGACGGCCTTCCGCACGGGGTCGTCGGCCGGCACGCCGATGAAGCAGGCTCCGAACACCCGCAGTCCGAAAGCTGCAAACGGGATCAGCCCGGCGATCAGTTCCACGCGGCGAGAGAGCTTCGGCAGCGGCGCCGCCCAGATGGCGGTCCAGAGCGTCGTGAAGAGCAGGAGCCGGAGCGTTTCCATACCTCACACAAAAGCCCCTCGCGGAAGCGGGGGGTCGATACGACGTCACCATTCAACGCTCGAGAAATTGTATCGCCGGCAGTGCTGCGGCTGTGGCGTGGATTCGCGGGAGGGCACGGGGATAGAGTGAATGTGGTTTCAATCCTTTTCGGAGGCTGGCGTCATGGATCTCGTGTGGTTTCTTCTGATCGGCGTGGCGGCCGGGTGGCTTGCGAACCAGATCATGAAGGGGGGCGGCTCGGGGCTCATGACCGATCTCATCATGGGCGTGATCGGCTCGATCCTCGGCGGGTTTATGTTTGGCCTGCTCGGGCTCTCGGCATCCGGCCCGATCGGCAGCCTCGTGACGGCGACGGTCGGGGCGATCGTCCTGATCGCGGGCCTGCGGTTGATCAATCGGCCGCGGATCTGAGCGGCGGCGTCGGGCGTGCTTCAGCCGACGAGTTCGAGCGAGAGGCCGAGTGCATGGGCGACCCCCGTCATGCTAGGCGCAGCTGCTCTCGGCGCATCGCGGGCCGCTCTATCTCAATGCCGTCGAAATCACCGACGCCGTCGTGCACTTCCTCGGTCAGCACGAGGGATCGCTTTCGCTCTCGCCGCCGCGCGGCATCACTGACCACCGTCTGCGCCACGAGCCGTGGCAGGGCCGACTGGTTTTGGAAGCCGTGCACCAACACCTGGAAGTCGTCGGTGAGCTCCTTCGTGATCGCCCACTGGATGATGTCGACCGGCTGATAGCCATTCTGCGTCGAATCGTCGGAGATGCCGACGTTGTATTCCGCCACGAGTCCCCACCAGAGTGTGTTGCGAAAAAGCATCATCAATCCGGGTATCGTGCCCGAGTCGAAAGCCGGCGAACCCCACGGCGTCTGCACGAAGGACTCGAAGCCGGCCGCCGGGATGAACCACTCCTCGTTCTCCTCCCAGAGGTGCATCTTCGTGTCGAACACGAGCGGCGAGAACCCGGTCGTCTGACCCATGCCGAGGCCTGCCGCCTGCCAGGTGAAGCCGCTCGAATAGACGCGACACTCGAAGCGGTCGGTGAGCCCCATGCGCAGGAGAAACTCGGCGCTGTAGGTGGCCTGCTGCACGGTCGTGATCGCGCCGGTGTAGAAGGCCGGTGACAATTCGAGATAGACGCCGCCGCGCGGGAGCGTGTTGGGGCCGTTGGGATAGTTGGCCGTGTCGGGGCCTGGATCGCGGATCGTAAGCGGCTCGCGCGACCGCTCGGGATCGATGCCTTCCGGAAACGCCTCGGCGAGGAAGCGGGTCCACGGCCGCGGCGACGTGATCGCTGGATCGAGCGGCACCTCGGCCAGGGCCGCGGCTGCGATGGCCCATGCAACAAACGAGAGGAGCAGATGTTTGCGAAGGTGTCGCGCGCGCATGGGCAAACCCGTGGGGCCGTGCACCCCGACTGCCAGTGGACGCGCGGGAGGCTCCCAAGATGGATCCGATACGGCAAGTCTCGTTCGTCGTCCCGCGCCAAGGCGGACGTCGCCTAAGGCGACTGGCGAACCCGCGGAAGATGCGGGGTTTTACGAAACCGCGGCCGTGAACTTTGTCCCGATTCTCCGACCGGAAACGCCGACCAGTAAGGCATGACCGGCAACAGACCCTATCTCGCGGCGTGGCTACTGGCCTGGTCAGCGATTGGCCCGTCGCCGTGCCTGATGGCCGAGGAGCGGCCCAAGAAGCTCCTCTCCTATATGTATGACGGCGGCGACGATGGCGGCGGCGAGGAAGGGCTCTACGGCGACCGCATCGTGACCGACCGACCGCACCTGGCCGAAGCCGCATCGACGGTGGGGCTCGGCCGCGTGCAATTCGAGAACGGCTACACGTATTTTCTCGACCACTCCGCCGGCACGACGGAGCAGCTGCATTCGTTTCCCGAATCGCTCGTGCGGGTCGGGCTGTTTCAGGAGTGGTTTGAATTTCGCGTGCAATACAACTCCTTCGCCCAGGCCGTCTCGGACCCCGCCGGCCCATTCACCGCCGCCGGCAGCGACGACCTCTATCTCGGCGCGAAGGTGGCGCTCGCCGCCCAGGCCGGCATCCTGCCGGAGCTGACGATCTTCCCGCAGATGAAGGTGCCGACCGGCAGCCCGGCCTACACCGCCGACGAAGTGCTGCCCGGCATGAATTTCGTCTACGCCTGGCGGGTCTCGGAACGCATCGAGATCGAAGGCAACACCAACGTGAACCGGCGGCGCAATCCCGATGCCGCCGGCTACTACACCGAATACCTGCAGACCTTCAATTTCGAATACGACGTCGGGCCGCGGGTGATGCTCTTCAATGAGTTTGTCATCTTCGCCCAGTCAGGGGCCGTGGGTGTGCCGCAGCAGGCCTATTCCCACGGCGGGCTGCACTGGTTTCTGCTGCCGAACCTGCAGATCGACATCCATGCCGCCGTCGGGCTCAACGAAGCGGCGGCCGACTTCTTCGGTGGCTCCGGCCTCTCGTGGCGCTGGTGATGCAATCGCACGCTAAGGTCTACCCTTCGCGCTGGAAGCGGGGGATGGTGGCGCCGTTGATCTCGACTGTCTCGGCGAACATCGCAGCCGGCCGGACCCAAAGCCCGTGGTCGCCATATTCCTGCCGGTAGACGACGAACTCCTCGAGTGTCTCGCTATGCCGGGCGACGTCGAGCACCGTGTATTCGTTGCCCTTGTAATGCCGGTAGCGGCCCGGCTTGATCTCGTGCATACGTTGCTCGTGTTTCCTACGGCTGTGTGTCAGAATGTCGTCATGAGTCTCGAGAGCGACGAATTCTACCGGCTGGAAGGGCTGATCTACCGGCCTGTCTCCACGCGGCCCGACTGGCTCAAGGCCTGGCGAAACGAAGCGGCCTACCTGCTCGTCCGGGCCCGCCGCGCGGCCGATATCGACGACGAGGACCTTCTCCAGGAACTCGAGGACGAAGCCCGCGACATGGCCGACGTCGTCGAAGCGAGACTCCGAAATGAAGGGCTGATGGAGTGAGCTTCAGGCGACACGAAGAAGACCGACCGCCGGAAGTCAGAAGCGTGCGAATGATGCGGACGAAGTCCGTGTCGTCTTCGGCAAGGATCACAAACAGCCGGGGGTTCACACCGAGCCCGTCCCGGCCTTGAGCCGAGGGGTGCGACCATGCGGAAATCGCCACGTCGCACACTCCCGGGACGATCGAAATCCGTCACGGAGGCTACGGATTCTCGTCGCCATCTGCCCCGGGACGGCCGTCCGCTTCTTGTTGCTCGCTGCATCAATGCTTACAACTTTGTTGTCCCGCGACATCGTCTCCTTGTGAGGGGTTTTCATGGCCACCGTTGCTTTGAAGAAATCAGCCATCCTGCCCGAGTCCAAGAACGTCGGAGCGGCCTTGAACAAGGCGCTCGATGCCGGAAAGGGCATCCTGCGGCTTTCGCCCACCTGGGTGCCGCGGAGTTTCCTCCACCCGGGCAAGCGCGTCCGGCTCCATCCCGATGACTACTACGCCTACGGGCTCGACCGCGGTGGCATCGACGAGCGGTGGTTTGCCAGCACGACGGAGGCCGCCAACGAGGGCCGCGTTCCCGACGAAGGTCTCTCGTGGTGCGTCTTTGGCGGCGAGCGATTCCTGCTCCGCGACGCCGTGACCGAGGGGGGCGCGAAACTCGTCGGGAAGGCGATTTGGGACCGCTACAAAAAGTGGCCCGTCTACTCGAAGTTCTTCGACAACATGGGGCCCATTCCTCACCACATGCACCAGTCGTCCGACGACGCCAAACTTGTCGGCCAAGAGGGCAAGCCCGAGAGCTACTACTTCCCGCCGCAGTACAACAACTGCGACAACAACTTCCCCTACACGTTCATGGGCCTCGAACCCGGGACGACAAAGGAGGATGTCCGCCGTTGCCTCGAGAACTGGAACAAGGGCGACAACGGGATTATCGACCTCGCCAAGGCCTATCGGCTGAAGCGCGGCACCGGCTGGCTGATCCC
>JBJTOU010000183.1:0-3533 GCA_046074725.1 Planctomycetia bacterium
TCATCGACCGCTACGGCCCGCGGCTGGCCCACTTCAACGGCGTGCTCCAGCTCTTCGCGCAGCTCGGCACGCCGCCGCAGGCCCCCGGGACGGCGTCGCAGCCGTAAGCGGCAGCCCGCGGCCCGAGCTTTTCCGACTCCCCACGTGCCCGAGACATTCCCGAGGAAATCACCTGGATGCCCGCATCGCCCTCCGCTCCCTCAGCCTCACCCGTCTTCGAGGTCGCCTCCGACGCGGCCGTTCAAGCAGCCCGAGAGCGGCTCGACGCCCACACCGTCGAGATGATGGCCTGGCACTTCCATCCCTCGACGGGCTGCCCGTTCTGGCTGGAGTATGCCGCGTCGCTGCCCTTCAATCCGCTCACCGACGTGAGGTGCTCCCACGACCTCAAGAAGTTTCCGCCCTTCGAGGATGAGTGGCTCCGTGGCGGGCCGGTGCGCCGCTGGGTGCCGAAGGGCTTCGCCGACCAGCCGGCGTATGTGTTCGAAACGGGCGGCACGACCGGCATCCCGAAGTCGCGATACAACTCCCGCGACTTCCGCACCGATTACGAGATGTTCAGCGACACGCTCTCGGAGGAATATTTTCCGAAGGGTGCCAACTGGCTGATGCTCGGCCCATCGGGCCCGCGGCGGCTTCGGCTCTCGATCGAGCACCTCGCGCAATACCGCGGAGGGATCTGCTTCTGCGTCGATCTCGATCCCCGCTGGGTGATCAAGCTCATCCAGAAGGGCTGGATGGAGCATCTCGAGGCCTACAAGCAGCACTGCATCGACCAGGCCCTCACGATCCTCGAGGCGGGCCACGACATTCGCTGCATGTTCACGACGCCGAAGCTGCTCGAGGCGCTCGCGCTGGCCCTCGAGAAGAAGGGCACGACGATCGGGAAGGTCGGTATCACGGGCATCTTTTCCGGAGGCACCGAATTCACGCCGCAGTGGACCCGGTTCGCGGTCGAGGAACTGCTCGATGGCGCCTTCATGACGCCCACCTACGGAAACACGCTGATGGGCCTGGCCGCCTCACGTCCCGTCGTGCCCGCCGACGGCTACACGATCGCCTACTACGCGCCGCAGCCGCGGGCCGTGATCGAGGTGGTCGATTTCGACCGGCCCGATGAACTTGTCTCCTACGGCGGCACCGGCCGCGTCCGGCTCACGACGCTGACGAAAGAGACGTTCATTCCGGGCTTTCTCGAGCGCGACGAGGGCGAACGCGAGCTGCCGTACGCCAAATACCCCTGGGACGGCATCAGCGGTGTCCGCCCCTTCCGCGCCTTGGCGGCAAGCACCACGGTCGGGGTTTACTGAGTTCACGGGGATTCTCGGCATTCTGCCGAAAGTCCCGGTGGACGTGCCTACCTGCATCACACGACGCGGAACACATTATTGTCACTGTAGTTTGCATTTGGTGCGACTTCGTGATTAGTATGGCGACATGATTGATCGCGTCTTTTGGCAGCGGCGGATCGAAGCGGCGTGGGCGGAAGCACCGGTTGTGTGGCTCAGCGGCGTGCGCCGAAGCGGCAAAACAACGCTCGCCAAAGGCCTCGGCAGCGACCGTGTGCTCTACATCGACTGCGATCTGCCCGCGGTCGAGGAGATGGTTCGCGATCCCCAGTTTTTTTTCGGTCAGTGTGCCAAGCCCGTCGTGATCTTCGATGAGATTCACCAGCTCCGCGATCCCGCACGGGTGCTCAAGATCGCGGCCGACCGGTTTCCGAACCTGAAGGTTTTGGCCACGGGATCGTCCACCTTGGCGGCGAGCGCCAAGTTTCGCGACACACTGACCGGCCGCAAGCGCAGCGTCGTTCTTCGTCCGGTCTTGTGGAGCGAACTCGATGCCTTCAACGTGCCGCTGCTCACGCGGCTGCTGCACGGCGGCCTGCCACCGGCGCTCCTTGCAGCGTCGAAGCGAGACTCGTTCTACCGCGAGTGGCTCGATTCATTTTTTTCCCGCGACATCCAGCGGCTGTTCGGGTTTCGCGATGTCAATCGGTTCACGTCGTTTTTCGAATACGTGCTGCGCCAGAGTGGCGGGCAATTCGAGACGGCGAAAACGTCGCGGGCCGTGGGGATCGCCCGAGCAACCGTCGAGAGCCACCTGCGGGCGCTGGAGATCACGCACGCGGTCGCCGTCGTGCGTCCGTTTCATGGCGGAAGCAAGGCCGAGATCGTCCGGCAACCGAAAGTCTACGGCTTCGACACCGGATTCGTGACGTTCGCCCGCGGCTGGAATCCGCTCCGAACCGAGGATCTCGGCGTGCTCTGGGAGCACATCGTGCTCGAACAGCTCTCGAGCTGGCTTCCCGATCGCCTGCCGCTCTACTGGCGCGACAAGAAGGGACACGAGATCGACTTCGTCCTGGTCCGCGATCGGGATGCCGTCGATGCGATTGAATGCAAGTGGGATCCGACCGCGTTCGATCCTGAAGCCTTGGCGTCGTTTCGCGCCAGCCACCCCCGCGGCCGAAACTTTGTCGTCGCGCCCGGTGCAACGCCGGCCTATCAGCGACGCTTCGGCGACCTCGAAGTGACCGTCTGTACGCCCGCCGGTCTCGCGCCGTAAGCGCGAACCCAAGACGGCGATCGGCGGACTACAGGTGCCGAGCCTGGGATTACTCCAGGAAGGTGTCGGTGTGTTCGTAGCCGGGGGCACACGTGCACAAGAAGACGAGTTCGACCGAGCCCGTGTTTTTGATCGTGTGGGTCATGCCAGGTGGGATCGCGATGGCGTCGCCGGGGCCGACGGGCCTGGTTTCACCGGCGAGCGTCATGAGGGCGGTGCCGTCGAGGATGTAGTAGATCTCTTCGGTGACTTTGTGATGGTGGGGCGTGGTGGATTGCCCTGGAGCAAGGCGGGCCTCGGCAAGGCTCTGCTTGCGGATCGCCGAATTCCGATGGGCGAGCAGCTCGCGGATCGTGGAGCCGTCGGCCGTCGTGAAGGGAACCGCTTCCTGCTGATTGATGACGTCCATGCGGATGAGAATATCACAGAGGAGGCTTCGGGGGCCCCTTCCCCGAGAGCCGGCGTTGCTGACAAGCGCAGCCAGGATGGCGAAGCGAAGGCAGCATCGAGTGAGCGAAGGGCTCGGATGCCCGGAGCGAACGTCCGGCGATGGGGCACGGGGCCCCGAAACCGGCTTGGGCGAGCGAGGTCTCGGATCGGCTAAACTCCATCGGCCCTCGAGGAAACCACCCATGCATCTGCCCGCCTGGCGCTTCGGCAAGCCCTACGAGTCGCTCGAGCGAGAGACGCTCGTGCACTTTCTTACCGGTGAGACCGTCGCCGAGGTGAGCCAGGTCGGCGGCGCGATCGTGGGCCGCGACCTGAACAAGGCTCAGCAGGCACGGGCCGCCCTGCTCGCGATCGATCCCGAGGAGATCGTCGAGCGGCTGCAGACGGCCGGCAATCTCTATGCTCATGGCACCCTCTCTGTCGGCGACACGAAGCAATCGCCCGACGACTTCGTGAAGCAGCAGTCGACCACGACCGGCCTGCCCGAGAGCCTCTGCCGGGCCAACATGCAAAAG
>JBJTOU010000184.1:0-10430 GCA_046074725.1 Planctomycetia bacterium
CTCGTCAAACCTTTCTTCGAGCACGTCTTGCCCGTCGATCTGCAGCACGGGAACACGCAGACCGTAGCGGGCCGAGTGCTCGGGCGACGCATCGACATCGACGCAGACTGCCTTCACGCCATGGCACGCGAGGAGATCCTCGGCCTGCTCGCAGAGATGGCATCCCCGGCGGGTGAAAAGCACGAACGTCATGGAGAATGTACGATACGAAGGAAGTGTTCCCGGCACCATGAGCGGTTTGATCCGTGAGTGAAAGCGAGCCCACCCAGACAATTCCTGACTTTCTCAAGGTCCTGAAGGCCAGCGGCCTGGTGCCTGCAGATGCGCTCGCCCCGATCGTGGCGGCCTATTTCGACGAACAGGGGCCGGTGCCCGAGTCGCTCGTCCAGGCACTTCTGGAGAAGGATCTCGTCACCGAGTGGCAACTCGCCCAGCTTCGCAAGGGAAAGTCGCGGGGCTTCACGCTCGGCAAGTACGTGCTCCGTCGGCTCATCGGGGCAGGGGGCATGGGGAGCGTCTACCTTGCTCGGCACACCACGCTCGGTGGTGAGGTGGCGATCAAGATTCTCCCCACGAAGCGAGTGAACGACGGCTCCTACCTGGAGAGGTTCAAGAGGGAGGCACAGGCGGCGGCCCGGCTCCGCCACCCCAACATCGCCCACGTCATCGATCTCGATTCGATGGGCGCCATCCATTTCATGGTCATGGAGTATGTCGATGGCGTGAATCTGCATACGAAGGTGAAGCAGGAGGGCGTGATGCACGTTGCCGATGCGGTCGATGCCATTCGGCAGTCGGCCCTCGGCCTGCAGCATGCCCATGAGCATGGATTCGTTCACCGCGACATCAAGCCTGCCAACCTGATGCTCGACATCCACGGCACGATCAAGGTGCTCGATCTCGGCCTCGCGAAGGCCGCGTCGGACGACGACGAGGCTGGGTCGCTGACGATGGAGTTCCGGGAAAAGACGCTCGGCACGGCCGACTTCGTCGCCCCCGAGCAGGCTGCCGACAGCCATTCCGCCGACCGCCGAGCCGACATCTATTCGCTCGGCTGCACGCTCTACTATCTGCTCGTTGGCAAGGCTCCCTTCGCCGCCGGCTCGATCAAGGACCGGCTCAAGGCCCAGGCACACACGAAGCCTCCTTCGCCGATGGATCAGCGACCCGAGGTGCCCGCCGACCTCACCGAATTGTATTTCCGGCTGATGGAAAAAAGTCCCCAGGCACGCCCTCAAACCGCGCAGGAGGTCGCCGACACGCTTCAGGCGTGGCTCACGAAGCATGGTGGGCCGCAACGGCAGTCATCCCAGCCGCAGGGTCAATCGGTCGTTCGTCGTTCCGGACGTGTTTCGTCGGTTGTGCGTCGTGGCCCTCCGTCCGGCATCGGCACGGGCGTCGGGCCACAGGGTGGCCTCGCTCCCGGCGGGATGGCTGGTCAGTCGGGTGTATGGCGGCCCGGCAGCGATCCGCGCCTGCCGCCGACACCACGGCCTTCCGGATCGGCACCGAACCTGAGGACTGGTGGAGCGGCCGCCGGCACCTCGACCGTGGCAGCCCCGACCGAAACCCGATCGACCGCGGCCCAGACGACCGTCGCATCCTCCAGGCGACGGAAGATCGCCTGGCCATCCTGGCTGCGTCTGCCGGCGAACCGGAACATCGCAGGGCTGCCGCCGGGCCTGTGGCTCCTGATAGCCGGAGCCGTCGTGGCCGTGATCGTGCTGGCGGTGCTCGTGCTCCAGCGTGGGGCGAAGTGACGCGCCGGGTCTCACGGCGTGATGTCGACCGTAACCTGCGATGGCCCCGACTTTTGCCGACCGTCCCAGGTGCTGATCGTAAAGGCGGCCACGCGGCCGACCGCGTTCGCGGGTGGCGTCCAGCGGATCGTGCCGCCCGGGGTTGATCTTGATGCCGTTGATCTGGCCCGTTCCACTCGTCACGGTCGTAAAAGAGGCTGTGGGCCCGCTCTGGACGAGTTGCATCGCCCCGCCAGACGCGGAGGCCGAATAGCCCACGGCGTAGAGCTCGTAGTCGGCGAGGCCGGTGTTGTCGAACAGCGGGATCGAATAGACCGTGGCCAGCAGGGCCCGCGACTCGAGTGATTCAAACGACGGACCGCCTCGACTGCGTCGCCGGCTCCGCGCGGAGTGTGAACGTGCCGAACGAGAACGCAGCGGCGACATGATCACTTTCAGGGAATGTATCCGAATTCCTGAAGGCTCAATCGCCGCCAACACCGAAGCAAATAATCAGGCGCAGGCCGAAGGAGTCGGCTTTTTTACCGCCACCGGCGGAACGGATCGTAGATCCTGAGCGCGAAGAACAGTTCGCTGGCGCTGAATCCCGCGTTGAACGTCGCCGTGCCGTCGGGCAGGGGCAGGCCGCCCTGGGTCGCCTGGGCGGTCGCGGTCCCGGAAGCGAGCTCGAAGAACCGGTAGCCGAGGTCGAGAGTGATCCGGTCGGTCAGGGCGAAGGCGAGGCCGCCGCCGACTTGCCAGGCGAACCCGCCGACGGTGTTGGCACCGGTCACCGTCACGTCTTGAACGGGGTATTGCTCGTTCACGCTGAACTGGTAGCCGCCCCCGCCGATCCCGCCCCCCGCGTAGGCAGTCAGGCGTTCGGTGACGTCGTAGTCCCGCCACAGGTTCACCATGGCCGACCAGCCCCCGCTGCCGGTGAGCGAGGATGTGGACACGCCATCCGCCAAGATTGTGGTATCGGAGATAGGATTTCGTGCCCGTCCTTCCATCTCCACCCGCCAGGCGCGATCCAGCATCTGGAAGGACATGCCCGCAATGCCGCCTGAGGTGAACAGCGGATCGTTGGACGATGGGGCCCCCGCAGCCGTCAGCGTCGCAAATGAAGCGCCGACCACGCCAGCCACGTAAAACCGTGAAGTATTCCGACAGCGGTGGCATGAGCAGGTGCAGCCGTCGGTCCCCTGATGACATCGATGCGTCTCGGGGATTCCCTGCTCGTAGGTTGCTTGCTCGTAGACCTCGGGGACAGTCCTGACCGGCTCGCACTCGTCGTCGCGCCAATCAAAAAGCGGCAGCGAATTTTCGGGTGATTCTTCGCCGACGGGGATCGCCGGCACCAAGGCGGGGCGAGCGACCGTCCCCGAACCGTTGGCAGTCGCCTGTTCCTGCCCCCATACAACCAGCAGCAGCATTGCCCCGGCGTTCACCGCGAATCGAGTTTCAGCCCATCGCATGGCTCACCTCCCAACGTCCGTGCCCCACGAGTAACGTCGTAACGGTCGTTCCACACGTCATGATCGGACCACCCGCCCTGTCGTTGTCGGCACGAACGGCAGGGTCGAGCGTGCAAAATCCGAACGGGCGGCAAAAGCCCCCCAGTCAATCACGTCAACGGACCGTGATCGGCCACGGGCCTGCGGCGAGATCGTCGAGGCCGGCCCGGTGCGTGAGGTCATAGTCGAGTTGCGTGAGCGTCACGGCTCCCGATGCCAGGGCCGTCACATCGGACTCGAAGGGCGACGGGGGAGGGGGAGGGTCGTTCGTTGCCCAGTAGTAGTTCCGTCCGCGGGGATCGATCCGCCGCTCGAATGCCTCGCCATACCGGATCACGCTCATGGGCACCACCCGCACCTGCGGCGTCCCCCGCAGCGCGACGGTCGGAATGTTGATGTTGAACAGACTTCCGGTCGCCGGCTTGCGAGCCAAGAGCGACGTGATGACATCGCGTGCGATCTCGGCCGCCCGATCGTAGTCGGCGTGGTCGTTCCACTCGAGCGACACGGCGACGCTCGTGATGCCAAAGAAGGCTCCTTCGATCGCCGCGGCCACGGTGCCCGAATAGAGCACGTTGATGCCGGCGTTGAGGCCGCTATTGATGCCGCTGACCACGAGGTCGGGCCGCCGCGGGCAAAACTCGGCGATCCCGAGCTTCACGGCATCGGCCGGGCTGCCATCGACCGCCCACCCCCGGCTGCGACCGTCGCCGAACACCTCCTTGGCCGTGAGCGGCGTGAGAAACGTGATCGCGTGCCCCACGCCACTCTGCTCGGTGGAGGGGGCGACCACGGCAACGTCGCTGAAGGTTCGAAGAATTCGCTCCATCGCCGCCAGGCCGGGCGCGAAGATGCCATCGTCATTGGTGAGCAGCGTGAGCATGGGCCTCCTGCCGGGCGGAACGTGACCTGAAAAAATGTCGGAAAACCGCAGCATCATACGGCGTGGTCGCGATCCGTGTCGAAAGCCTCTATACTCCCACGTTTTCCCCGCGGGATTCCGCCCTCACGCTTTCACCATGACACTCGCCCCGCAGCAGGCCGAGCGCGTGCTCGTGCTCGACTTCGGATCCCAATACGCCCAGCTGATCGCCCGCCGTGTCCGCGAGCAGCATGTCTATTGCGAGATCATCCGCCACGACGTCTCCGCCGACAGGATTCGCCAGCTCGCTCCCCGAGGAATCATCCTCTCGGGAGGGCCTTCGAGCGTGTACGAGAAGGGCGCGCCGAAGTGCGACCCTGGGATCTTTCGGCTCGGGATTCCCGTGCTCGGCATCTGTTATGGGATGCAGCTTGCCTGCGAGTCGCTCGGCGGACACGTCGGACAGGCCCAGGCCCGCGAATACGGCCGCGCAAGTTGCACGGTGACGTCGCCCGACCCGCTCTTCGCCGGCGTGCCGAAGCAGACCGAAGTCTGGATGAGCCATGGCGATCAGGTCGATGCGGTGTCGTCCGACTTTCGTTCGCTGGCCAGCACCGCCACCTGCCAGCTCGCGGCCGTGCGACATGCGTCGCTTCCGATCTATGGGCTGCAGTTTCATCCCGAGGTGACACACACGCCCGCCGGCGCCACGATCCTCGCCAACTTCCTGAAGGCGACCTGCGGCTGCTCCGGCTCCTGGCGGCTCGAGGATTTCGCCGCCAGCACGATCACGGCCCTGAAGGAGCGGGTCGGCCGGGAGCGGGTGATCTGCGGCCTTTCCGGCGGCGTCGATTCGGCCGTCGTGGCCGCGCTCTTGAGCCGCGCCATCGGCGATCAACTCTCCTGCATCCTCGTCGACAACGGGCTCCTTCGGAAGAACGAGGCGGCCGTCGTGATCGACGAGTTTCGAAACCACTTCAAGGCCGATCTTCACGTGGTGCCGGCGGAAGATCGCTTTCTCGGCGTGCTGGCCGGCGTCACCGAGCCGCAGGAGAAGCGCCGGCGAATCGGAAAGACGTTCATCGAGTGCTTCTCTGACGAGGCGGCAAAGATCGAGGGAGCGAAGTTCCTCGCGCAGGGCACGCTCTATCCCGACGTGATCGAGAGCGGTGCCGCCCCCGACGGCCCGGCGGCCACGATCAAGTTACATCACAACGTGGGCGGTCTTCCGGAAGATCTGGAGTTTGAACTGATCGAGCCGCTCCGCGACCTCTTCAAGGACGAGGTGCGACAGCTTGGGCTGCAGCTGGGGCTACCCGAGCGGATCGTCTGGCGGCATCCCTTCCCGGGCCCGGGGCTGGCCGTGCGGTGTCTGGGAGAGGTGACGAAGCCCCGGCTCGACCGGCTCCGGGAGGCCGATTCGATCGTGCTGGAGGAGATCGAACGGGCAGGGCTGATGCGGAAGGTGTCGCAGGCGTTCGCCGTGCTCCTGCCGGTTCAGAGCGTCGGCGTGATGGGCGACGCCCGCACCTACGACGACGTGCTCGCCGTGCGGGCGGTCGAGACCGAGGATTTCATGACGGCCGACTGGAGCCATCTTCCCTACGACATGCTCGCCCGGATTTCGACGCGCGTGATCAACGAAGTGCGGGGCATCAACCGCGTCGTCTACGACATCTCGTCGAAGCCACCCGCCACTATCGAGTGGGAGTGATGATTGAGACGACCGCCCGCACGAGAAGCCCCTTGGCAAGATCAGGCACGAGCCCAGCCACCGGACGGCCGATGGTTCGACCCGCCGCCTCTGCCGCCAGGCGACCGCTGCGCACAGCCCCTTCCATCGTGGATGGCCAGCCCGTGGCAGTCCAGTCGCCCGCCAGGAAGATGTTGGGCGACGCCGTGTGAGCCGGAGGCCGCACCGCATCGACTCCTGGGCGAACGGAGAGGACGGCCGTCGGGTCAGTGACGATCCGCGAATCGAGAAGTCGGGCTTCCGACGCGGCCGGGAACGTGCGACGAATCTCGTCCACCACCGTTTGGAGCAGCCGCTCTCGATCGCCATTGAGAAGCCCGCGGGAGGCGCTGATCACGACCTGACAGTAGCCCGCATCGGCCCCCTGTGACACATCGCCGCGAAACACCCACTGGGACGTGAACCCGAGAAACACGGCATGTGGCAGATCGATCACGGGGCGATCGAACCAGAGATGCACCGCGGTGATCGGCGAGCCGGTGAGCGATTCATCGGCCATCGGCACGAGATCGGGCACGAGACGGCCGGCTGGTCGCCAGGGGACGGCGATGATCACAGCGTCGCAGGGATGCACCGCACCGCCACACCGCACGGCCAGCGCCCGGCCGTCCGCATCGCGATCGATGCCCGTGACCGTTGCGCCGGTCACAACCGTCACACCGCGGTCTTCGAGCCAGCCTGCGACTCTCCTCCCGAAAAGCTCCCCCAGCGGCCGCATCGGCACGTAGACATCGGCCGCATCGCGATGGGCGAGAAATCCATCGACCGCCACCTTGCGGGCCGCCGACACGCTGACCAGATCGATCGATTCGCCGAGGGCGCTTTCGAGCACCGGCCGCCAGAAGTACTCGATCACCCGCGGAGGCTGACCATTCGCCGCGAGCCAGGCCGCCGCGGTGGCGGGCATGCCGGGGGCATCGCGGCGATGTCGCGCCAGCCGCAGCATGCCTTCCCCCAGCCGCACCCGCTCACCGGCCGTGAAATGCCGCATTCGCAGGAGCAGCGGGGCCAGATGCAACGGCGCGGGCAGCAGCCGCGACGGCGTGCAGGCGGCCCGGCTGCCGTCGGGGGCGATGAACCAGAGCGTGCGATCCCGCCGAAACGCATCCGCGATTCCGGTCAACCGACAGAGATCGAGAAAGTTCGTACAGCATCCCATCGCAACGTGCTGGCAGGCATCGACGAGACCTCCTGCGACGGGATCCTCGAAGGAGGCGGCGCGACCGCCGGTTCGGCGGCGGGCCTCGAAAAGGCTGACGGTGATCCCGGCATCAACGAGCGACGCGGCCGATGCAAGCCCCGCCAGACCACCACCGACAACGGCTACATGAGGTCGGACCGGCTCGTGGGTCATGGACGATGATCTCATCGCAGATACCGCCCGGGGGCCGTGCCGAGGGCCAGCGTCGTGAGCCCATTGCCGATCAAGGATAGTTTCGACACCCGCACCTTCGACGTGAAGATTCCGGAGCCCGCACGCCGCACGCTATTGAGAAGCCCCCTGTAGATGCCAAACATGGCGCGGACGACGATCCGGCCGTCGGTCGAAAGCAGGGCATCGAGGGGGCGAGCCCGGTCATAGAACGATTCGGCCCTTTCGACCTGCATCGCAGCCAAGCGGTCGAACGACGAACCGATCCTGCCCGCTTTGAGGTCATCGATCGAGCACGCGCATGCCTCGAAATCCTCGGCGGGAAGGTAGATCCGTCCTCGTGCAAGGTCTTCGGGGATGTCGCGCAGGATGTTGGTGAGTTGGAAGGCGAGCCCGCAGGCATCGGCCGGCAGCAGCGCATCGTCCGATCGAAAGCCCCAGATATGAATCGCCGCAAGTCCGACGGCGCTGGCGACCCGGTGGCAATACTGGCGAAGGTCATCGAACGTGCCGTAGGCCTGCCGGTCGAGATCCATCAGCACGCCATCGAGAATCTCGTGGAGATGAACCGTCGGCACGGCAAACCGTCGCACGGTATCGGCCAAAGCCCGAAGGATCGGTTCCGCAACCTCTCCGCCGGTGAGCGCATCCTGAAGATCGGCCCGCACCCGGTCAACCGACCGCCGCGCGATTTCGATGTCGGGCTGATCATCGACGAGATCGTCTGCCAGGCGGCAGAAGGCATAGAGGGCCGTCGTCCCCTGTCGTTTCGACGAGGGCAGCAGCCGGATCGGCAACGCAAAGTTGGATCCAGATCTGCCAAGCAGTGCGGCGCACGCGGCATGGTCGGCTGCGAGCGTCGTCATGCGGTGCCTCGTCGGGGGGCCGTCAGCGTGCCGAGCCACGCCCGAGCGGCGAGCCGTGCTTTCGTCCATCGGCTCACCGTCGGTCGATGCGCCAGCGTATCGAAGCCGATCCGCTCGATGCCGTCTGCGATCGCAAGCCCCCCGCGGATGAACATGCCAATCGCCGGCCGAAGCGCCGCCGGAGCCGTGCGCTCGAGCGGCAGGCCCCGCCGGAGACAATCGCGGGCCCAAGCGACCTGCTCCTCGAGAAGAGCGATGACCGCCGGCCCCGCACGGGGCACGTCGAGCATCGACTCGTCCACGCCGAAACGCCGCATGTCATCCTCGGGAAGGTAGACGCGGCCGGCAAGCCGGTCACGCTTCACGTCTTGCCAGAAGTTGACGAGCTGGAGCCCGGTGCAGACCGAATCGGAAAGCGAGACGGATTTGTGGCTTCGGCACCCCTCGAGCGCGAGCACGATTCGGCCCACCGGATTCGCGGAGCGGCGGCAGTAGTCGAGCAGAGCAGGACGGTCTGAATACCGGGTGACCGTCTGATCCTGCTCGAAGGCATCGAGCAGGTCGGAGAAGGGCTCGATCGAGAGGCCGGTTTTGCGGACCGTATCGGCCAGTGCGACGAACACGGGATGGCTGGGGCGGCCGGCGAAGCACTCCTGCAGGGCTCTCCTCCACGCCGAAAGGCCCGCGATGGCTTCCGTCGGCGAGGCCGCCTCGTCGGCCAGATCGTCGCTCCATCGCGCAAAGGCGTACACATTGGCGAGATGCTGCCGCAGCCGCCGCGGCACGAGCCGGGTCGCGACGGTGAAGTTCTCGTAGTGCCGACGGGCTATGGCTCGGCACACCGCCTCCGCTTCGGCAAGATCGCATGATCCGTGCATGTGCGCGATCGTCCATGCCGCGGCGTCGCGGCGGGCGGCCGGGGACGTGGGGATTGATCGCGGATTCATCTGCTGCGATGTCGGCATCAAGGGGGCTCATCTGGCCGGGGAAACTCGGCTCCTCTACGATACGTTCTTGCGGCATTCCTCCACGGCACCACCGTTGTAGCGGATGTCGCCCGAAGACCGCAGCACCCCCCGCGAGCCCTTGGACATGAAGATTCTTCTCGCCAGCCCCCGCGGCTTCTGTGCCGGCGTCAACATGGCCATCGAAACCCTCGAAACGGCCATCCGACTGCACGGCACCCCGATCTACGTCTTTCACGAGATCGTCCACAATAAGCACGTCGTCGATCGGTTCACCCGTGAAGGAGCCGTCTTCGTCAACGCCGTGGAGGAGGTTCCGGAGGGCTCCGTGCTTCTCTTCTCGGCGCATGGTGTTGCCCCGGAGGTGCGGCGGGTCGCGGAAGAGCGGCAGCTCCGGGCGATCGATGCGACCTGTCCGCTCGTGACGAAGGTGCACCTGGAGGCGATCAAGTACGCCAAGGCCGGTTATCGAATCATGCTCATCGGCCACGAAGGGCACGACGAGGTGATCGGTACGATCGGCCAGGCTCCCGATGCCTTCACGCTCGTGGAAACAACCGAGGATGTCGATTCCCTTCGCTTCGGCCCAACGGACAAACTCGCCTATCTCACGCAGACGACGCTCTCGGTGGACGATGCCTCGCGAATCATCAATCGACTCAAGGAGCGGTTTCCACAGATCGTGGGGCCGCCCAAGGACGACATCTGCTACGCCACCCAAAATCGCCAGGAGGCCGTGCGATTGCTCTCGGACGACGCCGATATCGTGCTCGTGCTGGGCAGCCAGAACAGTTCCAATAGCCAGCGGCTCGCCGAACTGGCCCGCGATGGCGGCATCCCGGCCCATTTGATCGACGGGGCCAACGAGATCGATCCAACCTGGTTCACCGGTGACGAGACCGTGCTGATCACAGCGGGGGCGAGCGCCCCGGAGAGTGTCGTGCAGGACTGCGTGGAATGGCTCAAGGCCCGCTATGGCGCGCCGGTGGAGGAGAGGACGATCCGCGAAGAGGAAGTTTACTTCCCGCTGCCCAAGGAACTCCGCGCGGCGGCTACGGCCGCTCAGCTGCCGATGGCATGAGCGACGGCGAGGTCATTGGATCGGTTCTTGCCGGCCGGCAGGCCCACCAGGTTTATACAACCACAGCAGCACCGCGAGATAAAGCGACCCCTCTTCTGTAAAAGCCGGGAAGGGTGGCCGATCGCATTCGAGACACACCTTGGCTGTGGCTCCGAATGCGGAAGCCCGCGGGGGCCATGGATGGCGCTCGCTTTCGCACCGCTGCATCCCTATCGGGCCTGCATCGGCTTACGCGACGGCACGGCGGGAGGCCGTGCGTCGCGGCTCGGGGCAAC
>JBJTOU010000185.1:0-16060 GCA_046074725.1 Planctomycetia bacterium
CAGTGATTGACCTCCCGCTCGGGATCGAGCGTGACGCCGAACTCCCGGGCCATGAACGCCGCCGCGGCCTCCTTGTAGGCCGCGATGCCGTTGTCCGCATAGCCGCGGTTCTCCGGGCGGTCGATCTCGCGGCGCATGACGGCCCGCACGCTCTCCGGCGCCATTTCGTCGTTTTCGCCGATGCCGAAGTCAAGCATCCGCCGCTCCGGATGGTCGGCGATGGCCTTCCGCTTGGCCCGCTTGATCAGCTCGAACTTGTAGATCTCGTTGCCCTTGCCGTAGGAGGCTCCGCCGATCCGTTGGGCGAAGCGATCCTGAAACCAGGGGTCTTGGGACTGGGCGGGGGCGGCGGTGCTGGCCATGGTCGTCATTGGGATGGGAATTTCGGCCGGTCGGCGACCGTGCTCACGCCGTCACGATAGCCGTTTCGTCCTGGAAATCCAACCAATTCACACCACCCCGCATGGAGCATGTGGGCGATCGATCCACGCCTCTTTGCGACGAGAAGCTGGCTATCGATCGTCTGCGGGCCGGACCGGCACGGTGCCTTGAGTTTCAAACGTTTCGCCTTCGAATGTCCGCATCCGCACGAAAACGCGGACATGATCGGCCATCGGCCGCTGGCCGGGCCAGGGCTTCACGATCTGCAGCCCACGATACCGCGACGTGCGGCGGAACGAAGCCGCCGCCTCCGAGGCGGGGATCTCCCAACGGGCGATGCACGCGCCCTCCCCCGATGGATCGGCCGCCGTAGCCGCGGTGAGCGGCTCGTAGATCGCGATCGACACCTCTCCCATCGTTGCCACGAGCCGCCCTTCCGCATCACGCGGCTCGAAGACGATCGTCATTGCATCGCTCGCCCCGTCACCGTCGGCATCCGTGCAGGACGTGCCCTCGGGGTTGAGCACGAGATGCGTGACCGACGAACCGTCCGTCGCGGCCTGCTCATGCGAAAGCCGCCGAACCTCGCTGCGCGGCCGCGCAGCAGACCCGGTCGCGTTGGCCTCTGCGGCATCAGGCCCGCCGGGCGGAATCACGGTCTCCTCGGGCAACAGGGGCAGCCCATCGACCGGCGCGGGCGCCGAGGCACCACGGAAGGCCGGGGGTGGCTCATCGGGCGAACCGAACCGCGAGCCTCCCGGCGGGGCCGACGACCGGGGCGGCGGCGGAAGATCCTCGACCGTCGGAGGCACGAGCACCGGCGGCGCCAGGGCCGGCGCACCTGGAGCAGGGGCGGCACGAGTGGCGCCCGGGGTGATCATAGGCCCGGAGCGGCCCGGTCGCGACGCGGGAACGTCGGCGATGCCGAGCTGTTTCTTGAGCGACTGGTTCTCGGCATCGACATGGTCGAGCCGCACGCACGTGTTCTGCAGCTGATCCTGCAGTTGGTAGATTTGGTCTTCCTGGAGCCGCAGTTCGCGCTCGAGGATTTGCTGGTTGAAGTCGCTCTTGCAACCGGCCGCCGTCACGACGACGACTGCCATCCAGCCCGCGCATTTCCTTCGCCACCGTCTCATGACGCGCCTCCTTGCGCCTCATCGCCGTGTCGTGTCGTCGGATGTCGATTCAGCAGCCGGCCACGGTCGTGCGACCGCTACTGCATGCTCTTCACCGACGGCATGTGCTCGATCACTTCGTCGATCAACCGGTACTCACGGGCCTCCTCTGCCGACATGAACCGGTCGCGGTCCGTATCCTCCTCGATCTTCTCCAACGGATGGCCCGTGTGCTTGAGAAGAATGTTGTTGAGCTTGTACTTGACGTTCTTGAATTCCTTGGCGTGGATCATGATTTCCTCCGCCGTCCCCTCCATCCCGGCCAGCGGTTGGTGGATCATGATCCGGGCATTGGGCAGGGCCCGCCGCTTTCCCTTGGCGCCGGCCGTGAGGAGCACGGCGCCCATCGAGGCGGCCTGGCCGATGCAGTAGGTGGCCACGTCGCAGGTCACGAACTGCATGGTGTCGTAGATCGCAAGACCGGCCGTCACGCTGCCGCCGGGAGAGTTGATGTAGAGGTGGATGTCGGCCTTGGGGTCGTCCGACTGCAGAAAGAGCATCTGGGCGACGATGGCGTTGGCCACCTCGTCGTTCACCTGCGTGCCCAGGAACACGATCCGGTCCTTGAGCAGGCGACTGTAGATGTCCATCGCCCGCTCTTCGCGGCCGCTCTTTTCGATGACGTACGGGATCAGGGGCATGGCTGTCTTTCGGTCGCAGGCGGACGGGTCAGTCCTTTTCCTCTTCCTCCACCGACACCGGTGGCTTGGAGAGAACCTCGTCGACGAGGCCGTATTCCTTGGCCTCGGTCGCCGTCAGGTAGCGGTCGCGGTCGGTATCCTTCGCGATCCGATCGATCGGCTGACCGGTGTGATCGGCGAGGATCTTGTTGAGCACTTCGCGGGTCTTGATGATCTCGTCGGCCTGAATCTCGATGTCGCTGACCTGGCCGCCCACCTGCCCGTAGGGCTGATGGATCATCACCTTGGCATGGGGCAGCACGAACCGCTTCCCCTTGGCGCCGCCCGCCAGGAGCACGGCCCCCCCGCTGGCCGCCAGGCCGACACAGTAGGTCGCGACCTGACAGGAGAGGATCTGCATCGTGTCGTAGATCGCCATCGTGGCCGTCACGCTGCCGCCGGGCGAATTGATGTAGAAGTGGATGTCCTTCCGCCGGTTCTCGCTCTGCAGGTAGAGCAGTTTCATCACCACTTCGTTGGCGTTGCCGTCGTAGATCTCGCCCTGAAGGAGGATGATCCTGTTTTCCAGGAGCAGATCGCCGAGTGTCATCGTCCGCTGCCGCTGGTAGTCGCGGTGGGCGGAGGCGGCACGCGGAAACGAGGCGTCGAAGGGCACGTTCGAGGGCATGTCAGCCGTTCTCCCCGACGACGGCACCGCACACGGCATGATCGACGGCCTCGGCATCGGGCTTGGGGAACTCGAAGGGCGTGTCGGAGAACTTCGCCTCCGACTCGATCAGGTCGATCGTCTTCCGCTCGATGATCTGGTTGCGGAGGACATCCATGAGGCCGCGCCGCTCGAGGCTCGCGCGAACCCGTCGGGGGGATTCGCCCGACTGGGCGGCGATCGCCCGGATCTCCTCCTCGTAGTCGCCCGCGTTGTCGGACACCGACGACTCCTCGGCGATACGCTCGAGGATGAAGTGCTCCTTGAGGGCCCGGGCCGTGCTGGCCATCGCTGACTGCCGCAGTTGGTTGACATGCCGGCGGATCGAGTCGTCGTCGAAGCCGCTCCGCCGCAGTTCGAGGATCGCCCGCTCGAGCTCTCGCTGCGCCTGCCGCCTGAGCAACTGTGGCGGCAGGTCCCAATCGGCAGAGGCCGTCAGGGCACTCGATACCTGCTGCCGCACCTGGCGGCGGCGGTGCCATTCGATCTGGTTCTCGAGTTGCTTGCGGATCGCATCCTTGAGCGCATCGGCCGATTCGAAGTCACCAAGCTCGGCGAGCAGGGCAGGCGCGAGCTCCGGCGGCTCGAGCTTCTTGACCTCGAGCAGCTTCAGCTCCAACTCGACCTCCTTGCCGCGAAGCTCCTCGACGGCCGCCTCCTGCGAGATCGTGACCTTCGCCGTCACGGCCTCTCCGACCTTGGCCTTCTTGACGAGGGCATCGAACCCGGCGAGCTCGGCATCGGCGAACGAGAGCTTCGGACGCACCACCATCTCCATCTCCTCGGCATGCGACAGGAGTTTGTCGCCGTCGAGGAAGCGGATGTTCGCGACGATGAGGTCGCCCGCCGCCGGCGCGCCGGAATGCGGCCCCAGCCGACTGCGGTCGCGGAGGATGTTGGCCAAGGCGTCGTCGATGTCGCCGTCGGAGATCTCGCGCGTCGGCCGCTTGATCGAAAGCCCCTTCCACTTCGGCAGTTCGAACTCGGGGCGCACCTCGATGGTGAACTCGAACGTCATCGGCCCCTCGTCGGGGAGGACGACGGCCTCGAGATCGAGATCGGGCTCGCTGATCGCGGCCAGCTTCTCGGCCTCCATCACCTGCGACATCGAATCGGTGAGGAGTTTCGACCGCACCTGGTCCTTGAGTTCCGACTTGAAGCGGCTGCTGACGAGCTTGCGCGGTGCGCGGCCGGGCCGGAAGCCGGGGAGGAATGCGGTGGGCATCAGGTCGCCGATCGCATCGGCGACCGCGCGGTCGATGTCCTCGCGGGCCACCGTCACCTTCACCTTCCGCTGGCAGGTGGACACCGTCTCGACGGCGACGTCGAGCGTGAGCGGCTTGGGGCCTTCTTCAGCGGCCGGGGATTCGGGCGGAGCGGCAGTGGTGGCAGCCATGAAAACTCTTGGAGGGCAGGAGGCGGGACGATTGACGAGAGAAGCGGGTGATGGGATTCGAACCCACGACAACCACGTTGGCAACGTGGTGCTCTACCAACTGAGCTACACCCGCGAAGGGCCTCCGCAGGCATGCGGCCCCGATGGCAGCGACGCCATCGACGAGCGATTTCCTGCGGAAACCCCGCGATTATAGAGGGGTCGGTGGTCGCCGCAAGGTCACCCTTTGGGGAACTGGCGTTTTCTGGGAAGACTGGGCAGACACGCCGTGTGAATCGCCGTGGACAGGGCAACCCGAACCGGGAAATTCGCTCGCATATGGCGATGCCCCGCCGTCGAGATCACACTGATCCAAATACGCCACTTGGGCCTCTCGCCAAACCCACCATCCCGACCTGCCGTCCGAGGCGCTCCATGAGCCAACACGCCGCTCCCGCTCACCGCGTCTCCGTCCTCGATCTGGCGGCCGCGAAGCGGGACCACCGCCCGATCGCGATGATCACCGCCTACGACTGGCCAAGCGGTCGGCTGGCCGACGAGGCGGGGGTCGATTGCGTGCTCGTGGGAGACAGCGTGGCGATGGTGGTGGCCGGCCGCGACTCGACGATTCCCGCCACGCTCGACCAGATGATCTACCACGGCGAGATCGTGGCCCGCGCGGTCTCGCGGGCGATGGTCGTCGTCGATCTTCCCTGTCCGCTGCAGCATCTCGGCGTCCGCAAGGCGGTGGCCTCCTGTGCCCGGATCCTCAAGGAGACCGGATGCCAGGCGGTCAAGCTCGAGGGCACGGCCGGTCAGGCCGACGTGATCGCCGGCATCGTCGCGGCGGGCATCCCCGTCATGGGTCATGTCGGCCTGCGTCCGCAGGCGGTGCATCAGCTCGGCGGCTACCGCATCCAGCGCGACATCGACCATCTCATGGCCGATGCCAAGGCGGCGGCCGATGCGGGCGCTTTCGCCGTCGTGCTCGAATGCATCCCGCCCGATGCCGCCGCCACCATCACGGCCGCGATCGATGTGCCGACGATCGGCATCGGCGCCGGGGCGACGTGCGACGGCCAGGTGCTCGTCTTCCACGACCTCGTCGGGCTCTCGATCGGCCATGTGCCGAAGTTCGTCCGCGGGTATGCCGACGTGAAGGCGACGATGGCCGACGCGGTCGCGCGGTGGCGGGCCGACGTCATTGCCGGAAAGGCTCCCTGACCCGGGAAGGCGCACGACTCCATGCCCAGCACGTCCAACGCGCTTGCCGACTCGACGAGCCCGTATCTGCTGCAGCACGCCGACAATCCCGTCCACTGGCAACCCTGGTCGCCGGAGGCCCTCGCGCGGGCCGCCCGTGAGGACCGGCCGATCTTCCTGTCGGTCGGCTATTCGGCCTGCCACTGGTGCCATGTGATGGCCCACGAGAGCTTCGAAAACGAGTCGATCGCCGCGATCCTCAACGAGCACTTCGTGAACATCAAAGTCGATCGCGAGGAGCGGCCCGACCTCGATGCCGTCTACATGTCGGCGGTGCAGCTCCTGACCGGTCGGGGCGGCTGGCCGATGAGCGTCTTCCTCACGCCCGATCTCGAGCCCTTCTTCGCGGGCACCTACTGGCCTCCCGAGCAGCGGGGCGGGATGGCCGGGTTTCCACAAGTGCTCCATGCCGTGATCGATGCCTGGAGGAATCGTCGCGAGCAGGTGTCGAAGCAGGCCGGCGAGATCACGGAGGCTCTTTCGCGATCGCTTGTCACCGCGGGCCCAGATGGCGGCGGCCTGCCCGATGCGGGGCTTCTGGAGCAGGCGGCGCGGTCCCTCGAGCGGATGTACGACCCGCACCATGGTGGCTTCGGTGCCGCTCCGAAGTTTCCCCATCCGATGGATCTTCGGCTCCTCCTGCGCACCGCGCAGCGCAGCGGCCGCATCGACGATGTCGAGATGGCGGCCAACACGCTTGCCTGCATGGCGGCCGGCGGCATCCACGACCATCTCGGCGGCGGCTTCGCCCGCTACTCGGTCGATGCCCGGTGGCTGGTGCCCCACTTCGAGAAGATGCTCTACGACAACGCTCTGCTGGCCGTGGCCTATCTCGAGGCGCATCAGGCCACGGGCCGCGCCGATTTCGCGGCCGTGGTGCGTTCGACGCTCGACTATCTGATCCGCGACATGACCGACCCGGCCGGCGGCTTCTGGGCCGCCGAGGATGCCGACAGCGAGGGGGAGGAGGGGAAGTTCTACGTCTGGTCGCCCGAGGAGATTTTCGCGGTGCTCGGCGAAGAGGAGGGGAGGCTCTTCTGCGAGGCCTACGACGTGACGCCCCGCGGCAACTTCGAAGGGCATTCGATCCTCAACCTGCCACGTCCGCTGTCGGCCGTGGCGCGGGCCCACGGCATCGATCCACGCAGCTTCGAGGAGCGGATGGCGAACGACAGGTCCGCCCTGCGTATAGCCCGCGGCGCACGCGTTCGGCCCGGCACCGACGACAAGCTGCTCGTGGCCTGGAACGGGCTGGCAATCGACGCCTTCGCAAGGGCTGGGGCTGTACTCGGCGAGCCACGGTACACCGAGGCGGCCGCGCGGGCCGCGGCCTTCATCCTGTCGGACTGCCGCGACGCGAAGGGACGGCTTGCCCACCAGTGGCGCAAGGGCAGGGCCAGCGGCCTGGCCTTCGCCGAGGATCTCGCCTGCCTCGCCGAGGGGCTGGTGAGCCTCTACGAGGCGACGTTCGACGAACGGTGGGTCTCGGAGGCCTGCGGCCTCGTCGATCACCTGCTCGGCGAGGACGACTCCGGGCCTTTGCACGACGGTGGCTTTCTTGACCCGGAGACGGGGGCATTCTTTCGCACCTCGCCGTCGCATGAGTCGCTCATCATCCGGCAGCACGACATGCTCGACAACGCCACGCCAAGCGCCACCGGCATGGCGGCCACGGTGCTCGTGCGGCTGGCCATGCTCACCGGCCGCGAACGCTATCGGGCGGCGGCGGAGCGGGCCATCCTGGCGGTGTCGCCGCTGGCACGGCGTTCGGCGACGGCCTCGAGCCAGACGCTTCTGGCCCTCGACATGCTGCTGGGCCCCGCGGAACAGGTCGTGGTCGTGGCAGACGCGTCCGCGCCGCTGGTACGCGACACGATCGCGGACGTCGTCCGGCGGTTTCGGCCGCGAGCCGTGATCGCCTTGCGGCCGAGATCCGATGCGTTGCCCGTGCCGGGAACGCCAAGGCCGCTCGACCCCCTCTTCGCCGACCGCACGGGCGCCGTCGGCGACATCATGATCTACGAATGCACCGACGCCACCTGCGCTCCGCCGAGGCGGCTCGGCGGGGCATCAGGCACCCGGTAGCACGACCTCGTCGGAGATGACGACCGGCCGTCCCGCGGTGACGGGGGTCGGCGAGCCGCCGACTGGCATGCCGTCGCTGACGACCGGCACGCCGCCCATGCTCGCGCCACCCATGGCCGCATTGGCGCAGGGGTCGCAGGCATTGGCCGACGCGCCGCAGGGCGTCTGCTGGCCGCACGGCCGCATCGGAGGCGCCGCCATCTGGGCGGCGGCACCCGGCGGGGTAAATCCCGGTGGCAGATGTCCGAAGCACTTCTCGTACTTCCAGACCTCGAGCGCGATATACCGCTCGCTCATCGATTTGCAGCCAGAAAGCCCGGCGGCGGCCAGCATGACTGGCACGCACAGCAGGGCACGCTTGTTCCACTCCGTTGCGAGCATCGCTCCGTCTCCTGAAAAGGCCGGCCGACGCACGCTGCGGCGTCGGGTATCGTGCCCGCGGACTTTTCCGCGAGGACTCGCAACCCTACACCACGCCGTGTGCGCGGCAAGAAATTCCTGAAGACGGATCTGAATCCGAAATCCGGGACGAACTCGAGGCGTCCGGTCCCGCGGAAAGATGCGCGGGGTGCACCGATCGTGACGCCAGCCCGAACTACTTCCGATGCCGGATGCGGGCCCGCATGCGACGCTTCTTCTGGCCCCGCTTGCGGCGGCCCTTGCCTGATTTCTTGACGCCCATGCTTTTCTCCGGGTGGAAAACCGTCTGGTTTCCCGCAAAGTTGTAGAAACGGCGGCAGCCCCTTGCAAGACGCCGCCTCCCGCAGCGACAGTTGGCGGCATACGGATGTCCGCCAGCTCCATCCCCGAAAGCCATACTGGCCGCATGATCGTTTTCTTCCCCACCTACGCGCGACGCATTCCGGGAGAGCGGCGGTGGCGGGCCACCGTGGCCGGGATGGTCGCCCGCCCGCTCCCCGAGCGGAGCCATCGTCGGGTGCTGGCCCGGGCGGTCCTCAAGCGGCTGCTCGACGTCGATGACGCCGCGCTCGACACGGAGATCTTCCGCCGCCGGGCCGATGCGTTCTTTTTCCAGCGGCTCTCCGGCCGGCCGGTGCGGGTCTCCGTGGCAGGCCATTCGATCGACGTCGGCCACTCCGACCGGGCGGGCCATTTCCAGGCCGAGATCACGCTCGACGACGAGGCGGTCGATGCCCACGCCTCCCCGTGCGGCCCCGGTTGCCGCTGGATCGGCTACGAAGCCTCCTTGGAAGCAGACGAGGCGAGTGACGGCATGGCCGCCGGTCCGCCGGTGGCCGGCGGCCGGATCCAGTGCATCGACGACGAAGGGCTGTCGGTCGTCTCCGACATCGACGACACGGTGAAGGTCACCGAGGTCGCCCGACGCCGCGAGCTTCTGGCCAACACGTTCCTCCGCGAGTTCACGGCCGTCCCCGGCATGGTCGAGATCTACCGCCGGCTCGGCGAGGAAGGCACGGTGTTTCACTACGTGTCGGCAAGCCCGTGGCAGCTCGTCCCGAGCCTGTGCGAATTTTTCGACGTCGCCGGCCTCCCGGCCGGTTCGATGCACCTGAAGCTCTTCCGGCTCAAGGATTCGACGCCGCTGGGCCGCCTCCCGTCGCGCAAGCGGTCGAAGCGACGCACGATCGAGCGGATCCTCGCCGACTTCCCCCGTCGGCAATTCGTGCTGGTAGGTGATTCCGGCGAGCGGGATCCGGAGGTCTACGCCGCCGTGGCCCGGCGGCATCCGGAGCAGGTGCGGGGCGTGGTGATCCGGCAGGTCGAAGCGAAGGCACCACGGGAGAAGGTGCGGTCTCGTCTCGATCGGCTCGCGGGCCGCCTTCCCACCGGCATGCTCCGGGTGTTCACCGACGCATCGGAAGCGATGGAGATGCTGTAGTCGGCCTGCCGATCGGGCGTCGCGCGGGCCTCACGGGCTTTCGAATGCGTTCTGGTAGTGCTCGACGACGGGCCGTGCTTCGCCGAACGTGACGGTGACCACGTCGATCCGGACGGAGCAGTCTTGGAGACGGTGGCGGCGGATGTAGGCGTTGGCCAGATCGGCCAGCCGCCGCTGCTTCTGCGGGCCGATCGTCTCCACTGGATGGCCGTGCGCGGTGTCGCTGCGACTCCGCACCTCGACGAAGACGACCGTCCGATCATCGAGGGCGACAATGTCGATATCGCCCCGGAGAATCCGTTCGCGACGGCCGACGATCCGGTAGCCGATGCCCTTGAGATACGTCGCCGCTTCGTCCTCACCTCGCCGGCCGAGTTCGTCGCGGGAGTGCATCGATACCGGCTACGCCTTGGCGGCGGCCTTTTTCTTGACCGGCTTCTTGGCGTTGGCCTGGTTGCCGGCGGTCTCGTCCCGCTTCTCACGGAGCCGCACCGCCTTGCCGACGCGGTCGCGGAGGTAGTAGAGCTTCGCGCGGCGGGCGACACCCGACCGCTTCACCTCGACCTTCGCGATCTTGGGGGAATGCAGCGGAAACTTCCGCTCCACACCTTCGCCGGCGACGATGCGACGCACGGTGAACATCTCGCGGCTGCCGGAGCCGCTGCGGGCGATCACGACGCCGTTGAAAATCTGAATGCGCTCTTTTTCACCTTCGAGAATTCGCGTGTGGACGTCGACAGTGTCGCCGATCTTGAACGACGCCACCTCCGACTTGAGGCTCGAGGCTTCGACGTGGGCGAGGATCTTCTGGCTCATGGCGTGACTCCGTGGGGATGCGTACGAGAGAGGTGAGGGGTGATCAGTGTGCTGCGTGGCTGGTTCGGCGGCGGGTCGCATCGACCGACTGGGCATGACGCCATTCGGCGATCCGCCGATGATCGCCCGAGAGCAGCACCTCGGGGACCCGCAGGCCGCGATACTCCCGCGGCCGCGTGTATTGTGGGCCTTCCACGAGCCGGTCGGCTCCGGAGAAGGAATCCTGGCGGGCGCTTTCCTCGTGCCCCAGCACGCCCGGCACGAGCCGGGTCACGGCGTCGATGATCACCATCGCCGCCACCTCGCCGCCGGAGAGGACATAGTCGCCGATCGAGATCTGATCGGGCTCGAGGATCTCGCGGATCCGCTCGTCGAAGCCCTCGTAGCGACCGCACAAAAGCACGATCCGATCCTTCTTCGCCAGTTCCTCGACGGCGGCCTGGTCGAGCCGGCGGCCACCGGGCGTGAGCATGACGAGGTGGCCGGGGGTCGCCGCCTGCTTCTGCACGGTCTCGACACACTCGACGACAGGCCCGGGCATGAGGAGCATGCCGGGCCCACCGCCAAACGGCCGGTCATCGACCTGCCGATGCACGCCCTCCGCGAAATCGCGGATGTCGGTCACCCGGATGTCGAGCACGCCCGCATCGCGCGCCGCGCCGAGGAGGCTTCCCTCCAGGAAACTTCCGAACATCTCGGGAAACAGGGTGAGGACGTCGATGCGCATGGCGGAAAGGCAGAGCCGGCCCACGTGGTGACCAGGGTCTTCGGCATCAGGGCTTCAGGAACCGGAGGATTCTTCGGCCGGGGCCTCAGCCGACGGCTCGGCAGCGGGTTCGGTCGCGGGCTCCGCGGCCGGTGCCTCGGCAGACACTTCCGCCGTCGCTTCGGCGGCAGGCTCTTCGGCCTTGGGAGCCTCGGGCACGAAAGCCGGCGGACCGGGATCGGGGATGGCCTTGGGCATGGAGAGACGGGCACGGGCATCTTCCATCTGCTTCAGATGCGTGCCATTGGGGCCGTATTTCTTGATGAGCACCCGGACGTTGTCGCTCGGCTTGGCGCCGACAGACAGCCAGTGCTGGAGGCGACCATGGTCGAGGGTGCAGCGGGCGTCGGTCTCGGAGACGCTCGGGTCATACGTCCCGATGGCCTCGATGATGCGGCCGTCGCGGGGGCTCCGCTTGTCGGCGGCGCAAATCCTGTAGAAGGCCCGGTTCTTGCGGCCCATCCGTTTCATCCGAATCACGACTGCCACGGTCACTCTTCTCCTGCGGGGAAATTCGAGCCCCTTAGAGTACCCGAGAAACGTCCAAACCCAAGCCCACCCCGCGGGCCGGGCGTCACCCGCGGTCCCGCTTCTTTCGCCGGGCCTCTTTTTCCCGCTGTTTCTTCTGTTTTCGACGCTCTTCGGCGGTGAGCCGTTTGCCCGTGTCCCCCTTGGGTCGGCCAAGCCGGCCGGCGGGATTGGCCATCTGGGCCTGCAGTTTTTGAACCTCCCGCATCCGGTCGCGCATGCCGAGGCCGGCCATGCCCTTCATGAGCGAGGCCATGCCGTCGAACTGCTTCACGAGGTCGCTCACTTCATTGGGCGGCACGCCCGCGCCGGAGGCGATCCGCCGGCGCCGCGACTGGTCGATGAGCCGCGATGGATTCCGCCGCTCCTGGGGCGTCATCGAGTCGATGATGCCGAAGAGCCGGTTCATGTCTTTTTCGAGGTCGGCGCCGGCGAGCATGTCCTGCATGCCCCCCATGCCCGGGATCATGCCGAGTACCTTGCCCAGTGGCCCGAGCCGCCTCGTCTGGGCGAGCATCGTCTTGAAGTCGTCGAGCGTGAATTCGCCCGCCTTCAGCCGCTCCTCCTGCCGCCGCATTTCGTCCTGGTCGAACTTCCGCTGCGCCTCCTCGACGAGCGAGACGACATCGCCCATGCCGAGAATCCGGCCGGCCATCCGCTCGGGATGGAAGTCTTCGAGCGCATCGACCTGCTCACCAGTGCCGATGAACTTGATCGGCACGCCCGTGACGCTCTTCACCGACAGTGCCGCGCAGCCGCGAGCATCGCCGTCGAGCTTCGTCATGACGATGCCGTCGATCGTGAGCGCCTCGTTGAAGGCCTTCGCGCTGGTGACGGCGTCTTGGCCGGTCATGGCATCGACGACGAGGTAGACCTGGTCGGGCCCCACGCTCCGGTCGATCCTCGCCAGCTCCTGCATGAGGGCTTCGTCGATCGCCAGCCGACCGGCGGTGTCGAGGATCACCACGGGGATGCCGGACTGCTTCGCCGCGGCGACGCCCGCCTTGCAGACGGCGACAGGATCGGTGACGCCATCGGGCGTGTGGACCGGCACGTTCAACTGCCGGCCGAGCACGGCGAGCTGCTCGATCGCGGCGGGCCGCTGCAGGTCGGCGGCCACGAGCATCACGTCGCGGCCCTGTTCCTTGATCTTCTTGGCGAGCTTGGCGCAGGAGGTCGTCTTGCCGGAGCCCTGGAGGCCGCAGAGCATGAGGACGGTCGTCCTGCCGGCCTCGAGGTGGAGCGAGTGATCCACCGGGCCCATGAGGTTGACCAGTTCACGGTGGACGATCCCGACGAGCTGCTGCGTGGGATCGAGCGATTCGAGCACCTTGGCGCCGACGGCGTCCTCGGCGACCCGGTCGATGAATTGATCGACTACCTCATAGGCGACGTCGGCCTCGAGCAGGGCCGTGCGGACGTCGCCGAGGCCCTCCCGCATGTTGGCGGCGGTGAGCTTTCCGCGGCCCCGAAGGGAGCCCAGTGCGGACGACAGGGATGCTGAGAGCGTTTCGAACATGGCGGGATTATAGCCGCCAAAAAATCGACCGCCCCCCGGGTGACGAGCCGCTCGAATCGGGAGCAGGCACACAGCGTGCTGCTCACCCGATGCGTGGCCGGCAAGAACGGCGCGTCACCGGAGGGGCGGGAGGTGTTCGAATTGTGGGATCAGGAAAACGTGCCCGGGTCGCCGGCCACGGGCGCCGAGCCGGTGGGGGCCGGCATCACGGTGCCCCCTTCGCAGCATGGCGCCGCCTGGCCGCAGGGATCGCAGGCTGGTGCGGCCATCGGCGCACAGGCCGGGCCGCCGCAGGGGGCCATCTGCGGCTCGTTGCGCCGCATCAGCCCGCAGCCTTCGCCGCGAAATTCCATGAACGAAGGCCGGCGACAGTTGTTGCTACCGAAGCAGCTGCTGCATCCGGGGGCTGTCGCGAGGCATCCGATCGCGACGGCGAGCAAGAGCGTGCGAGACATCGTCTTTCCTCCACCGCGGTGGGACGGGGGGGCGTCCCACCATGGACTTGGTATGCGTCGTCCGTGACGACGCTGGAGAAACCCTAGCTCACGATCTGGCGCGCGGCGGACCGGCCGCAGGAATTTTTTCCGTCTTTGGGACGGGCATGAGGGTCATTCCCATGGTGACGATCCTGCCGGCACGCCTTCCACAACGGCGGCTCCTGTCAGAAAAGCGCGTGCTAGGGTTGAGCACCCGGCGCTTCGATAGGAAGGGTGCCGGGAGGCACGAATGGCCGCGAGATTCGATGTCCACACATCGACCCACCAGAATTTCAGCCTACATCGCCACGATCATGGCGGCATGCATGACAGCATGCCGGGCCGGCGTCGTGCTGGCCGCGATCGGGATCGTGGGCCTGGCGATCATCCCGAGATCGGCCCGCGGCGAGTCGATGAATCCGCCCGGAAGCCGGGCGCTTCGTGACCTCGACCACGCGCCGCATCTCGACGTGCCCGAGAGCGAGGCGCCCGACGTCTGGCTCGTGAGCACCCGCAGGCTGCCGTCCACGCGATGCGTGCCTCTGGCTCCTGGAATGACGGTCGAGCGGTTCGTGGACCAGGGCTGCGGGGGACGTTGCACCCGCGGTCGCTGGGAGCAGGCCGACATGGAGAGCCTCTTTGGCACCGACGATCACGGCCGCCTCAAGCCGATCCTGATCTTCATCCATGGCAACCGCTACGAGGGATACGAAGCCCGCCAGCAGGGGCTGCTCCTCGCGCGACACTGTGCCGCCGCCTGCCCGAATGCCGGGCCGGTGCGGACGGTGATCTATTCATGGCCGAGTGAGAAGGACGGAATCCTGCTCAAGGACGGCCGCGCGAAACTCTCGCGGGCCTACAGCGAGGGTCGCTACCTCGCGTGGCTGCTCGGGCAGATCGATCCCTCCCGACCGGTCGGCATCGTCGGCTACAGCTTTGGCGCGCTCATCACGCTCGAGGCGCTCGGAGACCTTGTCGATGCGGAGGACCGCGGCCGCAGTGATCTCCAGCCGTGGCGCGGCCGCCCGGCGCAGACCAATCTCATGTTCATCGCGGCGGCCGTGCGGTGCGATGCCTTCGCCCCGCGTGGTCCCTATCGGGAGACGCTCGAGTGCGTCGATCGCGTGTCGCTGATCGTCAATCCCCGCGACAAGGCCCTGAATTTCTTTCCGATTCTCAGCACGACGACCCAGATGGAAGCGCTCGGCCACACGAGCATGCCGCGTCACTGGATGCCAGAGCACGTCGAGTTCTCGGCCATCGACGCCCAGTCGATCATCGGCAAGAAGCACGGCCTTCCGCTCTACCTCGCGTCGCCCTCGCTCACGAAGCATCTCTGCGCCGGCGCCACCTGCGGCCTGGAAGAGTAGGCGGCCTACGCCGGCGACGGGCGCTCGCCAGCCTCGCGTTCAAGACGCGCTGCCACCATCATCCGGACCACATTCGGCATCCGATACGTGGCTTGCCAGCCGAGCCGATCGGCCGCCTTCGACGGGTCGGCCCGGCCCACGGCGATCTCGGTCGGCCGCACGAGGGTGGGATCGCGCACCACATGCTTTCGCCAGTCAAGGGCGACGGCCGCGAACGCCTCGGCGACGAAGTCCTCGAGGCTGCTCGTGTGCCCCGTGGCGATCGCGGATTCCGAGCCGTGAGAGTCCCTCGAATCGGCTCGTCTGGGCATCGCGGCTGGTGCCGACGACCTGGTATCCGTTCTCGAGCAGATGCGCCGTGAGGTAGGCGCCGTCCTGGCCGCCGATCCCGCAGATCAGCGCCGTCTTCGGGGAGGGAGTCGGTGCTGCCATGGCACGGATAGCGTACCACCGCCGCGGAGCTTCAGGCTGTCGCGCGGGCCGCAAACCACTCGGCCGTCTTTCGGAGTCCATCGTCGAGCGACACGCTCGGCCGCCAGCCCAAGACCTTTGCGGCGAGCGATGCATCCACGAGGTTCGACCGGAGATCGCCCGGCCGAGCCGGACCGTGATTCGGCGCGGGCAGCATGTTCGTGCGTCCCGAGGCCACGAGTATGGACCCGACATGTCGCCGGATCATCGCCTCGAGTTCGTTCACGTCGGTGCCGATGCCGGTCCCGATATTGAGGCTCGTGAGCGTGCCCGGCCGCACCTGTGGCAGATCGGCCGTGAGGGCGATCACGTTCGCCCGGGCGACATCGGGGCCAAACACATAGTCCCGCACGTACTTTCCGTCGCCGTTGATCGTCGCTGGCTCGCCGGCCAGCAGCTTCTTGCAGAAGATCGCGACGACGCCCGCTTCGCCATGGGGATTCTGGCGGGGACCGTAGACGTTGGAGTAGCGGAGCGCCACGGTCGCGATGCCGTGCTCGCGGGCGTAGAACTCGAGATACCGCTCGCCGACCCACTTCGTGATGCCGTAGGGGCTCACGGGATTGGCCGGCGTCGTTTCGGGCGCCGGCGTCGTCACGTCCCCGTAAATCACGCCGCCGCTGGAAG
>JBJTOU010000186.1:0-33631 GCA_046074725.1 Planctomycetia bacterium
GTATCCCTCCACGAGCGGCACGCCCGCGGCCGCGAAGCACTCCGCCGTCCGCCGCCGCAGCTGCGCGCCGCCGGAGACGCAGACGCGAACCTCGCCGCCAAGCGCGGCCCGGAGGTCGGCGATCCTGCCCGCCCGGGCGCCGCCCTCGAGCCGCTCGAAGAAGGCCGGCACGCCGAGGATCACCGTCGGCGGCAGGGCCGCGCAGGCGTCGAGCACGCGACTGCGGTCGCGCACGACGTTGAGGCAGCCGCCCCGGACAATCGCCGTGTAGAGGTCGCCCGTGCGGGCGAGCGCATGGCTCATCGGCAGCCAGGCGAGGCGGACGTCGCGCGGGTCGTCGAGGAACGTCGCGCTCGCCGCCACGGCATTGGCGGCCAGGCCACGCTGGGTGTGGAGCACGCCGTGCGGCAGCCCCGTCGTGCCGGAGGAGAGCAGGATCGTGCACGGCGCGTCGGGATCACAGTCCGCCAGCCGCCGTTCGAGCCGGCGGAGGACCGCCGCGTGGTCGCCGGCCCGGCCGCGATGACCGGCAAGCGCGCCCGCGGCGTCGACGCTGGGGCCCGGCAGCCGCGGCGGCCGCCGGCCGCCACTGGCGACGCCGCCGCGCAGGCCCAGCCAGTCGAGGCTGTCAGCGGCGGGCTCGGAGCCCGGCTCGTCGTGCACCGCGACGTGCACCAGGCCCGCGAGCAGGCAGGCGAGATCGACGACGATCCAGTCGGGACCGGGACCGCCGCGGTGCGCGACCCGGTCGCCGCGGACGAACCCCGCGGCCTCGAGCCGGTCGGCGAGGTCGAGGGCCGCGGCGGCCAGTTCCGCCCAGGTCCAGCCGGCCGCGCCGCGCCCGCCGTCGCGTTCCGCACCGTGGCCGCGCGTCAGCCCGTCGACGAGGGCGATGCGATCCCCCGCGGACTCGACGCGGGCGACGAGCAGGGCGACGAGCGATTCGGCTCCAGGCCCAGGGGCGGCCTGGCCGAGCGGCGATTGCGGGCTGGGGACGGCGATCGACATCGGTTTCACCCTCGCTCGCAGCGCTCGAACAGCACCGCGATCCCCTGGCCGAGGCCGATGCACATCGTGGCCAGGCCCAGCCGGGCGGAGGCGTCGCGCATGGCGTGCAGCAGCGTGGTCGCGATCCGCGCGCCGCTCGCTCCCAACGGGTGGCCGATCGCCAGCGAACCCCCCCGGACGTTGACCCGCGCCGGATCGAGGCCGAGCTCGTCGATGCAATGGATGGCCTGCGCGGCAAAGGCCTCGTTGAGCTCGACGAGGTCGATGTCGGCCAGGCCGATGCCCCGGTCCGCGACCCGCGCGAGTAGCTTGCGGGTGGCCGCGATCGGGCCGGTGCCCATGGCCGCCGGCGGCACGCCTACGACGGCCGTGGCCACGACCCGCGCCCAGGGCTCGAGCCCCTGGCGGGCGGCCTCGGCCTCCGCCATGACGACCAGCGCCGCGGCCCCGTCGCTGACCGGGGCGCTCGTCGCCGCGGTGATCGTGCCGAGCCGCGGCAGGAACACCGGCTCGAGCGCCGCCATCGCCTCCAGGCTCGTGTCGGGGCGGATCGCCTGGTCGCGAACGGCCTCGACCACCCCGCCCGACTCGTCGTGGCCCGTCACCGGCACGATCTCGTCCTCGAAGAGACCAGCGTCGCAGGCCCGTGCCGCGCGGCGATGGCTCTCGAGGGCGTATTCCTCCTGCCGGCGGCGCGGGATGCCGTGGGCGGCCGCCAGGTGCTCCGCGGTGAGCCCCATCGAGAGCATCCCACGGCTCGAGCGGGCGAGCACCCGGGGGTGGATGTCGACGGCGGAATCCATCGGCAGATGGTGCATGTGCTCGACGCCCGCCACCACGTGCACGCGTTCCGCGCCGGCGGCGACCGCGTGGCAGGCCTGGGCGAGCGCCTGCAGCGACGAGCCGCACAGCCGGTTGACGGTCGTCCCCGCCGCGGCCAGCGGCAGGCCGGCCAACAGGGCGGCGCACCGGCCCGCATTGCCGCCCAGTTCGCCCCGCTGCTGGGTCGCGCCGAGCACGACGTCCTCGACAGTGGCCGGATCGACGCCCGAGCGGTACACGGCCGCGGCGATCACCGCGGCGGCGAGCTCGTCGCCGCGGACGTGGCGAAACAAGCCCCGGTCCGGGTGGGACCGGCCGATCGCCGTGCGGCACGCGGCCACCACCACGGGCGCGGCGTCGGAATCGCGGGCAGATGGCAGACGCATGGCATGTCCGGGGTCAGGCGGTGAATCGTGATCCGGCGGCGGCCATGGCGAGCAGCCGCTCGGTGGGCTGCATCCGCGGCCCGAGGTCGGCCAGCGGCTCGAGGCGGCGGACGACCTCGGCGGAACCGAGCGAGTCGGCCCAGGCCAACAGCCCACCGCGGAAAGCCGGGAAGCCGAGCGCGTGGATCACGGCCAGGTCGATGTCGCGGCCGTCGCGGACGAGGCCCTCGTCGAGAGCGCGGACGGCCTCGAGGAGCATCGGCAGCAGCAGCCGGTCGGCGATCGTGCGATCGCTCGTCTCGCGGGCCGGCAGGGCGTAGCGGCCGATCGCTTCGGCGGCCCCGGGATCGGGGCCGAGCAGCCGCGTCTTCTGCGCGGCCGACGCATAGCGGTAGAAGCCGCAGCCGCTCTTGCGGCCGAGGCGGCCCGACTTCACGAGCGCGGGGATGACCGGCGATGCCTCGATCCGGTCGCCGTAGGCCGCATTGAGGACGAGCCCCGCGTAGAAGGCCGTGTCGAGGCCGATCATGTCGTAGAGTTCGACCGGCCCCATCGGCATCCCGAACTGGCGGGCCACGCGGTCGATCCTGGCGCAGTCGATGCCCTCGCGGACCATCTCCACGGCCTCGTGGAGATAGGGCATGAGCACGCGGTTGACGAGGAAGCCGGGGCTGTCGCGCACGACGACCGGGCACTTCCCCAGCCGCTTGGCATGGGCCACGACGGCCGCCACCGTCGCATCGCTCGTCGCAGGTCCGCGGATCACCTCCACGAGCGTCATCCGCCGCACCGGGTTGAAGAAGTGCATGCCACAGAACCGCGTCGGATCGGCCAGGCCCTCCGCCAGCCGGGCGATCGGGTTGGTGGACGTGTTGGTGGCGATGAGCGCGTCCGGGCCGACGAGCCGCTCGATGTCGGCGAGCACCTGTTGTTTGACGTCCGTCCGCTCCGTGACGCTCTCGATCACGAGGTCGCACCCGGCGACGGCCGCCAGTTGCGTGCCGCCGCGGAGCCGCCCCGCCAGCGCCAGCGCCCGTTCCGGATCCGTCCGCTTCGTGGCCCGGTCCCAGGCCGCCTCTTCGAGGATGCCGGCGGCGGCTGCGGCGATCGCCTCCGGGTCGACGTCCACGAGGGCCACCGCGAAGCCGGCCCGCAGATGGGCGGCCGTGATCCCCGCGCCCATGATCCCCGCGCCAATGACGGCTGGAGCCTCCGGCGGCCCGCCGGCGGCCGCGGGCTCCGGATCACCGTCGGCGCCGACGCCGGGATCGCGGCGATTCCGCTCGCCGATGCGGAACACCCGCAGCAACTGGCCGGCCACCGGCGTGCGGGCGAGTTTCGCGAAGGCTGCGGACTCGATCGCCCCCGCGGCCGACGCATCGACGGCCGCGCCGTCGAGGATCGTCCGCAGGATCGCGGGCGGAGCCGGATAATGACCGCCGGTACGGCCGAGGATCACGGCGGCGGAGGTGGCCTCGAGAAACTCCCGCTCCACCGGGTCGAGTTCCACGGGCCCGGCCTGCCGCCGGCGCCGTTCGGCGACCGGGCCCGCGAGGCCGTGCATCTCGACGAGCCGCCGCGCCGCCTCGATCGCCATCTCGGCCGGCACGCAGGCGTCCACGAGGCCCATCCGCTCGGCCGCCGCGCCGCCGACGTGCTCGCCTGCCGCGATGAACTCGACCGCGGGCCCCGGGCCGATCAACCGCGGCAGGCGGACCGTGCCGCCCCAGCCGGGCAGGAGGCCGAGTTTCACTTCCGGAAATCCGAGCACCGTATGGGCCGCGTCGGTCGCCACCCGCAGGTCGCAGGCCAGGGCGAGTTCCAGGCCGCCACCGAGGCAGACGCCGTCGATCACCGCCACGCTCGGCCATGGCAGCCGGGACAGCCTCGCGAACAGGCCGCGGCCGGCATCGCACAGCCGGGCGATCTCGGCCTCCTCGAGGCCGCGGAGTTCGTCGAGCCGGCCGATGTCGGCGCCGGCGAAGAAGGAACCCTCTCGCCCCGACCGCAGGACGAGAGCCTTGGGCCGCCTGCGGAGCGGCCGGTCCTCCAACTCGTCGAGGGCCGCCGCCAGGTCGGCGAGCACCGCGGCCGTGAGCACGTTCTGCCGATGGTCGGGAACCACGAACGACGCGAGCACGAGGCCGTCGTCGAAGTCGGTGATCGCCAGGGTGGCGTGGTGCGGGGCGGCCGCCGGCATGCAGATGGTTCCGCGGTTTCGCTTGCCCTTTGCGGCAAAACCGCTAGTGTATCGGCTTCCCGGCGGTTCTCTGAAGGCCCCGCCGCCGCGTTCGAGAGCCGACACGGAGGTGTTCGCCCATGACCCAGGTTTCCCGGAACGGAGCGGCGAGTCACGGCGCGCCCTGGTGCAGCCTGCAGGGCCGCGGCGGGCTCGCCCTGGCGGCGGCATGGCTGGCGCTCGTCGCGATCGCCGTCGCGGGCCGGATCTGGCAGCCGGAGTGGCAGGGCGTGCGGCTGTGGAACGTGACGCCGCTGACGGCTGTCGCCCTGGCGGCGGGCGCCCTGTTCGCCAATCGTGCGGCGGCCGCGGCCGCGCCCCTGGCGGCGCTGGCGGTCAGCAATCTCTTCGAGCCTGCTTATGGGAGCTGGGGCGTCGCGGTGGTGGTCTACGCAGCCTCGGCCTGGCCCGTCCTGCTCGGCAGGATCGTCAACCGTCATCGCTGGGCGGCCGTGATCGGCGGTGCCGCCGCCGGGTCCGTCGTGTTCTTCCTGACCACGAACCTCGCCCACTGGGCGTTCACGGGCGACTACGACCGCTCACCCGCGGGGCTGGCGGCCTGCTTCGCCGCGGCGCTGCCGTTCTACCGCCCGCTGGGCGACGTCGTGTGGACGCTCGTGGTCTTCGCGGGCATCGTCGCCATGCATGCGGTCGAAGAGACGCTCGGCCGGCGGCTGCATCCGCTTCCCGCACCGGGCCGCGGGGACGCGTGAGGCTTGACTGGCGGCCGAACCGGTCGAGAATGCCTGAGTCTCCGCGGGAATGGCGGAATTGGCAGACGCGCCAGGTTGAGGGCCTGGTGGTAGTAATACCGTGCAGGTTCAAGTCCTGTTTCCCGCATTGCTTGGTCCATGAATCCTATGAATGACGATGCCACGCCCGAATCGGGCGAGCAGCAGGGGGCGACCCCGGCCCGACGCATTTCGATCGGCACGCAGCGGGCCGGCGTGAAGCCCCCCTCGCTCGGGCCGAAGGTGGAATACGTCGTCCCGAAGCCGGCCGCCTCCGAGCGGACGAACAAGCGAGTTGCCGTTCCGAACCTTCGGGCCGCGCTCGATGACGATCTCGAGGCCGACTTCGAGGCGGCCCTCGCGGGCGTCGAGATCGACGAACTGCTCACGAAGACGACCCCCGCACAGGCCGAGCGGCCGTTCGAGCCGGGCCAGCGGGTCACCGGGACGGTCATCTCCGTCGGCCCCGACACCGCGTTCATCGATCTGGGCGGCCGCCGCCAGGGTGCGATGAAGCTGATCGGATTGTTCGAGGAGGGGGCCGATCTCCCGCAGGTCGGCCAGACGATTGAGGTGGGCATCGGCACCCGCAACGAGGAGGACGGCCTCTACGACGTGGCCCCGGCCAATCGGGCGGTGGCGGTCGAGGATTGGTCGCAGCTCGAAGTCGGCATGATCGTGGAAGCCCGTGTGACGGGCACCAACAAGGGCGGCCTCGAGTGCGAGGTCGGCGGGCTCCGCGGCTTCATGCCGGCCGGCTCGGTGAGCCCTTGGCGGGTGGAAAACCTCGAGGAGATGGTCGGCCAGACGCTCGAAAGCCTCGTCACCGAACTCGTGCCGGCTGCACGGCGGCTGGTGCTCTCGCGGCGGGCCGTGATCGAGCGGCAGGCCGCCGACGCCCGCACGAAGATGCTCGAAACGCTCGATGTCGGCGACCAGCTCGATGGCATCGTGCGGAGCGTGAGGGATTTCGGCGCGTTCGTCGACATCGGCAACGGTGTCGAGGGGCTCGTGCACGTGAGCCAGCTCTCGTGGGACCACGTGGCCAACCCTTCCGACGTGCTGCAGCCGGGGCAGAAGGTGCGGGTCGTCGTGAAGCGGATCGACCGCCAGACGGGGAAGATCGCCCTCTCGGCCCGCGACCTGATCGAGAGCCCCTGGTCGAAGGCGGCGGACAAGTATCACGTGGGGGCCACGGTGAAAGGCACGGTCAGCCGGATCGCCGACTTCGGGGCCTTCGTGAGGCTCGAGCCGGGCGTCGAGGGGCTCGTGCATGTGTCGGAACTGGCCACGCGGCACATCCGCAGCGTGGCGGACGTCGTCAAGGAAGGCGAGTCGGTGGAGTGCCGCGTGCTCTCGGTCGATCCCGATCAGCAGCGGATGTCGCTCTCGATCAAGGCGCTGGTCGCAAAGCCGGCCGCCCCCGCCGAGGCCGAATCGACCGATGAGCCCGTCGCCGAGGAACCGCCCCCGCCCGTCAAGAAAAAGCGGCAGTCGCCGCTCAAGGGCGGATTGGGCGGCGAGTCGGCAGGCGGCCGCTTCGGGCTCACGTGGTGATCGTGAAGCCCGTGGACAGCAGAACCCGCTGAGCCGCCAGGCCGGAAGAGTCGACTCCCCAGAGCGAACTCGTCGCCAAAAAACCTTTGGTTTCCGAGCCCATCCCGACCTTCAGACTATCTGGTCAGGCTCGCGACGCACGGACCGATTCTCCCACCGATCAACGTCGCGAGCCTATCGACGACCGCAGGTTCCGCTCCGAGTGCCGTGATCGAGGTGGCGACCGACGTCACATGCGCTTTGACTTTTGCCGCCATCTCCATGACTCGCCGTCGAACCAATGGCCGGCCAATGCCGGCATTGGAGGCAAACGTCTCCCAGCCTCGGGCGTCGAGTTCGCCGAGTGTCGATCGCGTCCCGATCTTCATGGCGAAGCGGGCCGAAAGCTCCGGGTACATGGCGGTAGACAGAAGGTCATAGAGCGGCGCGAGCCGGGGGCCGCCATCCTGGTACAGAATCGAGAAGTTCTTGCCGTGCGCATCGGCATTGCCGACGATCACGTTGAAAATGGCGGCATCGAGCAACTTCATCACGTCCACGCCGGGAACAGTGGAGATCGAACGCAGCACCCCGAAGCATTCCCGGAAGGTGGGCCCTCCCTCGCCGGCATACTTCCTTTCCGGGGGAACGCCCAGCGACTGGCAGAAATCCTCCTGGTGAATCCGTTCCACGCGTCCATCGGGACCGATGACGCGATCGTAGCGTTCGACAAGCAGGAACTTTCGTCCATGGACCGCACGTGGCTCAACGGCGGCGACGTCGAGTCCGACCGCCCGAGCAAGCCGCATCACGAACGTCTCGTTTTCCGTGGTTCCCGTAAAGCGTTCGATCGGGGGTTTGAGGATATGGGTCGTAGGTTGTCCCGGGGCGGGCAAGGCGACCGCGTGATCCACGAGAACCACCGGGATCTTCGACTGAGACCCTGCCAAAGAAAGCCTCAACCCTCGCTCGCCGACCAAGAACGGCCGGAGCGGCAGATCGTCCAATACCTTGATCAAGGCCGCATCATCCAGCCGGATCGGGGACGGGCGGGTCGGCGGTGGGATCGGTTGGACTCCCGGTGGAAGCAGTTCGATCGCCCCCGCGACTTCGCCACCCAAATGATCGAGGAGCGAGAAGTCGTTCGCGGCCGACACGCCGAGTGCCTGGGCAACGATCTCACGCTGACCTTCCTCGGGCAGGAGGCCCCCGAAGAATGGCCGGCACTCCCGCCTCGTAAAAGCCTCCACTCGTTTCGGCAGCGAAGCCGACAGCGGCAGCGTGTGCATATCGTCAAGCCATGCCGGGGCATACGCAAACCCGAGTTCGCCATGCTCGTTTTGGGTCAGCTCACCGACGATACGGCTGCTCCACCACACAGTGAGAACGCGGTTCATGGTTTACGACCGGCCGCGCGTTCGGGCGGGGCAGTGATCTCGACGGAACAGCCGAGCGTTGCCAGAACCTGAAGTGTTTTCCCGAGTTGTGCGGTGGGCTTGCCTGCCTCCAATTCGACGAGGAAGCGGACGCCCACCCCGGCGGCGCCCGCCAGTTCGTCCTGACGAAGACCCAGGGCCTTCCGGGTGGCGCGTATCATCTCACCGACGACTGCGGGCGTGAGGCGCACAACGGCCATGTATTTACCGATCGGGAAGGAAAAGAGATTTTCAACAGTAATCTAAACAAATCTTACCGATCGGGAAATAATTCCCTTTTTGCAGCCCGACCCACTGACCTTGATCACTACCCTTTGCGAAACACGGTCTCCACGCGGTGCCGCTCGCGGTCGATCTGTTCGCCCGTGGCGCCCAGTCGCTCCAACACCCTCACCGCGAAGGCCAGTGCCACCTCCCCTTCCGCCGCGAAGACATCCTCGGCGCCCGCCCGCTGAAGCCTCGGAAGTTGATGGATGTATTGCGTTCGCGCGAGGACGTGAATCCTTGGATTGATCTCCTTCGCCCGACGGATGATCTCCTCGTCGAGACTCCCCGCCCCCGAGGTGAGGATCAGATACGACGCCCGCGATACACCCGCATCTGCGAGCACCTCGGAGCGGCTCGCATCGCCGTAGATCGCCCGCACGTCGAAGACCGCAAGCCGCCGCACCGTATCGAGATTCAACTCGATCACCGTCGGCTCGATCTGGTTGTCGAGCAGAAGTTCCGTGATGGTCTGACCGACCGGCCCGTAGCCGACGACGACCGCCCGCTGGCTCGCTTCCAACGGGCCGTTGACCTGCTCCTCTTCGGCCGGCGCGATGGCTGGAAGCCGGCGCAGGATCCACCGCTCGACCGCTGCCATCGAGCCGTAGAGGAGCGGATTGAGCGTGATCGAAACGATGGCGGTCGCCACGAGCGTGTTGACCGCATCGTGGGGCATCACGCCGAGCTGACTGCCGAGGGAGGCGAGAATGAAGGAGAATTCGCCGATCTGCGCAAGCGCGACCGCGACCGGAAGAGCGATCCGCCACGGGTAGCCGAGGCCGAGCACGATCGCCAGGGCGGCGACAGGCTTGGCCACCAGCACGACTCCGAGTGCCAGGACGATCCCCCAAGGCGACTGCAGGGCCGCGATCGGGTCGAAGAGCATTCCGATGGAGACGAAAAAGAGCACGGCGAAGGCGTCGCGCATCGGCAAGGCGTCGGAGGCGGCCCGAAGGCCGAACTCGCTGCGGCCCACGACCATGCCCGCGAGGAAGGCGCCGATCGCCATCGACACACCGAAGATCTTCGCCGAGCCGACGGCGATCCCGAGGGCGATCACGAGCACCGCCAGCGTGAAGAGTTCCCGCGACCGAGTGGCCGCGATCCTCTCCATGATCCACGGGATGATCCGCCCGCCGCCGATGATGGTCACCCCCACGAGCACGACCATCTTGGCGACCGCCGCGACGATGGCCGCGGCGATCCCCCCCGCCGTCGCCCCGCCCTGCCCCACGACGACCGGCAACATCACCAGCCCGACCACCGTGAGAAGATCCTCGACGACGAGCCATCCGACCGCGATGTGACCGGTCCGAGTGTGCAGATCCCCGTGATCGGAGAGCACCCGGATGAGCACGACCGTGCTCGCGACCGAGATCGCGGCCCCGAAGATGATCGCGGTCGGCCATTCCCAGCCGAGCAATCGGGCGGCCATCGCCCCGAGCAGGGTGGCCACGCTGCTTTGAACGAGAGCCCCCGGAATGGCCACCCGCTGCACCGCGAGCAGCTCCTTCAGGTGGAAGTGGAGCCCGACCCCGAACATCAGCAGGATCACGCCGATCTCCGCCAGTTGCTCAGCCAGCGAACGGTCGGCCTGGAAGCCCGGTGTGGCGGGGCCCACGACGACACCGGCGAGGATGTAGCCGACGATCGGCGAGAGCCGCAGGTGCTTCGTGATGAAGCCGAGCACGAGCGCGGCGGCGAGGCCGCCCGTCAGCGTCAGGATGAGGTCGATATCGTGCATGGAATCGATCACCGACGCCGATCGCGGGCTCACTCCGCCTCGATCGTGGCCGACATCGCCCCTTTGGAACGGGCGAGCAGCCGATCGGCGCCGAAAGCGTGGATCTGGTCACGCTTCAGCTCGGCGTGCTCCTTCGTCGTAGTCAGCACGACGGCACGGCCTGTGCGATCCACCTCCTGTGCCACCTGGAAGCCCCGCTCGGCAGGATGGCCGAAGAGTTTCTTGAGCATGGCGATCACGTATTCGAACGTGTGATCGTCGTCGTTCCAAAGCACGACATGGTACCGCGGCTGCCGCCGTGGAGGGCTCCGCTCGGCCGTGGCAGCCTGCTGGGAGGACTGTTCTCTTTCATCGACGGCAGGATCGGCACTGGCGGCAGGGGGCATGGGTCTGGCACACTCCGGGGCGCTGTTGGTTCCTGCCTCCGTCCGTTCAACCGAGGCCCCGGTAGTATAGGGTTCGCGTGCGGGCCGGCAGCGGCCACGCCATCACAAGGAGAAACAGTCCGTGCTCGACCGCCGCTTCGTCGCCGACAATGTTGATCTCGTCGCCACAAACTGCCGAAACCGGGGCTCGTCCGCCGACGTCACGGCGTTCGCCGAACTCGATCGGCTGCGGCGGCAGATGCAGGCCGACATCGACGGGCTCAACCAGCAGGCCGGGCAGGTGAGCAAATCGATCGGGAAGGCGGCCGACGCCGCCGAACGGGAGGCGAAGAAGGCCGAGGGCCGCCGGTTACGGGAGGAGATTTCGGCTTTGGAGGCCCGGCTGGTGCAGATCACCGCCGAGAGTGATGCGATTCTCAAGGCCATCCCCAACCTCACTCACCCCGCCGCCCCCGTCGGGGGTGAGGATGCAGCCGCCGAAATCCGCCGCGGCTCAACGCCGATTCCGGCATTCGATTTCAAGCCGCTGGATCATGTCGACCTCGGCACCCACCTCGGTCTCTTCGACTTCGAGGCCGGAGCCCGAGTGGCCGGCCACGGCTTTTACTTTCTGAAGAACGACGCCGTACTCCTTGAACTCGCATTGCAGCGGTATGCCATCGACCTGCTCATCCGCGAAGGCTTCACGGTGATGACCACGCCCGATCTCGCCCGGGACGTCATCCTCGAGGGCACGGGCTTCATGCCCCGCGGCCCCGAGACGCAGATCTATTCGATCACGGGCAGCGACCTGTCGCTGGTGGCCACGGCCGAGATCACGCTCGGCGGCGCCTTTCACGAGCGGATCTTCGACGCCGACGAACTGCCACTGAAGCTCTGCGGCATCAGCCACTGCTTCCGCACCGAGGCTGGCGCCCACGGCCGGGCCACCCGCGGCCTGTACCGCGTACACCAGTTCACGAAGGTGGAGATGTTCGCCTTCACGACGCCGGACCAGAGCGAGGCGGTGCACGAGCAACTGCTCGACCTCGAATGCAAACTCTTCGACGGGCTCTCGATTCCGTATCGCGTGATCGACACGGCCAGCGGCGATCTCGGCGGACCGGCCTACCGGAAATACGACCTGGAAGCCTGGATGCCGGGCCGTGGCGAAAAGGGCGAGTGGGGCGAGGTGACGAGCACCTCCAACTGCACCGACTATCAGGCTCGTCGGCTCGGCATCCGCTGGAAAAAGCAGGGCGAGAAGGGAACACAGTTCGCGCACACGCTAAACGGCACCGCGATCGCGATCAGCCGCGCGATCATCGCGCTGGTGGAGAACCACCAGAACGCCGACGGCTCCGTGACCATCCCCGCGCCCCTGCAGCCCTGGATGGGAAAGACGAAGATCACGCCCGCGGGACGCTGACCACAAGCAACTCTCGTTGCTGCCGTTCGTCTCGCGGATGACGCTGGGGATCAGCTCGCCCAACCCGGCTTCGGACTCCCCGAGCCTTCCTCAATACGAATACGGCGAGGCTTCGGGCTTCCCGTACCCCGGGAGCCGGCGTAGCTGGCAAGCGAAGGCACGGATGCCGGAGCGAAGCCAGGTCCGAGTGAGCGGAGGGCTGGAGGCCCGCAGCGAACGTCCGGCGACGGGGTACGGGAAGTCCGAAGCCGGATTGGGCCAGTTGACAAGTCAACGACGGCATCGGCCTCAAAAGCAGGTGGCCCGGGTCTTGCGACCCGGGCCACCCCGTTCCCATTCGTTCTCGTTCCCGGTCACACGGCTGGTGCCGCGTGAGGCGTTCCGGGGATCACATCACTTGCCGGCCGCACATGTCGGCTCGGCGGCGCAGGTCGGCTCGCACGGCACCTCGCGGTAGACCGTCTTCGGCACGCAGCGGGTCACCGTGTAGGCGACCTTCTTCGGCTCCATGCGGCAGACCTCGACCGTCTTGGTGTAGTGCACCGGCTTGGTGACGCAGTACGGCACCTGCTTGGTGCACGTCTCCTTCACCATGGTGCAGACCTTGTAGCACTCCTCCCGGGAGCACTGCTCCTTCACCATGCGGCAGACCTTGTACTCACAGGTGCGGATACGCTGCTCGGGCACCATCTTGCAGACCTTGTAGGTCCGCACGCGCTGCTCGGGCACCATCGTGCACACCTGGTAGGTGCAGGTCCGGACCTGAACCTCCGGAACCATGCGGCAGACCTGGTAGGTGCAGGTCCTGATCCGCTGCTCCGGAACCATCTTGCACACCTGGTAGGTGCGAACACGCTGCTCCGGAACCATCCGGCAGACCTGATACGAGCAGGTCTTCACCCGATGCTCGGGCACCATCTTGCACACCTGGTAGGTGCGAACGCGCTGCTCCGGAACCATGCGGCACACCTGGTAGGAGCAGGTCTTGATCCGCTGCTCGGGAACCATGCGGCACACCTGGTAGGTGCAAACCCGCTCTTCGGGCACCATCTTGCAGACCTTGTACTCACAGGTGCGCACCCGCTGCTCCGGCACCATCTTGCAGACCTTGTAGGTCCGCACGCGCTGCTCGGGCACCATCTTGCACACCGTGTAGCTGCAGGACTTCACCCGCTGCTTGGAGACCATCTTGCAGACCTTGTAGCACTGCTTCTCGACGATGGTCTCCTTCTCGTAGCGGACGCACTTCACTTCCTTCTCGCAGACCTCGGGGACCCACACCTTCTTGCAGATGGTGCGGGGCGGGCACTGCTCCTCGACGCGGCAGACCTTGCCGGGCCGGTAGCACCGACGGCCGGAGCAGTCGGTCTCCCAGCAGCCGGGCTCACGGATGCAGCGGGTGATCACCGGGCCGGGGACCTCGCAGGTCTCCGTCTCCCAGCGGCCGCTGCAGACCTTGACGGTCTTGGTGTAGTGCACCGGCTTGCAGACCGTCCGGCAGACGTCGCGCTCGCGGGTCTCCCACACCGGCTTGCAGACCGTGTAGGGAATCTCCTTCACGCAGGTCTCGTGGACCGGCTTGCAGACCGTGTAGCACTCCTGACGCTCCTCGTACACCGGCTTGCAGACCGTGTAGGGAATCTCCTTCGTGCAGGTCTCGTACACCGGCTTGCAGACGGTGTAGCGACGCTCGCGGGTCTCGTAGACCGGCTTGCAGACCGTGTAGGGAATCTCCTTCGTCCGCGTCTCGTAGACCGGCTTGCAGACCGTGTAGCACTGCTCACGGGTCTCGTAGACCGGCTTGCAGACCGTGTAGGGAATCTCCTTCGTGCAGGTCTCGTGCACGGGCTTCATGACCGTGTAGCACTGCTCGCGGGTCTCGTAGACCGGCTTGCAGACCGTGTAGGGGATCTCCTTCGTCCGCGTCTCGTACACCGGCTTGCAGACGGTGTTGCGGATTTCACGCTGGCGGGTCTCGTAGACCGGCTTGCAGACCGTGTAGGTCTCCTCGCGGGTCTCGTAGACCGGCTTGCAGACCGTGTAGGGAATCTCCTTCGTGCACGTCTCCCACACCGGCTTGCAGACGGTGTATTTGATGGTGCGCGACCGGGTCTCCCACACAGGCTTGCAGATCGTGTACTCGACCTCCTTGAAGAGCTTCTCGGTCTCGTACCGGACACAGTCAACCTGCTTCTGCTCGACGACCTTCTCACAGACCGTCTTGTAGCAGGTGTACTGCTTCTGCTCATACACGACGTCTTTCACCAATCGCGTGCCGCACGGCGCCGGGGCGGCGCAGGTCGGGTCGCTGGTCGACGTCTCACAACTGGAACATCCTTCACGGGCCCGCGCGAAGCTGACGGTCGTCATCTTCGCGCTCCCGTGCGTGTAGCTGGCCAACCCGCAGTAGGCAGCATCGGCACGCTCAACCGATGTCGCGATACATACGAGCGCCAGCAGACAACTCAACCACGTGGTCTTCATGTCTGCTGCCTCTCTCGAGGACGGCTCCTGAAACTGGGTGTGAACTGGGAACGAAACACTCGCGAGTGCGCAGCCGGAGAGCCCGTCTGCCCACCACCCTTAAACATCGTCCACAAAGTCACCGCAGGTTGACGTCTCTACGCAATCGATCAGGCTTTTCCAGTCTTCCATGCGCGTTACAACCGTTGCAGTCAGAACGAAAGACTGTGTTTCATTGCGATTGGGCAAGTCTCGCGGGTAGAGTTTGGCGGTCCTCGGGCCGTTTGGTGGTCTGCCCCATGAACGATCCCCTGCACCCCGCTTCCGAAACGCCGTCCGACGCCACCGTGCCAAAGGTGGTGGTGAGTCGGCTTTCGCTCTATCTGCGGGAGCTCCAAAGGCTCCAGTCATCCGGCCAGGAGACGATCTCCTCCGGCCAGCTGGGCACGCTCTTGGGATTCAGCGACGCGCAGGTCCGCAAGGACCTCGGCTTCTTCGGCCAGTTCGGCTACCCGGGCGTCGGCTACCGATGCGAGGAGCTGATCCGGGCGATGCGCGACATCCTCGGCACGAATCATCCGTGGCCGGTGGCGATGATCGGCGTCGGCAACCTTGGCCAGGCGCTCCTCGGCTATCGCGGCTTCGGCCGGCAAAATTTTTCGATCGTCGCGGCCTTCGATGCCGACCCGGCAAAGGTCGGCCAGACGATCCAGGGAATCACGATCCAACCGCTCGATGCGCTGGCGGCCACGGTGAAGCAGAAAGGGATCCGCCTCGGCATGATCGTCGTTCCGGGGCCGCAGGCACAGGCGGTGGCCGACCGGCTCGTGGCGGCGGGCGTGGAGGGCATCGTGAACTTCGCGCCCGTCACGCTGACGCTTCCCACCGAGGTGCATGTGGTGGGCGTCGATCTGGCGATCGAATTGGAGCAGCTTTCCTTCGCCGTCACGAACAAACTGGCGAAATCGATCGCCGAACCTGCGTGACCACGCCACGCTTTCAGGCCTCGCATCGGCCTGCCTGCCTCAGGGCGCGACGGATCGCCGTGCCAATCGTGGCCCCAGGCACACGGCTGCGGACACCAGGCCGATGGCCGCTCCAAATCCGACGTCGCTGGGATAATGATCCGACGCGATCACCCGCTGCGCCATCGCCGCGAGTGCCACGAAGACGCAGTACCATGTGGCCCGTGGGTAGCGGCATGCCACAGCCGCGGCGAACCCGGCCGCCACCGCCGAGTGACCCGATGGAAAACTCATCGCGGCGCTGCCGATCGCCCCCGCCGCCTCGGCCGCGGCCGACCCGAACGTCTCGAACACCGATTCGACCCCTGCCAGATCGATCGCTCGCGGACGAACGCGGACGACGCACATTTTGATCGTGTTGACGACCATCCCCCCTGCATAGGCCGCCCCGATGAGCCGAGCCAGAGCGGGCGACGGCAGCCATCGCGAACCGGACGACCGTCGCCAGAGGGTCGGGTCGAAGGCGGCGATACCCAGGCACAAAACCGCCACACCCATCCCGTGGGCAGCCACCTCGAAAAAATTGACGAAGCGACGCAGATCACCGGGCACCGAACCGAGCTTCGCCGCCCTCGCGACCGGCAGGTCGATGCTCAGAGCCGCCGCGCCGAGGCACGCCGCCACCGCCGCCAGAGCGAGCAGCCGGCCGCGGCGGCCGGCCGTGGGCCGAGGACGTGATTCGAGGTTTCGGACTCGTTCAGTCATGTGCAGCATCGCTGGGGTCGATGGAAACCGCGACTGATTTTCAGGACGGAAACAGATCGGACCGCGGGACACAGTAAAAAAAGAACATGGATGACGGCTTTCTCGGACAACTAGCGCCACTCCGAGACCGGCACGCAGCTGCAGAAGAGGTTGCGATCGCCATGGACGTTGTCGATCCGGCCGACGGGCGGCCAGTACTTCCGCCGACGCAGCCCCGCCACCGGGAAGGCCGCCTGCTCCCGTGAATAGGGCCGCGACCAATCGTCCGCCGCCACGCAGGACGCCGTGTGGGGCGCCCGCTTGAGCGGGTTGTCGTCGCGCGGCCATGCGCCCTCTTCCACCCGACGGATCTCCTCGCGGATGGCGATCATCGCCTCGATGAAGCGATCGAGTTCGCCGAGGTCCTCGCTTTCCGTCGGCTCGACCATGAGTGTGCCTGGAACCGGGAAGCTCAACGTGGGTGCGTGGAACCCGTAGTCGACGAGCCGCTTGGCCACGTCCTCCGCCGTCACGCCGCTGGTTTCCTTGAGCGGACGCAGGTCGAGGATGCATTCATGGGCCACGCGACCGTGGTCACCCGTGTAGAGCGTCGGGTAGTGGTCGCGGAGCCGCACGCTCACATAGTTGGCGGCGAGGATGGCCGCCTCCGTCGCGTGCCGCAGCCCGCCCGGCCCCATCATCCGGCAATACATCCAGCTGATCGGCAGCACCGCGGCATTGCCAAGCGGCGCGGCCGACACCGCCCCCACGCCTCCCGCCGGCGGCAGGCCTCCGGTCGCGTGACCGGGAAGAAACGGCACGAGATCCTCCACGACACAGACCGGCCCCACCCCGGGCCCGCCGCCTCCGTGCGGAATGCAGAACGTCTTGTGGAGATTCAGGTGGCTGACGTCGCCGCCGAATGCCCCGGGCGAGGCCACGCCCACGAGCGCATTCATGTTGGCGCCATCGACATACACACGGCCGCCGTGACGGTGCACGATCTCGCACAGCCTTCCCACCTGCGACTCGAACACGCCGTGCGTGCTCGGATAGGTGATCATCACGGCCGCGAGATGGTCGGCATGCTCCGCGCATCGTGCCTCGAGTTCCTCGAGGTCGATGTTGCCCTGGGCATCGCATCCCGTGACGACCACCCGCATACCCACCATCTGGGCGCTGGCGGGATTCGTGCCGTGGGCCGACGACGGAATCAGGCAAACGTCGCGATGCGTCTGGCCACGTGCCCGCTGCCAGGCCCTGATCACGAGCAGCCCGGCGTACTCCCCCTGGCTCCCGGCGTTTGGCTGCAGGCTGATCCCGGAGTAGCCCGTCGCCTCGCAGAGCCACTCCCGAAGCTGTCGGTCGAGGATCGCATAGCCCTCACGCTGATCGGCCGGTGCGAACGGATGCACGGCGGCGAACTCGGGCCAGGTGATCGGGATCATCTCGCTGGTGGCATTGAGCTTCATCGTGCAGCTTCCAAGCGGGATCATCGTGCGGTCGAGCGCGAGGTCGCGGTCGGCCAGCTCCCGCAGGTAGCGAAGCATCTGCGTCTCGCTGCGGTGGGCATGGAAGACCTCGTGGGCGAGGAATGTGCTGCGGCGCTCCAATGCCTCCGGCAGCAGCGACCGCCCCTCCCGCTGGCACTCGGCGAACGACGGCAGGGAACGCCCCTCGGAGGCGAAGACCTCCCAGAGCCGCACGATATCGGCGGGCGTCGTCGTCTCGTCGAGCGTGATCGAGAGCGTGGCGGCATCGAGCACCCGCAGGTTCATGCCCCGTTCACGGGCCCGCTCCGCGAGCATCGCCGTGCGTGCTCCGGTCTCGATCGCGAGCGTGTCGAAGGCATGACGGTTTCGGGGACGAAGCCCGATCCGGCCGAGCCCGGCGGCGAGCGTGGCCGTGAGCGCTGCCACGCGGCGGGCGATGGTCGCGAGCCCGTCGGGCCCGTGGTACACGGCGTACATCGCTGCCACGACCGCCGGCAGGACCTGCGCCGTGCAGATGTTGGAGGTCGCCTTTTCGCGGCGGATGTGCTGCTCGCGGGTTTGGAGGGCGAGCCGGTAGCCGGGCCTCCCGGCGTCGTCGATGCTCACGCCCACGAGCCGTCCGGGCATTGAGCGCTTGAACTCGTCGCGGCAGGCGAAGAATGCGGCATGCGGGCCACCGCAGCCCATCGGCATGCCGAATCGTTGGGTCGATCCCACCACGATGTCGGCTCCCCACTCGCCCGGCGGCGCGAGAACCACGAGGGCCAGCGGATCGGCCGCGACGCACATGAGCGCCCCCTTGGCATGAACCCGATCGGCGAGCCCGCGCCAGTCGGGCACCTCGCCGTCGGTGGTCGGATACTGCACCATCGCGCCGAAGCAGCCGCCGTCATCGAGCAGTTCGGCCACATCGCCCACGACCAGGTCGATACCCAGGGGCTCGGCCCGCGTGGCGAGCACCTCGATCATCTGCGGGTGGCAGCGATGATCGACGAGAAAGACCGTCTCCTTCGAAGTCGCCATCCGGTGGGCGAGCGTCATCGCCTCGGCGGCGGCCGTCGCCTCGTCGAGCAGCGAGGCATTGGCGATCGGCATGCCGGTGAGGTCGCAGACCATCGTCTGAAAGGTGACGAGCGCTTCCATCCGGCCCTGGCTGATTTCCGCCTGGTAGGGCGTGTAGGCGGTGTACCAGGCTGGATTCTCGAGGATGTTTCGCTGGATCACGGCCGGCGTGTGGGTGCCGTGGTAGCCCTGCCCAATGAAGCTCTTGAGGAGCATGTTTCGGGAGGCGATCGATTTCAGTTCCTCGAGCGCCCCGGCCTCGGAGAGCGGGGGCGGAAGTCGCATCGAGTCGTGGCGGGCGATGCTCGGTGGCACGATCTCCTCGATCAATGCCTGCCGCGATGCCGCACCGATCGCCTCGAGCATCCGCCGCTCGTCGTCGGGGCCGATGCCGATGTGCCGCGAGGCGAACTCGTCGCATCCGCGGAGATCGGCCTTTGCGGTCGTCACCTCGGAGTTCGCGCCGGGACGGGGCGCCGCGACAGCGGCGTTGGATGATGGCGAGGCATGGGACATGACGGGGCTCCGTTGCTGTCGATGCCGGGATCGTCGGCATCGGGGAACCCTGTTGTCCTGGAACCTGAGAGATTCGCCACGGGCACCGGCCCGGGGCTTGCCCCTTCGGTGGGCGCGGCTTTCGGGGCCCGCGCCGCTCTCCAACAGAATATGGTCGTCAGTTCTTTTGCCTGAGCGTTCGGCCTTCGGCGGTCTTGCGACTCTCTCCTGACCCGCGGAAGTCTAGGAGGAATCGGAGGGACTGACAAACCCCTTCCCCCCCGAACAGACGTGCGATCGAAGGGTTCGGGCGATTGTGCCAGTCGTGCGGGGTTCCTGCGGTCCAGCCACCCGTTTCTTGCGGTCCGCACCGCGGGAAAATAGTCTTTCCGGTTGCGTCTCGACCGATCCATTCGCGTGCGGCCCGGGTCAAGGCCCGCCTTTATTCACAGCGACCTGCTGACGGGGACCGTGTGCGCTTTGGGAACTGGCTGGTACGACTGACTCCCCGACGCTGGTCGGTCGGGGTCCGCGCCGGCCGGCGGCCCAGGCGTCGACGGCCTGCGCTGTTCGTGCCGTCTCGGTTTGCCGAACTCGAGCCCCGGCTGATGCTGTCGGTGAATGTGGGCGACGGCACCGACACGTTCACGTTCGTCACCCCGCGCGGACTCGATGTGATCGCGCTCGACATGGCCTCGAGCGGGGTCGGACAGATCTCCGGCACCAGCGACGGAGCCGCTTTTGAGATTGCCACCTTCACCAACTACCGGCATGTCGTCATCAATGCGGCGACGCATGACACGCCCCTCACCCAAAACGACCGCGTGCGGATCGGCGCCGCGCTCTCTATTGCCGGACTCGAGTCGCTCACGATCCTCACCGGGGCCGGCCGGGACACGATCGATCTGGCGGGACTTTCTGGCACGGAGACATTCGCGATCACGGTCGAAGGAGGGGCGGATGACGACACACTCGTGGGAGCGACCGTCTCGTCGCTTCGGTCGTCCTGGATCGTGACGGGGTCGAACGCGGGGTCGATCGATGCACGCGTGACCTTCACCGGCGTGGAAAACCTCACCGGCGCCACCGGCGTGGTCGATCGATTCACGATCGCGCCCGCCGGCCGCCTCGACGGGTCGGTGACCGGACAGCCGGACGATGGCGACTCGCTCTCCGTGCAACTCCTGGCGGACGCCGCCGCGCAGTCGCTCACGCACCTCGCGGCTGTCGCGGCCAACGCCGGCTCCGTGAGCCGCAACGGGGTCACGGTGGCCTCGTACTCCGGCATCTCGTCGCAGATCGGCCTCGAGTTCACAGCCACGTCCGCCGCCGACGCGATCCGCATCACCCGCGGAGCGACGGCAGGCACGCTCGACGTCACGAGCACGAATCCGATTGCCACCTTTGGCGGGCTCACGGTGTCGCAGACGGAGCGGACGGCGTTCCGCCTCGACGCCGATGCCGGCGACGATTCCATCACGATCACGGCCTCGGCCGTCGATGCCGTCCTCGAAGGGGGCGAACTCTCGATCATCGGCAACACCGGGACGAACACGCTCACGAGCCTCGCGGCCAAGAATGCCTGGAATATCGAGTCGGCGAACGCCGGCAGGCTGGGCGACCGAATCCTCTTTACCGCCATCCGGAACCTCGTCGGCGGCGATGGCGACGACTCGTTCAATTTCGCGGACGCGGCGTCATTGACAGGCACGGTCGATGGTGGCGGCGGCCACAACACGCTCGACTACTCGGCCTGTACGTCCGCGATCGCGGTCAACGTCGGCACCGGTGCGGTCACCGGCGCAGCCGCGGCCCTGCATTTCGACAGGGTGATCGGTGGCTCGGGAATCGACACGCTGACCGGGCCGTCCACGAACACCGTCTGGCGGGTCACGGATGAGAACGCGGGCCGGCTCTCCCGAAACGATGCCACGGTTCTCGACTTCGCAGGCGTCGAAAATCTCACCGGCGCCGCAACCGATCGCGACGTCTTCATCATCGAACAGGACGGCAGCATCGCCGGCATGCTCACTGGATCGGCGGCCGGCTGGGCCGGCCTGCTCGTGCAGAGCGTCACCGACGACAGCTACACGATCGTCAATGCCCAGACCGGCGGCGGACAGCAGGCGATCGCCCTCCACGGCAAAGAGATCGCCTTTGTCGGCCTGAATCCGCTCGTCAGGCCGACGTCCGCGACCGCCGCCACGTTCCGCGCGGGCGACGTCGCCGGAGGATTCGCCCTCGGCGACGGCGCGAACGGCACGCTGCGGTTCATGAACGTCAATGGACAGTTTTACGATGTCGCCACGGCGACACTCGTCACCGCGATCGATGTCGCGAAACCCTCATCGTCGCTGTCAATCGTCCTCGGCGACGCCGATACGGGCATCATCCTTGACACGCTCACGAGCCCCCCGGCCATCGGCATCCAGGCCGGCTCGGGGCTCAATTCCCTCTACGCCAACGACGTCGCGCACACGTGGACGATCTCGGGCGCGAACGCCGGCAGCGTCACCGGCTACGACGCGTTCGTTGCGTTCAGCGGCATCGGCACGCTCGTGGGCGGCACCGCCGACGACACGTTCATCTTTGCCAACAACGCGGCGCGGGTGGACGGCATCGACGGCGGCACCAGCGGCACCGACACGCTCGACTACAGCAGTGTGAGCACGGGCGTGGCCGTCGTACTCGGCATCGGCAACGTCAACATCGACGCCGTGATCGGTGGCTCCGGGATCGACACGCTCGTCGGCGTCACCGACGACAACGCGTGGCAGGTGACCGGGACGAACACAGGCTCGGTCGCAACCACGCGGGTCGGCACGACCACGCAGATCTCGAACGTGTCCTTCAACGGATTCGAGAACCTCGTCGGCAACGTGTCGAAGGATGATTTTTCCTTCGCCGATGGTGGCTCGGTTGCGGGCTTCGTCGATGGCGCCGCCGGCACCAACACGCTCGACTTTCACCTTCGCACGACCGCGGTCACCATGAACCTCGGCGCCGCGTCGGCCGGGGCGACGACGGCGATCGATGGCGGCGCTCGCAACATGACGGCCGTGATCGGCACCGGCCAGTCCGACACGCTGCTCGGTCCTGACGTCGATGCCACCTGGGAGATCACCGGGGCGAACGCGGGGTCGATCGACAGGGTGCGGTTCGACGTCAACGGCGTGCCCTTCTTCGCGGCCGTGTCGTTCACGGGGTTCGAGAACCTCACAGGCGCCATCGACGTCGACGACGGCTTCATCGTGCGGGCCGAAGGAGGCGTCGCCGGCACGATCGCGGGCGGCTCCGACCTGTCGGGAGAGCTTGCGGTCGAGGATCCGCAACATCCCGGCACGATCGCGATCGTGAAGCCCGGCGTTACGGGGGCCGGCACGATCGCCACCAACGCGATCTACGCAGGCAGGCAGGCCATCACCTTCGCAGGAATGCAAGATCCTTTCCGAGCCGACACATCCGTGGCCGGCGTGCTCACCCTCCGGGGCAGCATGTTCGGCGGCGGTCTTACGGTGAGCCAGCAGTCCGGCGACATCGTCGTCACCAACACCAGCAGCACGCAGGCGTTTTGGGACTATTCCTCAGGGAACTTCGTCGAAAACAAATTCACAACCGGCATTGGCAGTGCCACCCGCGTCGAGGTCGACGCGCCCGGATCAGTCACGGTCGAAAGCCTCGACCTTCCCTCGGTGGATCTGCGGGTCTCCCTCGACGGCGACTACGTCTTCGCCGGCAACGTCTCCACGCACGGCGGCAACATCGTCGTGCGGCTGCCCAATCCGCGAAACAACGAGACTGCCAACAACACGTCCGGCACGATCACGGTCAACCCGGGCGTGATCCTCTCGACGCGGCAGACGAACGTCCTGGGGGCATCGACCGACTCTTCCGGCTCGATCGACTTCCTTGCCAACCGGATCACGATCGGCGCCGGAGCGCAGCTCGTCAGCCACGACGACCGCACGGTGAACGGGCAGCCTCTGCTGACAGCTGCCGGCATCCCGCTGACCCTCGGCAGCCAGTCCCGGCCCACGAGCGCCTGGATGCCCGGCCGGGTCTACCGCGACATCCCGACGACCGGCGGCTCGGGCACCGGCCTCCGGGTCGACGTCACGACCGACAACGATGGCATCCCGACCGTCACGCTGCGGACGCCCGGATCCGGCTATGCCGTCGGCAACACGATCACGGTCGCGGAACCGAACGAGTTCCTCACCGGGAGCAGCAGCTTCCGTAACGGCAGCCCAGTCACGCTCACGGTCACGAGCCTGCAGAAAGCCGGCGGCGACATCAGCCTCGTCGCCCGCCATCATGCCCAGGCGATCGCGTGGTCGTTCAACCCGATCGACGTCGGCGTCTCGATCGCCGAGGGCGCCGTGGTGAAGGGCCGCAGCGTCTCGATCGTGGCCGACGCCGACAACGACGTGCTCTTCGACGGCTCGAAGGACCCGATGGGGCTCTCACAGGCGTTCTCCAGCCCCGCCTCTTTCAACAGCTATCTCCAGCAGAAGCTGGAATCGGTGCTCGATTTCCTGATCAACTTCCGGCTGTTCGTCGGGGTGAGCCTCTCGAAAGCGACTGCAAGCGTCACGCTGGCCGCCAGCTCGACCGTCGAGGCGGTCGGGGGCAACGTGCTCACCGAAGCCTTCGCCAACTCCAAGGCCAAGGGCTTCACGCTGGGCTTTGGCTACGGCTTCTCCTACGGCCGGAGCGAGGCCACCGCGACGGTCGATGCCCGGGGCACCGTCAGGGCCGACGTGGGAGCGGCCCGGCTCAACTCGATCACGGGCAATACGATCGACGTCACCCAGAAGACGACGAACACCGGTGCGCTCACCAAGGCCAAGTTGGTCGGCGGGTTCTTCAAGATGGTCAAGTCGGCAGGCGACATGATCTCGATCTCCGGCGCCGTCACGGAGGCCACATCCAGGGCCGCAACGACCGTGAGTGCCGATGCGATCGTCACGGCCACGGACGTCTCGATCGGGTCGTTCGGCGTCAAGAACGTCTCGACCACCGTCGATGCCTCGAGCGAGAACGGCAAGCTCGGCGTCTGCTTCCTCGTCACGCTCGACGACGCGACCGCCACCACGAACGTCGATGGCGAGGTGACGGCGACGGCCGGCGACGTGGACATCGCGGCCCGGATGACGAGCGAAACCAACTCCACGACGGTCAAGTTCCAGCTCGGACAGCCGGTGCGGAGCGACCTCGCCAACAAGGTCACCGCGGGCATTCAGCTGACACGGGCGATCGCCGATGGTGTCGCTGGAAGTGACGATACGGCGGCCGCGGCGGGCGGGCTCCTCGGCGCCGGCATCAAGTACGTTGGTGACAAGAATCTCACCAAGGCGGCCACCAAGGCAGCAGCGGACGGCAAGGACCGCACGACGGTGGATGGCTCCAGCCACGGCGTGCTCGTGGGCTCGATCGGCTTCCATGCGAACTCCGCGACCGCACAAATCGGAGGCACCGCCGTCGTCACGGCATCCGACAAGGTGCGCGTGCGAGGCGATGCCCTCGACCGACCGGTCTCACTCGCGCAAGGACTCGCCGCCGTGTTCAACGACGGTGTGAACGTCGTCACTCCCGGCGAGCGGATCGTCGGCATCGCCTTCGACTACGGCGAGTACGACAACCACTCGCAGGCCGTCGTCGCCTCAGGTGCGGTCATCGATGCCGGCGGGGCCATCGAAGTGGCCGCGCACACACTCCTGCCCTATGAGACGCCCTGGTCGACACTCAACACGCAGGATTCGTGGACGACGGGATGGCAGATCCCGGCCCGGATCCTCCAGCACCTCGGCAGCGACAACCTCGGGGCCAACCTCTACTTCTCGACGTTCACCCAGAGCACGGCCATCGGCAACAAGAAGGGCTACGCCCTTTCCGGCACGGTCCGCGCCGTCGACAGCGGCGCCACGGCCCGGATCGAGTCCGGGGCCATGATCAATCAGGCGAATCAGGCCAACCCGATCACTGCGTCCCGAAACGTTTCTGTCACCGCCCGGACCGACGTGCAGACGGTGAACCTCGTCGGCAACTTCCCTCAGATCCTCGACGTGGCGCTCGGCCAGGCGGAGCGGAAGAAGCAGCTTGCCAATAGCGGCGAGGCAAGCGGCTGGGGGGGCTCGTTCTCGGCCGTCCTCTACGATTCGACGACGCAGGCGGTGATCGAGTCGGGGGCACGAATCCGCGCCCATGATCTCGTCGTCGATGCCGACACGCTCGTCAAGAACGTCTCGGTCGGGATCTCCGGAGGCAAGGCGGGCGAGACGGCCGTCAACGGCGTCGTCAACCACGTCGGCATCGACAATGTCACGCTCGCCCAGATCGGCCAGGGCGCCGTGGTCACGGCCACCGGGAAGGTGGATGTCACCGCCGACGATACGCCGCTGGTCGTCAACCTCGCCGGTGGCGTGGCGATCGGCACGAGCACCGGCGTGGGAATCACCGTCGGCAGCACGGTCGTCACCCGCGACACGAAGGCGCTCGTCGGCAGCAACTCGACGACACTCGGCGACGGCACGTTCACGCCCGGCACCGGCGTCGATGCCACGGCCGACACGATCGATCTCGGCTATGCGCACGGCTACGCGAACGGTGACCACGTCGTCTACAGCAACGGCGGCGACGACTCGATCGGCGGCCTGGCGGACGGCCAGGCCTACGAGGTTGTGCGCGTGAACGCGACGGCGATCCGCCTGAAGACGCTCACCGGCGACGCCGTGCCGCTCTCGGCCCCGGCGCCGGATGCCGGCGTGCGGCACACGCTCGGACGCGTCTTCTCGCCGGCGACCGCGATCACCGGCACATCGCCTGCGACCGTCGATGCAATCAATCTCGGGTATGCCCACGGCCTTCACACGGGCGACGCCGTGGTCTACGGCAACGGCGGCGGCACGAGTATCGGTGGCCTCGCCCACAAGACCACCTATTCCGTGATCGTCGTGAACACCACGACGATTCGGCTCGCCGAGTCGCTCGCGAAGGCCCAGCGCGGTGAGTGGATCGACCTCGATGCCTCGGTTGCGGCAGGCACCAACCATTCGATCGCAATCGCCTTCCGGGCCGCCCCGGTCGTCGATGCGGCTGCCGACACGATCGCCTTCCCCAACGCCGGCGGCTTCCACGACGGCCAGAAGGTCGTCTACCGCAATGGCGGCGGAACGAGCATCGGCGGCCTGACGGACGGCGCCGCCTACTACGTCACCCGCGTCGATGGCAATCGCATCAGGCTGTCCACGAATGCCAACGACAGGGCCGGCAGCATCGTCGCCCTCGATCCGAGCGTGGCCACGGGCAGCGGCCACGCGCTTGTCGATCCGAGCGCGGCCGCCGCGTCGCTCGACGTCATCGGGAAGACGACCGTTGCGGCAACCAATGCCGGGCAGTTCATCACGGTCACGCTCGCGGCCGCCAAGGTCGGCGACCCACCACCGACCTCGGACGACGCGCTCTCCGCCGAGGCTCCCGGTGGCCAGAAGCGCGGCCAGGCGGTGTCCGGCAGCGTGTCGGTCAACACGATCGATGACACGACCGTCGCCGAGATCCGCGGCGTGTCGATCACGCAGTCGGGTGGGGTCGCCGTTTCGTCGGAGCATGCCCCGTCGATCGTGGCCATCTCCGGTGGGGCGGCGATCTCCACGAACTCGAGCAACTCCGCACGGAACGTCGGCCTGGCCGGCGCCGTCACCGTCAATGTCATCGACGCCGATACCCGGGCCACGATCGTCGATTCGACGTTCACCGACGCGGGCACCGTCTCGGTCGCGGCCACCGGCTCGGCCGCCATCGTGTCGATCGCGGCTGGCCTGGGAGGCTCTTCCCGCGGCTCCGGAATCGCAGGCTCGGTTGCGGTCAACTCGATCGAAAGCGGTGCGGTTGCCACGGTCGCGTCGTCGACCATCGCCGGCACGAGCCTTGCCGTCAACGGCACCGATGGGTCGTCGATCATCACGGTCGCCGGGGCGCTCGCCGGCGGCGGCAAGCTCGGCGTGGGAGCCGGCATCGCCGTCAACACGATCGACGCCACGGCGCACGCCATGGTCAGCAGCACGACCGTCGACGTCACGGGCACCCTCGACGTGACGGCGACGGGCAGCCCGGCGATCACCGCTGTGGCGGCCGGCGTCGCCGTCGTCATCGCCTCACCGTCCACCGACCCCAACAACCCCGATGCCACGCCCGGCACGACCCGCGGCCTCGCGGTTGCCATCGGGCTGGCCGTCAACTCGATCGCCCTCGACGTGCAGGCGTCGCTGACCGGCGACGGCACGAACACCGTGAGCGCGGGAAGCGTCGCCGTGGTAGCCGACGACGCGGGTGCCTCGATCGTCGCCGTGGCGGGGGGCGTGGCCTTCGGTGTCTCGACGAGCGAGAAGGCCGGGGCCACGGCCGGCGCCGGAGGCGCCGCCTTCGCCGTCAACAGGATCGACGTGACGGCCGCGGCGCGAATCACCGACATCGTGGTCACGACCAGCACCGCCGGCGGCCGGAGCGGCGACGTGACAGTCCGCAGCCACTCCGACGCCGAGATCAGGTCGTACGCGGTCGGCGGTGCCGTCGCGGGGGCGGGGGGCGGCGGCGCGGGTGGATCATGGGCGATCGCCGGTGCGGGGGCCCTCACATTCAACGACATCGCCCGCGACGTCACAGCCAAGATTTCGGGCACGAGTCGCGTGACGACGCCCGGCACATCACGGGTGACGGTCACCGCGATCGACGAGTCGACCATCGTGACCGTGGCCGGGGGCATCTCGATCGCGGTGGGTGTAGGGGGTCAGGCCTCCGCGCTCGGCATCTCGGTGGGCGCCTCGATCGCGTCCAACACGATCAAGGACCGGACCGCGACGGGCGGCATCCGCGCGACGGTCGCCGGCGCCGCGATCGCCGCCGGTGGCGACATCACGGTGCAGGCATCCTCGACCGGCACCGTCACGGTGACCGCGTTCGCCGGGGCGCTCGCCGTGAGCGGATCGGGGGGCAGTACGGCCGCGGCCGCCTCGGGCGCCGGCGCCTCCGCCGAGAACACGATCACGTCCACGGTGCTAGCCTCGATCGAAAACACGCCCGGCCGTCTGCCCGACAACCTGCCGCGGGTCCGCTCGCAGGGGGGCAGCATCGTCGTGACGGCCTCTGATGACGCCACGATCGACGCCACCGCCGTCGGGGCGAGCATCTCCGTGGCCGCGGGCACGAAACTCTCCGGCGCCCTGGCAATCGGCGTCTCGATCGCCCGCAACCGCATCGACAGCGACGTCGCGGCCCGGCTGCTCGATGCCGACGTCGCCGCGGGCCAGACCGTCGCGGTCACGGGCACTGGCACCGCCGACGTCTCGGCCACGTCGGTCGCGGCCTCTGTCTCGTTTGCCAACGGCGCCAGTGGTGTGTCGCTTGCCGGTGGTGGCTCGGAATCGACGAACGTCATCCTCTCGGGCACCACGGCGACGATCGCCAACAGCGTCGTCGCCGCGACGGGTGACGTCGCCCTCACGAGCACGAACTCCGCGGTGATCCACGCGACGGTCGTCTCGGCCTCCCTCGCGCTCGGGTTCGGCAAGGATCTCGGCGTGGGCGTTGCCGTCGGGGCCGCGGTGTCGCGGAACATGATCGGCTACGACGACGAGAGCGACGTCTGGATCCCCGCCGACGTGCAGGCCACGGCGAGGAACTCGACGATCGAGGCAGGGAACGACCTCATGATCACCGCAGCCGCCGACAGGCAGCGGATCGATGCGACGGTGGTCGCCGCGGCAGCGGCAATCGTGGGCAGCGGCGGCACCGGCTTCGCGCTCGCCGGTTCGGGCGTGAACGTCGAGAACAGCATCGGCGAGGCGGTCAGGGCGTCGATCGAATACGTGCCGAACGTCGCCCGCACGAGCGGACCCGTCGGAGCGTTCGAGGCCGTCGATGGCTTCGTCGTCGCCGACGTGGTGACCGTCTCCGCGTCGGACTCCTCCAGCATCGAAGCCGTGGCCGTTGGGGCGTCGCTTGCCGGATCGTATGGCACGAATGGCGCCCTTGGCATCGCGATCGGCGCCTCGATCGCCCACAACGAGATCCGCAACACGGTGACGGCGTCAATCGTGGACGCCGATCGAAACAGTACCGACCCCGCCCTCGTCGGCGTCACGGCCCGCGATCGGCTCGCGGTGTCCGCCACGGAGAGTGGCACCGTGTCCGCATCGGCCGTGGCCGCGTCGGTCGCAGCGGCGTTCAGCGCGGCCGCGTCGGTCGGCCTGAGTGGCGCCGGCGCCGATGCCACCAACGTCATCCTCACGAAGACCAACGCCTCGATCGAGGGCAGCCGCGTGTCGGCAACGGCAGGGGTTTCCATCGTGGCCGCCAACTCCGCCGACATCGACGCCACGATCGTGGGCGTCGCGGTGGGCGTGGGCGTCGGCGCCAGCACCGGCGTCGGCGCGGCGATCGGCGTGGCCCTGGCCCGCAACTTCATCGGCTGGGAGCTCGACGCCGCGCCGGGCGCCGTGCCGGCGGCGGAGACGCGGGCCTTCGTTCGAAATTCGACCATCGTGGCCGGCGGGGCGCTCACCCTCTCGGCGACGTCGTCGCAGACGATCGACGCCACCGTGCTTGCGGGCTCGGTCGCCATCGCGGGCGGCAACATCGGCGTGGGCATCGGCGGTGCCGGGGCAAGCTCGATCAACAAGGCCGCGATGGCCGTGCATGCCTTCATCGACGGCGACGGCGTATCGGGCATCCGTGCCTCGTCGGTGTCGGTGCATGCCTCCGACACGTCGGTGATCGACGTCTACACGGGGGCCGCATCGATCGCCGGCTCCTATGGAAACACCGCCGTCTCGGTCGCGATCGGGGTGAGCCTGGCCCGCAACGAGATCGGCAACGACGTCGTGGCCTCGATCCTCAATGCCGACCAGGGAGTCACGACGACCTCGGGCGACATTCTCGTCACCGCGACCGGCTCGGCCCGCATCCGCGCCCGCTCGCAGGCGGCGGCCATCGCGGTCGCGGTCGGCAACATCGGCGCGGGCGTCAGCGGCGCGGGCGCCGAGGCGACGAACGTCATCCTCACGAAGACCAACGCGGCGATCGACTCGAGCGTGCTTCGCAGCGCCGGGAACGTCAGCCTCGATGCAACGTCCAATGGGCAGGTCATCGCCAACGTGCTGGCGGCCGCGGTCGGCATCGGGGGCGGGGGTGCGGGGGGCCTCGGCATCTCGATCGGGGCGTCACTGGCCCAAAACCTTATCGGGTGGAAAGCCGCCGACGACGCGACGCCCGTTCCCGCCGAGGTGCGATCGACCGTTTCCTCATCGAGCATCAGCGCCGCAGGGACGCTCGAGCAGACCGCGACCGGCGCGGCCGGTATCGACGCCGCCGTGTTCGCCGGATCGGTGGCGATTTCCACGGGCACCCTCGGCGCGAGCCTCGGGGGTGCGGGGGCAAGCAGCCTCAACAAAATCGCTACCCGGATCGAGGCCACGATCGATGGCAATCGAACGGGCGGTATCCGCGCCACGTCGATCGATCTCGAAGCCGACGACGCGTCGGTGATCGTCGCCTCGACCGGCTCGGCCGCGTTGGCGGCGTCGTTCACGGGCACGGGCGGCCTGTCGCTCGCGATCGGCGTCGGCCTCGCGGAAAACCGGATCACGAACCAGGTCACGAGCGGCATCCGCGCTGGGGCCGATGTCTCGACCGATGCACGCTTCACGACCGCGAGCGGCACCCAGACCGTCACGGCGGGCGATCGCGTGCGAGTCGATGCAGGATATGTCACCCCCGCATTCACGACGGACAGTGGGGTCCGCACCGTGTCGCCCGGGCAGCGGGTCGAACTGCTCGCGGGATTCGACGAGGCCGCGCTCGATACCGCTTCAGGCAATGAAGAACTCTATTACGGTACGACCGTGCGGGTGCTCGGCGGCTACACCGGCGGCGGCTCTCCGGGTGTGTATCGCTACGTCGGCGCCGCCGGCACGGTATCACTTGGTTCCGAAAACTATGCCGATACGGCCCGCTGGGCCCGGCTGGGCGGCACTGCCGGCTCGGTCTACGCCTACGTCGGCACGCCGGGGCTGCTCGACCTTGCCGGCCAAAACTACGCCGACCCGACCCGGTGGGCGAAGGTCGGTGGCCAGCCGAACGCGCTCTACCGCTACGTGGGCACGACCGGCGCGATCGACCTCGCCACGCAAGACTATGGCGACGCTTCGCGGTGGGTGGCCGTGGCGTCCGGCGGCGTGACGATCACCGCCTCCGAGACGGCCGTCATCAAGGCGACCGCGCAGGCAGCCAGCGCAGCGGCCGGCGCGAGCTTCGGTGCCGGGGTGAGCCTCTCGGGAGCTGGTGCCGACGCCACGAATTCGATCGCCAACAAGGTCAATGCCGTCGTGACTGGCAGCAGCCTGACCAGTGCGGGCGACGTCTCCATCGCGGCGACCGATTCGAGCGCGATCGACGCCCGCGTCGCCTCGCTCTCGGTGGCGGTCGCGGGCGGCAGCGTCGGCATCGGGCTGGCGATCGGAGCCTCGACCGCGGAAAACACGATCGGTAACGGGGCTGCCGACCGGGCGCAGGTGCGGGCGCTCGTCACCGCCTCTGCCATCGACTCTTCTGGCGACCTCGACATCACCGCACGGTCGACAGCGATGATCGCCGCCAGCGTCGATGCGATCTCTGCCGCCGTCGCCGGCGGCGGTGTGGGTCTCGCCGGCAGCGCCGCGGGCACCTCCGTCGTCAACACGGTGTCGATCCAGGTGCATGCGGCAATCGCCGGCAGTTCGGCCAATGGTGGTGTGCATGCCGACGGCGGCATCACGCTCGGCGCGACGGACACGTCGTCGATCACCGCCTCCGGCCTCGCGGCATCGGTGGCGGCCTCCGTGGGGGCGATCAGCGGCGCGCTGGCGATCGGCGTGGCGCTGGCCGAGAACGAGATCTCCAACGACGTCGAGGCGTTCGTCTCGGCATCCACGGTGACCACGTCGAGCGGGTCGCTCGCGATCACCGCGACGGAATCAGCCACGATTTCCTCGTCGGCGCAGGCGGCCGCCGTCGCCATCTCGAACGGCCCGGCGTTCAGCGGCGGCGGCGCGGATGTCACCGGCACGATCACCACCACCGTGAAGGCATACGTCGAGACGAGTACGGTCACGCTCGGCGGCGGGCTCACGATCAGCACCGCGGACACGTCGCGGGCGACGGCGGAGGTCCGGACCACATCCGTCGCGGCGGGGGGCCTCGGCTTCGCGGCGGCCGGCTCGACGTCGTCGGTCACCGTGTCTCCGACTCTCGCTTCCACGGTCTCGGGCTCCACGATCATCGCGGCGGGTGACGTCGCGGTCGCGGCGGTGTCGAAGGCCTACGGCAAGGCGCTCTCGGAAGGGAACTCGTTCGGCACCACGTTCGCCACCGGCGGCTCCGTTGCCACCAGCACAATCGCTCCCAGTGTGACGACGTCGATCACCGGAGGCTCCGTCACGAGCACGGGCGGCGGGATCTCGCTCGTGTCGCGGTTCAACGCCGCCGATGACGGGTCGAATGCTTCGACGGCACAGGTACCGCTCGGCGGGATCGCGACCGCGGAGGCGTCAGCCGGCTCACTGCTGCTGGGCGGGGGTGGCGGCCGCGCCACCTCGACGACAGCCGGCTCAATCGCCGCGAGTGCGGGAGGCAGCCTTTCGGCGGCCACAGGAATCTCGGTGCTGTCGGTGAGCTACGCCCGGCCCGAAGCCGAAGGCAAGGGGCTGGCCGTCGGGGGGCTCGCCGGCATCGGCATCGCGCTGGCCAATGCGACGTCGCGAACGACGACCTCCGCAGCCGTCACCGGCAGCGTGACGAAGGCTGCCAGCCTCGCAGTGCAGTCGATCGCCATGCAGGCCCCGATCGCCACGACCACGGCGGTCTCGGGCGGCATCGTCGCCGGCAACGGCTCGGAGGCCACGGCGACCGTGGAGAACCAGGCCGCCGACAAGGCCGCCTCTGCCGCGTCCCTCGGCAGCGGGTCGATCACCGTTTCCGGTGCCGTGTCGCTGACTGCGACGTATCGCACGGGCGCGTCGGCCGAGGCGAAGGGCGGCGCCTACGGTGGCGTGGGCGTCGGTGCCTCGATCGCGACCACGCGGGTCGGTGGCGACGTGGCCGCGACCGTCGCCGACAACGCCACCATCACAGCAGGATCGCTGGCGATCATCGCACGGCGACAGTTGCCGGGCGACGCGTCGAGCGACGGCGCCTATGCCAACGCCACCGCCAGCGCCGGCGGGCTGATCGGGGTGACGGGCTCGTCGGCCACCGCGGCAGCCACGGGCAAGGTGACCGCCGCGACGGGCAGCAACGTGTCTCTCCCGATCGGCACGGTCACGATCTCCGCGCGGAACGAAACCCGCCAGCACGCCAAGGCCACCGGCAAGGCAGGGGGCATCGTGGCCGTCGGTTCGAACTCGGCCGACGCCAC
>JBJTOU010000187.1:0-4835 GCA_046074725.1 Planctomycetia bacterium
CCCGAGGCGCTCGAGTTTTTGGTCGAGACCGCAGACGGCGACGCCCGGCGGGCCCTCGGCGCCCTCGAGATCGGTGTCCTCTCCAGTTCCGAGAGGCCGCTCACCTTCACGATCGATTTGGCCCAGGAGAGCGTGCAGCGGAAGGCGATCCGCTACGATGCGGGCGACACCCACTACGACTGCGCAAGCGCCCTGATCAAGAGCATTCGCGGGAGTGATGCCGACGCCGGGCTCTACTGGCTCGCGCGGATGCTCGAAGGAGGCGAGGACGTTCGGTTCCTCGCCAGGCGGCTGGTGATCCTGGCCAGCGAGGACATCGGCAACGCCGATCCGCGGGCGCTCGTCATCGCCGTGGCGGCGATGCAGGCGACGGAGTTCGTGGGACTCCCCGAGTGCCAGCTCACGCTCTCGCAGGCGGTCATCTATCTGGCGCTCGCGCCCAAGAGCAACGCCTGCACGACGGCGATCGGCGCCGCGCGGCGCGATGTCCGGGAGAAGGCGGTGATCCCCGTGCCGCGGCACCTGCAGGACAAGCACTACTCAGGGGCCAAGCGGCTCGGCCATGGCCACGGCTACGAATATTCGCACGACGCTCCCGACGGGATCGCATCGCAGGACTATCTCGGGGTCGAGAAGCGGTATTACGAACCGACCGACCGCGGGCTCGAACGCGACCTCGCCGAGCGGCTCGCCGAGATCAGGCGGCGCCTCCACGATCGCCCGCCGACGGCGGAGCCCGAAACGCCCTGAGGGCGTTCAGTTCGTCGAGCATCTCTCCGCACAGCAGTTGCTCCAGTCGTGCGAGAGCCCGTGCGGCGGTGGCGCCGTCGAGGACTCGGTGATCACAGATCAGCGTGAGCATGCACCGTCCGTCGGCATCGAGCGGCGCATAGGAGATGCTGGTCGTGCAGATCGTCGGATGGCCACGGTTGCTTGCGCCATAGCCGGCGAGCGTGGAGAGGCTGAATGTGCCGATCCGCGTGCATCGTTTCGGTGACGAGGAGTTCATGTTCCACCAGAGGGTGGCGCGGCGAAGGGGGCCGGGGAGCGATTCCAGCTGCAGTTGCCGCCTGAAGACCTCCTCGATCGGCCCGGTGCCGAAGCGGTCGAGCAAGCTTTGGATCTCAGGGAGATCGCGGGTCTCGGGATGTGAAAGCCGACCGAAGAAGAGTCGGTCGTCACCGCCGTCGATGCGGTTGATCGCGACCGATGCGACGCTGTGGGACGCGGTGGCGAGGCGTGGCACGATCCCTCGGACGATCCAGGTGCGCAGGATCGGCATCTCGGCGGCGACGCGTGCGTAGGCCTTGAGAACGATCGCCGCCCAGCCGATCCGGATGGCCGCCCTCGATCGGGCCTCAACGAGCGCCGCCAGATCCATGCGGCGATCGACGGGAAAGAGCGGGATGCCGTGGGCGATCCCGACCAAGTCGGCGACGAATCCTCGGGCGGCCGGGAAGGGGCGGCTCGAGACCGAAAGCGAGGAAGAATGGCAGGCCGGCATGGAGGGATTCAAACGGAATCAGCCCCAGCGTGAAATGGCAGTTTCGTAGCGGCCGGTGGATCGCAAAAAAAGTCTGCTACAATCGTTGCGGACACTGTCGCGGTGACTGTAGCTCAGCTGGTTAGAGCATCGGTTTGTGGTACCGAGGGTCGCGGGTTCGAGTCCCGTCAGTCACCCCTCTCTTGTCTTCGTTTCTGGAATTTCTCCGGTCGGAGGTGTCGTCATGATTCTCGGCAAACTCTGGAAGGCGCTCGCCGCCCAGATGAACAAGATCGCGAACTTTTTCTGGACGTCCGATCCGATCGCGCAGCTCCAGTACGAGTACGACAAGGCGGTCGATCAAATGAAGGAGGGCCGAGAGGGGCTGGAGCAGTACCGCGCCCTCGTCGAGCGGGTGACGCGCCAGGTGAACGGCGATCGCGAGCACGTGGCCACGCTGGAGGCCCGCGTGAAGGCCTACCTCCAGGCGGGCGAGCGCGACACGGCCGCGAAGTTCGCGCTCGAACTGCAGCGAGCGAAGAAGGAATTGGCGGAGAACGAGGCCCAGCTCAGGCTGCACGAAACCGCCTACGGCAACAACGTCACGAAGATCAAGCATGCCACCAAGAAGCTGGGCGAACTCAAACAGAAGATCCTGAAGTATGACGCCGAGTTGAAGCTTTCCCGTGCCGAGGCGGAGCTTGCCAAGCTCGCCACGAGCTTCAACTTCGACATCACGACCGACTTCGGCCAGATTGAGGACGTGATCCAGGACAAGATCGGCCTCAATCGTGCGAAGGTGCGGGTCGCGGCCGACCTCTCCGGCGAGGGCCTTGAGAAGATCAAGACGGAGCAGGCGGTCGAGCAGACGATGGCCGATCAGGCCCTTCGTGACTTCGAGGTGGCGATGGGGATGGTTACGCCCGAGACGGCCGGCGTGAAGGCCGACGACAAGGCGCTCGGCGCCGAGCGGACGAAGCAGACAGCCGGCTGATTCGGAGGTCAGCGCACGATGGCCACGACCTCCACGATACGGCCCGCGACCACCTCAGAGCCTGCGGGCGCCGCGCCACTCGGACGGCCTGGTGGGCGCCCTGCAGCGGGCGCATCGCTCCCCGACTGGTGCCCCGCATGGGCCGAGCGGCTCGGCGATGCGTATCTTTCCGGCACCAGTTCCGTGTTCCTGCTGCATGGCAACGTGCGGGATCTGGTGCCGATCGCGACCCCGAGCCCCGACATCCGTTCCGAGGACGGCTGGGGCACCATCGGCGAATTTCTCTCCCGCGAACTTTTCGGCCAGTGGGATATCGTGCTCACGTATGACGTCGGCAAGGGGCTTCGGCCCTTGGCTGGCGCCGACGGAGACCGCCTGCGAAAGATGGTGCAGTGGCTGACCGAACGCCTTGGCGCGGCGACCACATGGCCGCGCGATCCCGACGCGGCGATCGCCGCCATCGACGCCCTTCTCGAACGCACCATGATCGATCCGCCCGACATGCGAAAGCGGATCGCCGTGGTGCTCGACTACGCCCAGTATCTCGCCCCCGCCGGCGACGCGGCATCGTCGGCGAAGGCGGGGGCCGGACGGCTTGTCCGGTTGCTCTCGTGGGCGACCAATCCGCTCCTGCGGCGGGTCAATGTGGCGATCGTGCTGCTGACTGACTCCGTCGCCGAGATGCATCCGCAGCTGGTCGCCAACCCGGCCGTCACCGCGATCGACGTGCCCCTGCCCGACGCCACCGAGCGGGATCGCTTCGGCGTGGCGGCAGCCACGGGAGCGGGCATCCCGGCCGACGGGATGGACGCGGTGCGGCGGATGGCAGCCCTTTCTGGCGGGCTGTCACTCGAGAGCATGCGGGCGGTGATCGCGATGTCGGCCCGCGAGGGAACGGACCCCGATGGCCCCGAATTCGCCCTTGCGAAAAAGGATCTCATCGAGCGGTCCTGTCAGGGGCTCGTGGAGTTCGTCCAGCCGAGGCTCACGCTCGATGCGGTGGCAGGCCATGTGGCGGCGAAGGACCGGCTCCAATCCGATGCTCGCGCAATCAAGCGGGGCCAGTTCGACAGCGCCCCGATGGGCTACCTGATCTGCGGCCCTGTCGGCACGGGGAAGAGTTTCATCGCGGAATGCTATGCCGGGAGCGTCGGGATTCCCTGCGCCGTCCTGAAGAACTTCCGCAGCAAATACGTCGGCGAGACCGAGGGCAACCTCGAGCACGCGCTTGGCGTGCTCCGCAGCCTCGGGCCTGTCGTCGTGATCATCGACGAGGCCGATGCGGCCCTGGGCAACCGCGAGCAGGGGGGAGACTCCGGCACGTCGGCCCGCGTCTTCTCGATGATCGCCCGGCAGATGGGCGACACTCGCTACCGCGGGAAGATCGTTTGGATGCTCCTCACGAGCCGCCCCGACCTGCTGCCGATCGACTTGAAGCGGCAGGGGCGGGCCGAGGTGCACATTCCCCTCTTCTATCCGCACGACCAGGCCGAGATCGATGCCATGTTCACCGCCATGGCCCGCAAGGCGAAGGTAAAGCTCGCGCCGGGGCTCCCCGGCCCCGTCGATCTGTCGCTCGGTCTTTCCGGGGCCGATATCGAGAGCGTCGTGCTGGCGGCGAAGCGGAAGGCGCTCGATCGCGCCGCCGATTCAGGCCAGTTGCCCCCCGATACCGTCTCGGGCGAGGATCTCCGGGGGGCCCTCGACGATTTCATGCCATCGGCCCAGGGGCTCGAAAAGGAGATGCAGGAGATCGCCGCGGTGCTCGAATGCACCGAGAAGCGGTTTCTGCCCGATCACTGGCGGGAGGAGGTGGCCAAGCCGGGCGGCCGGGCACGGCTGCAGGAGCGGCTTGCCGCCATCCGCGAGGTCGTCAGTTCGTGATGGCCGGCTAGAATTCCTTCATTCATCTTCGCCCGAGGAGCTTCTTCGATGTCCAAGGCCTCCGCACACAAGACCCCCTGGTTCGACGCTGCAAGCGAGGCGCCGCTGCTGACGGAATACGCCCGCAAACTCGACTCGTTCCTCGATGCCGTGGCCGACGGCAAGGTCACGAGCAAGGAACTCTCGGCCCAGGAGGAGCGACTGGTCGCCCTGATGAGGGACGTGGAGCCACTGCTCTCGGCCGAGGCCCACGAGAAGGTCACCCAGCTTCTCTGCGAGGTGACCGCCTACGATCTGATGAACACGCTCCACATGGCCGGCACATCGCGGCCCAAGACCGTCTTCCGGGGATAATCGGCGGGCCACTCGGCTTTATCGCGTCGGCGCCCCTTGAGCGCCGGCGGGGGCCATGGTGTGTGTTGGGCAATGGATGGCGATCACTGTCGCGCCTCAGCGTCTCATGTCGGACGCACG
>JBJTOU010000188.1:0-10723 GCA_046074725.1 Planctomycetia bacterium
CCTCATGCCGCGGCGCGAGCGCGTCGAGAAGCCCCCCATCGACGAGCAGGTCGATCGCCTGCTGCGATCGGCTTGCCGCACCATCTTCGGCCTGCTCCACCACCGCACCCTCCTGCTGCCGACGCTCGTCGGCGAGCGTCATGCTGGCACTGGAATCGACGAGCACCGCCACCCGCGATGGCGAGATGATCTCGTGCTCGCTCGTCCGCTCGAGGTCGAGGTAGGCGACGACGAGGGCCGCCACCGCGCCCAGCCGCAGCGCGGCCAGGAGCACCGCGACGCCGCGGGGCAGTTCGGCCGCGTCGCGACGGATCATCCAGAGGACGAACGCCCCGATCCCCGCCACGGCGAGCACGAGCGCGGGCATCTGCCACCACTGTGAAAACCCGTCAACGAGCCCGCTGGTGATCCGATGCTGCACCGATTCGGCGGAGGCCAGCAGGCACGGCGATGATGCGACGTCAACCATGGCGAACGATCGATGTGGAGGACGTGGACGATGATCGGCGGTGATAGCTGGCGGAGAAGGCGAGCAGTTGTTCCACCACGAGCACGACCAGCAGCGCGTGCAAAAGCGGCCTGAGCAGCGACACGCCGGCCAGGACGCCGGCGTCCGGCTGCAGTGCATCGGCCGTGTCGTACCGGAACGGGATGCCGACCAGCGCCCGATCGAGCCGCTCCCGTCCGACCCGTTCGAGATGTCCCTCTGCCGGATTGACGTTGATGGCGAACACCCTCTCCTGTTCGGTGCCGTCGAGCCGTCGCCATCGCGCTGTGCAGCCGCCGGCGGCCACGGTCGTCGGCAGGGTTGCGAGGAGTTCTCCTCGCGGGCCGGCGGTGCCGGTGACATGCACGATTCCGCCGTCCGGGGGCGTGGCGAAATCGACCTCGATCTCATCGGCCCCTTGGTCGAGCCGGACGGTGACGGGATCGCCGACCCGCAACGACTCGGCACGGCGCCGGGCACGCGCGAGATGGCTCTGCAGTTCGAGCATGACGACGACCCACGAGGGATTGCCACGGGCCCAGTTGTTCCACGTCGGCGCGGCCGTCGAAAGCGCGACGACGACGAGCCCGTCGCCATACGGCTGCTCGACCACCAGCGGCGCGCCGGAGCGGAGCGACAGAAGCCTGCGGAGCCCACTGCCGGCCCGTGGCTCGAACGTGCGCTCCACCGCCATGAATCGATCGACCCGGACGGAGTCGAGGAGCGGATTCCTCTGGCCGGAGAGCACGCCCACGACGGGATGCTCTTCGACCACGACGTCGGGCGCAGCCGATGCGGGATCGGGGAGGAGATCGACGGCACCCGCAAGCGGCACCGGAAAGAGTCCGGCCCCGTCGCGGTGGAGCGTGCGGTTGAACGCCTCGGTGCTCGTCCGCGGACCCATGAAGAAGACGACGCCCCCTCCTCCCGAGGCGAAGGATTCGAGCGCCATGATCTCGGCCGGCTCCAGCCGCTCGATGTCGAGCAGCCAAATGCCCGCGAAGGAGTCGAGATCGAGCGTTGCGAGTGCCTGGGGAGGTTCGATCCGCGGGTTGAGCCCGGTCGGCGCTCCCGATCCGGGCGCCAGCGCCGCGGCGAGATAGAACGCGTCGCCCACACCGCCACCGCGCCGGTCGGTCGCCGTCAGGCCGCCGTCGATGACGAGCACGTTGACCCGATCGACCACGTCGATGACCGCGGTCCGACGATTGTCGGCCGTGACCGGATCGGGGCCGAGGGAGGCCTCGATCGTGTGGCCGCCGGTCGTCTTGAAACGGGCGTCGAATCGCTGTGCCGCCACCCCTCCCGGCGGGATCTCGCCGATGCGCACGCCCGGTCGGGCCGCACCATCTTCCCGCAGGTCGATCGGCACGTCCCGCACAGGCCGGTCGGCATGATTCCGCACCACCACCTCCAGCGGCACGACGACACCGGCCGCCGCCACGCCGCCGATCGGCTCCAGCCGCTCGATCGCCAGGTTGGCGGCGGATGGATCATCGACCGCACAATCCACCAGATGCACCTGGACGCCCGCGTCGGCAAGACGCCGGAGCACCTCGGCGACGTCATCGGCCGCCTTCCAGTCGCGAGTTCGAAAATCGCTTACGATCCAGACCATGCCCGCGGCCCCCGATCCGACCGAGAGTGTTTCGGCGGTCGCCGCCAACGCGGCCCGAGGCCCGCTGTCGGTCGCGGAGACATCGAGCCCGCCGAGCGCATCCCGCACCTGCTGCACGAGGCCGGGCGTGACCGGCTGTCTCGCGAGGTCGAACGACGGCGCGGCTCCCGTCGCCGTCGGCAGGGAGAGCCCGGAAAACCGTCCGATCGCCAGTTCCTGCTGCCCCGACGTCGTCGCCAGGTCGGCCGCGATCCGCTCGACGACGCGGCGACCTCGATCGAAGGCCGTCACCGGCTCGGGGCCGGCATCGGCCCCCGATGTGTCGGCCATGGAAAAACTATCGTCGAGCAGCACGACATGGACCGTCTTCGCCTTGCCCAGGATGCCGGCCAGAGTGTTCGTCCATCGAGGACCGGCCAACGACAGCACGATGCCAAGCACGGCGGCCACCCGCGCCATGAGCAGGAGGAACTGCTTGAGGAGCACGCGGGTCCGATACTTTCGCTGGCTGGCGAGGAGGAACTCCATCGCCGCCCACTTGATCCGCTTGTGCCGCAGCAGGTTGATGAGGTGGATGATGACCGGCGCCGCCACCAAAGGCAGACCCCACCAGAGCAGCGACTGAAAATCGAAAGAGGGCATGACGTGCGGCTAAACGGCCATACTGGCGCGTCGCGAGAGGAAGCGGACCAGCGCCGCGTCGAGTGGTTCGCTCGTGCGGATCAGTGAGTAATCGCAGCGGGCGGCGGCCGCCTGCTGCCGTGCGCCGGCGAGAAACTCGCCGAGGGCGGCACGATAGCCCTCCCGGAGCGCCGCGGGATTGCAGGCGATATGGTCGGGCAACTCGAGCCCTTCGAATCGAGTCGGACCATCGAACGGGAAATCGAGTTCGTCGTCGTCCATGACATGCAGAAGCACGAGGTCGTGCCCACGACGACGGAGCATTTGCATGCCCTTGGCGATGCCGTCGCGGTCGCCGAGCAGGTCCGAGATGACGATCACCAGCCCGCGCCGGGGGAGCGTTTCGGAAAGGCTGCGAAGCACGGGAAGAAAGGCCGTCTGCCTGCCGCCGCCGACTCTCCTCGACTCGAGCACCTCGACAATGCTCGCGAGATGCGACCGCTTCATTCGGGCCGGGGAACTGGCCCGCACGGCGTCGTCGAACACCACGCAGCCGGCGGCGTCGCCATGCGATAGCCCGAGCCATGCCAGGCTGGCGGCGAGCGTGGCGGCGTAGGCGTATTTCGAGAGAGGCCCCGAGGCGTAGTCCATGCTCGCCGAGCCATCGACGAGGAGTGTGAGCCGGAGGTTCGTCTCCTCCTCGAACTCCTTCACGGAGAGCCGGTCCTGTCGGGCCCACACCTTCCAATCGACCCGCCGCAGGTCGTCGCCCCGCACATACTCGCGATGCTGCAGGAACTCCACCGACTGCCCCTTGTAGGGGCTCTTGTGGAGTCCGGCGAGCACGCCCTCGACGACGGCCCGGGCCCGGAGTTCGAGCTGCCCGATCCGGGCGATCGCCTCAGGATGCAAATATCGTCTGGAAGCGGGCGTCACGCGTCAGCTCGTCCTCTCTGGCCGGAGTGTTCTCGATGATCCGCTCGATGATCGCGTCGGGCGTCACACCCTCGCTCTCGGCCGCGAAGCCGACGACGATCCGGTGCCGCAACACAGGCGCGGCGAGGGCCTGGATGTCCTCCATCGCCACATGGCTCCGGCCCTGCAGCACCGCGCGGGTCTTCGCGCCGAGCACCAGGAACTGCACGGCCCGCGGCCCGGCCCCCCAGGCAAGCTGGTCCGACACGAATTCCGGCACCCCGCGCTCGCCACGCCGCGTCTGCCGCACCAGCGCCAGCGCGTAGCGGACGAGGTGATCGCTGATCGGCACGGTCCGAACCGCCGACTGCAGCGCGAGAATGTCGTGCCCCGCGAGTACCGGCCGCGGCTCCTCCATGGGTGCCCCGGTCGTCCGCCGGGCGATCTCGAACTCCTCGTCGAACGACGGGTATCGGACGAACACCTTGAACATGAAGCGGTCCTGCTGCGCCTCCGGCAACGGGTAGGTCCCCTCCTGCTCGATCGGGTTCTGCGTGGCCAGCACGAAGAAGGGATCGACGAGTTTGTGACGCACCCGTCCGACGCTCACCTGCCGTTCCTGCATCGCCTCCAGGAGCGCCGCCTGGGTCTTCGGGGGCGTGCGGTTGATCTCGTCGGCGAGCACCACGTTCGCGAAGAGCGGCCCTTCGAGAAAGCGGAACTGTCGGCCACCGGTGGCCCGATCCTCCTCGAGCACGTCGGTGCCGATGATGTCGGCAGGCATCAGGTCGGGCGTGAACTGGATGCGGCTGAAGCTGAGGTCGAGGCTCCGCGCCAGCGTGCTCACCAGGAGCGTCTTGGCGAGCCCAGGAACACCCTCCAGGAGGCAATGGCCCCTACTGAACAAGCAGATCAAGAGCTCGTCCACGACCCGGTGCTGCCCGACGATCACTCGCGAGAGCTGTTCGAGAATGCGGTCGTGGGCATCGTGGAGCCGTTCCACGGTGGCGGACTCGAGCGGGGCGTGCGACATGGATGACTCCGGGAGGATACGACGGGAAACCGACGCACGGGGCGTCAGCGTTGGTAGATGGGAAGCGTGCCCTTGTCGAACTGCAGGATTGTGAGATTGGTCGCGGTCGTGTAGACGTGGCCGATGTAGCCCTGCGGCCAGAACACGCCGGCCGAATCCTTCTGGGCCTCGGAGACGAACCGCTTCTCGATCTGATCACGGTAGCTGGTCCACTTCCGCCCCCCTTCGCGGTACATGACCTGGGCGTAGTAGAAGTGAGCGTAGTGCCAGTGACCGAAGCCGTTGTTGGCGATGTTGCCGAGGTGCTTCTCCGCGTAGTCGAGCATCCTGGGAACGTGCGTGTCGTCGTATTCGCCCGCGTTGAACAGGCAGGCGATGGCCGCCGCCGAGATCGCCGGTCGCCCTCCTCCTCCCTTGGAACTGTACTGCACGCCTCCGTCGGCCATGGTGCAGCGGTGGATGTAGGCGATCGCCTTCTCGATGATCTCGTGCGGCACCGGGATGCCGGCGTTCCGGCATCCTCGCAACCCCTGCACCTGGGTGATCGTCGTCGAGCCCTCGTCAAAGTCATTGCCGTCTTTGGCGCTCACATAGCCCCAGCCGCCGTCCTTCGTCTGGGCCCGCCCCGAGAACTCGACCGCCCGCTCGAGCACGTGCACGAGTTCATCGCGCCGTCGCTGATCCTCCTCCTCCCCGAGCACCTGCGAGAGGAAGAGCATCGCGAACCCGTGGCCATAGGTGTAGCGGTCGTCACTCTTGGGGTCGCCGATGAGACCGTTGGATCGTGACCGGCTCACGAGGTAATCGACAGCCTGCCGAATCGACTCTGAGTAGCGTCCCTGCGTCGTGGTCGAGCCCTCCATGAGCAGGGCCGTGCCAGCCAGCGACGTCATCGCGGTGGGATACCGCTGCTCGTTGGCTGACCAGCTGCCCCGCCGCGACTGCCGGGCCACGAGCCAGTCGAGGCCACGGCCCACCACCTGTTCCACCGCGGCATCGGCCGCCGCCACCGGACCGCCGGCACGCACCGCCGCCATCACCAGTATCGACACCAGCGCGATACGATGAACCAAGACGGGCTCATGGGACTGGCGACACATGCAAATCGGTGGAAACGGGTCCGGCCGTCAAAAGGAAAACGGAAGCGTGAGCAGACGCTTCCACCAGTATTCCAGTTCCGTGCCGATGTCGCCAGCCACAAACGGCTTGGAACTCGCCTGAAACGGCTGCTGCTGGGCGAGCGGCTCGCCCGTGAACTCCATCTCGATCGCCGCAAGACCGACCCCAACCGGCAGGATCGAGATCATGTGCCGGTCCGGATCGCCCACGGCATCGCATCCGAAGAGAAGTTGGGGCTGTGCGAGAATCGTGTCGTCGGCATGCACCGCATGGCCCGTTCGCTTGTCGAGGACCAGCACGCTCAGCCTCGGCCGATCGCCACTGCGACGAGTCTCGATCTGGCGGGCGAAGAGCAGCACCGGCAGCTCCGACGGCGAATCGGGATGCGGGCAATGCCGGAGGATCGTGGCGGGGCACGGCCAGAGCATCTGGCCATTGCCCCGATCGACGGCCCAGATCGTGCCCGTGATGGGTTCCCCGCCGGCCATCATCTGCGGCAGCGACGTGACCGTGCAGACCCGGTCGATGAGCTGCCGCTCCGCATCGGTCTCCGCACGTCCGGCAATGACGAGCAAGCGATCCCGCCACGGCACCACCTCGAGCCGCTCCAGACGCTTGGGCATCTCGGGGAGGTCCGTCGTAAACGCCACGCGGCGTTCTGAAAGATCGATGATCGTCAGCCTGCCCGAGGGCTCGAGGATCGCCAGATCGCCCCCGGCCAGGGTGACCCGCGAATCGCCCGAAAACTCTCCCAACTGCCACCGTCGCATGTCGACGGGATCGATGATCTCCAGACCCACGGAGGCGGCGACCGCGCGGCCGGCCGATCCGGTCTCATCGCGGGTCACCGACACGATGGCGCGGCCGTGGGTCATCAGCCGCTGCGCCCGCGCAGGCAAGTCGCCCGTGCGAACGAGGCGGCCCGTCGCCATCGAGAACACCTTCGACCCACGGCCGTCGGATGGGCAGACGCACAGCACGTCGTCGTCGCCGAACACCGCGCCGGCCTCGGGCAAGCGGCGCCGCTCCCACACGAGCCCACCGGTCGCCGGATCACGGAGCTGAATCCCTCCGTCCACCAGCATCGGCACGCCGGTGACACGAGCCGGGCTGTCGGGTAGAGCCGTGAACCGCGCCAGCGGCGGGCCCGGCTCCGGCTCGGGGATCGGCATGCCGAGCGGAACGCTGCCGATCCGAGGGAATCGACGATCCGACATCCGGACGGCAAATCCCGGCTGCGGGATCGTGTTGCTCCCTTCGGCGGTCCAGAGGCGTCGGTGACCGCCGCCGAGGCCATCGGTCGCCGAGCCGGCCAGTTCGTAGGCGACCACGAAGCCGCCCGACCTGACCACGGCCACACGGCCGATCATGGTCACATCGGCCATGGATGGATTGAAGCCACCCATGCCGAATGGCTGCGGACGTTCAAGCGCGAGCGAACCACCGAGCCGTCGTCCCAGGCCGTCACTCACCACCAAGCCGCCTTGTTGCATGTCGAATGCGAACCGCACGCCCGGGAGCATCGCTTGTTCCCCCGCCTCGACATGGAGTGGAAAGGTCCTGCTGATGCCCACCATGGCCCCGTCGCGGCGCGAGGGATTCTGCACCCGCTTCACCGCGACACGGCCGAGCGGCCATGCCCCGTCGATCGCTGCGTCGGCACCGGATGCGAGATCGTCGCGGGCGGCGGCCAAGGCAGCCGACGACGACTCGCGGTCGCTCGGTGTTCCCGCATGAAGAAGTTCGAGCAGGACGAAATCCCGCCGCACCGCCATCGACCTCGCCGCATCGCCATCCGAATGGTCGGCCGCAATCATGTCGGCAAGGCACTCGGCCAAGGCTCGCCTGGCCTCGATCGCGGCGGGGTGCCGTCCGAAGCGGTCGATGAACGCCACGAGCGCCTTGGCGCGGGCATCGCTCGGCGCCTTCTCCCCACGAATGGCATCGAGCGCGGCCGATGCGTAGGCGTCGATATCGGAGCGGACCTCGGCGGGGCCGCGTTCACGCAATTCGCTCACGCGTGATTGGACCCACCGCGCGAGCGTCATGCTCAGCCTCGGCTCACGACCGTCCGCCACCAGCTGGTCACCGGCCATGGACTCACCGGCGGGCAACTCCATCAGGCCTCGGCAGGCCGCCCAGGCCGAGGAAAAATCGCCCGCCTTCAAGAGACCATCGATCGCGACCCTCATGCCGCGGCTGGCGATCTCCGCCCCCGGCCGAAGCTTCGCCAGATCGTTCCAGAGCGCCGCTGCGACCGCGGGATCCCGCTCCATGGCGAAGACCATCGCGTCGGCGAGCGTGTCGGGGGGAAACCGATCGGGGGCGGCGGCCTGCGCCGCCAACAGATCGGCAAGGCCTGCGGACACGGAGCCCTGGTCGATCTGGAGCTGGCCACGCCAGATGAGCCTCCAGACATCGTCACCATCGGAAGGCGTGTCGTTGGCCGCCGCCTCGATCCGTGCCTTCAAGGGCACAGTCTGATGGAAGACGTCGAGCGAATCGGCCGCCTGTGAGAGCAGCTCACCACGGTAGGAGACGAGATTGCCGGGCACCGCTCCGCCCCGCCCCGAGGAGCGGCCCACGATCACACCGGACGCCGTGTCGATCTCCACGATCTCGGGCGCATCGAGCGGCACGAACAGGCGGTCGGCGGCCACGAGCGCCCGACCACAGACCGCGACACCGTCGGCCGCAAGGGGCGTCGTCCAGATGGTCGTGCCGGTCTCGATCGAGACGGCCTCGACGGAGCGACGGCCGACGATCATCACAGACTGGCCGGTCACTCCGGCGATGTAGAGCCCCTCGTTTCGCGGACGTTTCCAGGCGACCGTGCCCTCCCGGAGGTCGATGCAGTGCATCTCGTCCGCCTCGCCTGGCGTCAGGATGACACGGCCATTGGCCAGCACGGGGCAGCCATCGAGCCAGCGACGGGAACCGCCCGGCTCATTGTCCGCCGATTGGATCACCATCCGTCCGCCAAGGACACGGCCCGGCACCTGCAAGCGCACTCCGTTGTTCATCGCGACCACGTCGCGAGGTTCAGCAACCCGGTAGTGATACGCCCACAGGAGCGTGCGGGTGGCGAGATCGACGGCCACGACCGTGCCCGCGCCGGTCGGACAGACGAGTACTCCCTCCGCCAGCGACGGCGAGAGGCCCGCCACACGCCGTGGCTGGTTGTCACGATTATCGACGCGATTCTGTTCGTCGAGTTCCACCAACGGCTGCGACCAGAGCATCGAGCCTGTCCGGGCATCGAGAACATCGAGCCGAACCTCCCCCAACTCCTCGACCAGGAGAAAAAGACGGTCTCCCACCGGAAGTGGCGGACCGAGCTTCCATGTCGGCGCCCCTCCCTCTCGGCCGGCCGACGTCGCAGGCAGCCGCCACCGCAGCCGACCGGCATCAACCAGATCGTAGGCCGCCAACGCGTTGCCGCCGTTCCAGCCTCCGACGACGGCATTCTCGAACCGCATCTGAGCCTCGATTCCATCCCTCGCGATGATGGCGTCGGGATGGCTTTCCACCGCGAAGACCAGGCGGCCGTCGCTCGCGAGCGTGCCGCTCGTGGCGTCGTCGAACACCCGCGCGAGCTTTTTTCGAAGGAAAAGATCGACGGCCGTCGTCGTTCCGTCGTCGGCATCCAGCTGGGCGGCGGAGCTGAGAGCCACGGTCGTCGCACCGCCCGTTTGCAGCCAGCGTCGCTTGCCCGTTTCGAAGTCAACGGCCAGCAGCCCCATCGGGGTGTGCAGGATGATCGTGCCGTTGACCACGAGAGGAGCCGATGCCGGCACAAGCGGTTTGTCGCGGTCGGCCCCTCGCTTGCGGCGCTCCTCGAGCCATTTGGACTCCTCCGGATGCCGCGTGAGCGGGACGCGATACCGCGGCACGAGCAGCGGTCGCGATGCATTCGAGAGGGCGTTGCGGCCCGGATCGCCCCGGTGCATGCACCAGTCGGCTGCGGCCCGAATGCCCCCCGCGGGCGGAGCACCGACCGCTTCCGCGAGCCAGTCGAGCCCCCGACCGGCGGCGAACGAAAGGCTCACGTCACGACCGGCGATCCGAGTGGTCGTGATGTTTCCTGCGCGGACGGCATCAAGAATCGCCGAAGCCCGCACCGGGTCTCCGGCCCGTTGCCAAGCGGCTGCCCGCATGACCGAAAGCGTCGGTTCGAACCGGTTCGCTCCGGCGGCATGCAGGCGATCCAGCCACGCTGCTGCGGTGAGGGATTGCCCGTCCTCGAGCGACTCAAGGGCCACGAGGAATGCGGCCCGCTGACCCGCCGGCGTGTTGAGCCACCGTCGCGCCACCCCTGCCACCGCCGACCGATCCCCCGCCGCAACGGCTTCCCGGAGCAGGCGGTCGGCCCGGGCACGAAATTGCAATTCGTAGGCCGCACGTCCTTCGGGCGGGAGGCTGCTGATCAGTCGGCCCGCCTCCACCTTCACGCTCTGCCATGTGGCGGCACCGACGTCTTTCTTGAAGAAGGAGTCGCGATCGCCCGCAACGAGTTCGTCGAGCAGCGTGGCTGAGTCGCTCCAGCGTGATTCGGAGATGAGCCGACGGGCGGCCGCCAAACGGCGTTCGACACCGCGATCGACGGGCAGGTAGACGCCCCGTTCGTCAGCCGAATCACCGTCGGCATCGTGCTCATCCCCCTGCCCCGCTTCCTGGGCGGACGCAGCCGGGTTGGATGGAACGGCCCACTGAATGATCCACGGGCCGGCCATCGCAAGGAACGCGGCCAGGATGACCGGCGTGGACACGGCGGTGAACCATGTCCCACGAACACCGCCAGAGGGCCGCGGATCCGATCGGGGCCACATCCTGTCCAATCGTTCCCGCACGCCCATCACCCACTGCATTCGGCACCTGATTCCAGCCGTGTCGGCGTCACGTCGGCACAAGGGGGGCGGCACACGTGTCT
>JBJTOU010000189.1:0-5370 GCA_046074725.1 Planctomycetia bacterium
CCGGAGGACCGGGTGAGTACCAGCGGGCGGAGGCCACGATGGCAAAGCTTGCGTGAAGCGAGGGGCTGCCCGTGCCACGGAGCCGGACGTTCGTGGAGGGCATCGTGCCCTCCAGTCTCTCGGATTCAGACTGCGCTCCGCAATCCTTGCTTCGCTTGTCTGCATACGCCGGCTCCCGGGGCACGGGCAGCCCCTCGCTTCACGCAAGCTTTGCCATCGTGGCCTCCGCCCGCTGGTACTCACCCGGTCCTCCGGGTCTGGTCTCCACTTCGGTTTCCGAGCCTTGAGAAAAACAAAAACTCCCGCGCGGAGGGCGTGGCCTCCGCGCGGGAGTGGGAGCGTTGTCCGGGGCTGCATGCCCGAGGACGGATCGCGGGCGACGGGTCAGCGGGCCGAGGTGGCCAAGACTGTCGTGGCCTTTGCGGCGGGCTTCACCGCGACAGCCTCCGTGCTCGATGCCGCCTTCGTGTCGGCGACGCAGCAGGGAGACGACACGATCACCGGACTGCTCACCACCGTCCAGCCGCAGCGGTCGGTGCAGCAGCAGGCATCGACGCTGCGATAGCAGGTCGTGCAGGTCGTCTGGCAGCAGGGATCGCACGCCGGCGCGCAGGCCGTCGTGCAGCAGGGGTCGCACACCGGTGCGCAGCAGGGGGTATAGCAGCAACACGCCCTCCTGCAATGCCGTCTACCCGCGGCTTCGGCATCCCAGCCAGACGCGATCACGGCCACGCAGGTGAGCGTTCCAACGAAACATTGCAGCAGGGTCTTCTTGCCGATCATCGTGGAACCTCTCGAGAGCCCCGGGGGTGAAACAGGCCGCGCCCGACGCGGGCCGGCCATCCCGTGGGCCGGAAACGGTAGGGGGCGGGAACGGCCCCGGGCAAGCAGGACGTCGTGGTCGCTGCGGCGATATGTGCCGCCAAATCAACGGCAATTTGCGAGCGTCGTGAAAAAGTTCCGCCGGCCACGTGCGACGGAGCGGGCGTTGGGACAGTTCCGCAGGACGGGTGCCAGGCTGGTGCGATCCAGCGGTCTTTATCCCAACGGGAAGCACGTGGGGCCATTCTTCATAGACTACGGGTTCACCGGCGGGTGCCGGTTTCGAGGAATGGCCTTCCATGACGATTCGTATTCTCCACACGGCCGACAACCATATCGGCATGCCGTTCAAGCACTATCCGTCCGAGGTCGGCACGCGACTGGCCGAGGAGCGTTTCGCGGCACTCGGCCGGATCGTGGACATCGCCAACGAGCGACATGCCGATTTTCTCGTGATCGCCGGCGACCTTTTCGACTCACCTCGGGTGAAGGCCCACGACATCGACCGCACGGCGGCACTGCTGCGGGGATTCGGCGGCACGGCGGTGATTGTCGTGCCCGGTAACCACGATCATCACGCCGGCCCGGACTCGGAACTCTGGAAGCGATTTCTCCGGCAGACCGAGAGCGCGGCGAACATCGACCTGCTCGTGTCGCCCGAGGTGAAGACCTACGACATCAACGGGCAGCCTGTGCATTTTTTCCCATGCCCCTGCCCATCAAAAACAGGCCGCGACCCGACGATCGGTTGGGTGGCTGAAGCGACCGGAAATCATGACCATGGCCTGCGGATCGGCGTTGCCCACGGCAACGTGCCTGGCTTGGGGCTCGATGCCGCCGATCAGTATTTCAGCATGGATCGGTCAGCCCTCGATTCGGCCGGCGTGGCGACTTGGCTGCTCGGCCACATTCATGTGCCTTTTCCGACTGTCGAAGCGGGAGAGACATCGACCATCTTCATGGCCGGCACCCACACACCCGACTCGCTTCGCTGCCGTCATCCCGGGTCGGCCTGGTGGATCGAGTGCGAGGGGAGCCAGGTCTCGAGATACGAACGGCTCTCTCTGGGACGTATGCGATTCGTTCGGATCGAGAGGGAATTGCTCGGAAGCGATGACGTCGCAACCTTGGTGCGCGAGTGCCGAGCCCTCGATGCGGGATCCACGATCCTCGACCTGCAGCTCACCGGCCGGCTTTCGACTGCGGAGCGATCGGAGTTGGAGGCTTCGATCGAACGGATTCGGCCGGAGTTTTCATTCGTGAGCGTCGAAAGCGACATCCACGACAGGCTCGATGCCACGCAGATCGCCCGCCTCTATCGCAGCGGCGGACTCGCGGAGCGGCTGCTCACGTCCCTCCTTGCCGACACCGATCACCCCGAGGCCGCCACGCTCGCCCACGAACTCATCGAAAAAGCGTCGAAGGCATGAGGCTCACGAACATCCGGCTCCATCCGTTCGGTCATTTCACCGACGCGTCATGGGATCTCGCACCGTCGTTGGTGGTCGTCCATGGCCCGAATGAGAAGGGCAAAACGACGCTTCGGCAGGCGATCTTTCACGCGCTGTTTACGCCGACCAAGCTCACAAAGACCAAACTCGGGGATACGGTGGGCCCCTGGCTTCCACTCCCGGCGGGAGACTACGCCCAGGTCACGCTCACGTTCGAGCACGACGGCGGCACGTGGTCGCTGGAAAAAAGGTGGGGCGCCGGTCCGTTCAGTCGAATCAGTGACGGCACGACATCGATCGCGGATCCGGCCACCGTGCAGACGCGTGTCGGCGAGATGCTCGAGCATGGCGAGGCGACGTTTCGGCATGTGCTGTTTACGGGACAGTCGGAACTCGAGCAGACGCTCGTCGCAATCAAGAACAATGCGGCTGACCTCCGTGACATCCGCGACATGCTCAACGCCACCGCCGGAGCGTCTGCCGATGTGGACGAGCAGCGATTGCGACGCCTGGTGGAGGAGCAGATCGAGGCCGCCTTCAGCCGCTGGGATGACGAGCATGGCAAGCCGGAACGTCAACATGGACAGGAAAAGGTCGGCGGTAATCGCTGGAAGAAGGATGTCGGGAGCATCCTCCACGCGTGGTACGACTGGCAGGAGCTCGTCGCGGAGCATGCCGAACTTCTCGCGATCGAAGGTGACATCGATCGTGTCACTCGCGAGGTGTCGGAGGTCGAGGCGACGATCGCGGATGCCGCCGCCTTTGTCGAGACGTATGGTGTGCTTCGGAATGGGCTGAATGAACGCGATGTGTTGGACGAGCGGGTGCCTCGCCTCGTGGCTGCGGAGGCCCTGTTGACCACGGTTTTCAAGAAGTGGCCGGCCGCGCAGGCGGCGATCGAGGAATGGGAGCGGCAGAAAACGGAACGCGAGTCGCACCTCGAAAAGCTCGAGACTGAACTCGCCACCGCCAAGAAACGCAACGGCAACGTCGCTGCGAAAGAATCATTTCGGCGGATCGACGAGGCACGACGGGACTGGCAGAACGCCGATAAAAACGTCGGAAGCCTTCCCAGCCCGGGGCACGCCAGGCTCGATGCGGTTGAAAGGCTCGAAAAAGCGATCGCAGCGGCCGAAAACAAGCTTGCGAGCCGACGAATGCTGTGGCGCATCGAGGCCGCATCGCCGGAGGCGGTGGTGCTGGAGCGGGGGAGCGAGCCTGCCGAGACGGTGAACGCGGGCCCGGAGGGTGCGACAGGGACGGCGGAAGCCCGTATCCGCGTCGTGGTGGGGGGTGTGACGCTCACCGTCGAGAGCGGTGGTGATGACGTGGCGTCGTTGTTTGATTCGCTGGCAGCCAATCGGGCGAGCCTTGTGCGTGAACTCGAAGCCTGCGGTGCGGTCTCAGCCGAAGATGTGCGGCTCATGGCGCAGCGTTATCGTGACGCGGCACATGCCGCCGAGATGAAAAAGAAGTTGCTGGAGGGCCTCCTGCTCGGGAAGACGTTCGAGCAATGGGAGGCGCATGTCAAAGTGATCGAGGGACTTCCGGAAACGCGAGCTCTCGACGTCATCGAGCGGGACATCAAGGAGGCCAGCGAAAAAGTGGCTCTTGGGAACGTCGCGAACAAAAAGCACGCGGAGGCGATCGCCGGCTGGATCAAGGAATATGGCGATCACGATGCGCTCGGGGAGCGATTGCTGAAGGAACGAGGCGATCTCAAGGCAGCGAGGGAGAAACTGGCCGACGCGCCTGGCCTGCCGCCCGGGTTCGAATCGTCGAGGGCTCTGCTTTCGGAACTCGAGCGTGCCCAAACCCGACGGCTCGATGGGCAACAATCACTGGTCGCCAAGAAAGAAGAACTGGGAGGGCTGGCCGCTCGACTCGGCGATCGTCGCAGTGAAGACGTGGCCGAGGAGGCCGAGGCATCACGGCGAAAGTTCGAACGGGCCCGGAGCCGAGGGCGGGCGTACCTGCGCATCCGCGAGGAACTCGACCGCATCGCGACGCGTGGCGACGACGACCCGCTGGCGGTGTTCAGCATGAAGGTGGCCGACATGTTCTCCCGCATCACGGGAAGGGAGGCGACGGTGGCGTTCGACGGGCCGCTGCCGATGGCCGTGGATCGCGGCGGGGTGTCTCTGCCACCAGAGCGGCTCTCGCAAGGGGCCAGCGGAGCACTCGCACTGGCGCTGCGGCTTGCCATGGCGGAGGCCTACCTCGACGGTGGAACGGGCTTCATCATGCTCGACGACCCGCTGGTGAACCTCGATCCGGATCGGATGAGCCAAGCGGCCGGCATCATCCGGAGCTTCGCCGAGCGATCCCAGGTGATCTTCTTCACCTGCCACGATCACCACGCGGCACAGCTGCAAGGAACGGGCGATGGGAGTTACGCCCTGCCGCCCAACAGCGGGCGTAGAGCCTGAGCTGCGGTCGGTAGTGGTCCGTGAGTTTGCCCACGTCGCGATCCGCGACCGAGGTGGTCTTCCAGTCGAGGATGATCCACCCAGACTCGTCCGGCGTTGCGGCGGCTTCCTCGAATACCGCGTCGATCTGGCCGCGAACGAGCACCGGCAGGGAGGTGCCCGCTGCCGCGGCCGACGCCATGAGATCGGCTCCTGCCGACTGGCTCTGCCCAGGCCCCATATCGACCGCCACACCGTCCGGGATCTCATCACCACGGATGGCGATCGTGAACGGCACCTCGACGTACCGCTCGCGGCTCCGGCTGATCCGTTGCCACGCCGTACTCCGCCGAATCTCCTCGACGAGCCCGATGGCACGCTCCATGAGTGTCTGGCGCGCGATGCCGCTTTCGGCGAGATCACTCTCCTCGATGATGCTCTCGGCGGCTGACCGCAGGTCGAACGTCGCCTCCGGCTTCTCCAGTTGCAAGACGGCCAGTTCGAGGAGCCGGTGGATCACCGTGCCCCATTCCTGTCCAAGTCCCCTGCCCGTGTGGTGAATCCGTTCGGCTGGCTCGGTGAGGAAGTCGCGCGGTGTGACCGTGGTGAACGTGGGCATGCGAATGGAGTGCGCCCGGTTCTCGGCCTGCTCGCGGGCCGCCGTGACCATCGTGGCATCGGTCGGCGGC
>JBJTOU010000190.1:0-5508 GCA_046074725.1 Planctomycetia bacterium
GGGCACCGCGGTGTGCAAGATCATCGGCAAGGCGTTTCGCAACGAGAAGGGCGAGCCGGAGGATCGCCGCCATCCGCGACACCCGCTGCTGATCCTCCGACGAGAGCCGTGAGAGATTCTCATGCTTCCGCTTGGGCAACGCTCCGCGGTGGTAGCGGGCCACGTTGGCGATGATCTCGAGGTCGTGGCCGCGAATGCCCGGGATGCGGCTGTTGCGGATGAGATGGTAGCTGTGCTTGTGGTGCTGGTCGTAGTTGATGATGTAGCCGACATCCTGCAGCCGGGCGGCCCATTCCAGAAGTTGCCGGTCGGCCTCGGGCAGGCCCAAGGGGCCGGCAAGCTGCTCGTAGATCCGTCCGGCGAGTGTCGCCACCGTGCGGCCATGCTCCATCTCGCCCGAGCAGGCGGCGGCGAGCTTCTCGATCGCGGCATCGCGGAGGGATGGATCGTCGATCGCCCCGCCCACCGCCTCGTCGATCATCTCGCGGATGAGCCCGTCGCGGACGCCTCGCGTGTGGATCATGAGCTGATTCACCCGGAACCGCTTCATGAGCGCATCGACGATCGAGAGGCCGGCGACGATGATGTCGGCCCGGTCGGGCGTCATGCCCGGCATGCCTCGACGGGCGCGGAGCGGGATCTTCCGAAGCCTGTCGAGGAGATGGCGGACTTCGGCATGCGACGCCTTGTAGCCCGCCACCGGGACATCGACTTCGCGCTTGGCCGCCATGAGCAGTTCGGCGAGCGTCGTGAACGTGCCGCCGCAGCCGACGAGCAGGTGCGGGGCGAAGAGCGGCTTGGTGGTCCGCTTTTTGAGGCAGTCGGTGATCTCCTCCTCGAGCCGGACGAGACCTTTCTGAAAGTCCTCGGGCGTGCTCCCTTCCCCGAGGCCGAACTGCTCGGTGAGCCGCACCGCCCCGAGCGGCGTGGAGAAGATCGCCTCGATCAGCGTGCCGGTGCCGAAGACGATTTCCGTGCTGCCGCCGCCGATGTCGGCCACGATCACGTTCTTGCCGGTGAGGTCGAAGGCCCGCTGCACGCTGGCGAACGCGAGGCGGGCCTCCCGCTCGCCGGAGATCACCTCGACCTCGAGGCCCACCTCGTCACGGACGCGGCGGCAGAAATCGGGGCCGTTGCGGGCCTCGCGGACGGCGCAGGTGGCGATCGTGCGAAGGCTCGTCACCTGGTAGCCGGCGGCGATCTCCTTGAAGGTGCGAAGGGCCTGGATCGTGCGGTCCACCGCGTCGGCATCGAGCTGGCCTTTCGCGGAAGCACTCTTGCCGAGCCGCGTCGGCTCACGCTCCTCGTCGAGGATCCGGTAGGTGCCGCCGCGGAGCGCCTCCGCCACCATCAGCCGCACGCTGTTGGAGCCGATGTCGATCGCTCCGAGACGGCAGGCGAGATCGGCCGTGAGATAGATCTGCTTGTCTTCGCTGGCCGCCATGGGTGGCGTGATCGTGTCGTGCATTCGCGTCCTTCCTGCGGGGCCCCACGATCATACCTTGGGATGCCGCCGTCGGTGTGTACACTCTCTCCTCCCGCCCGCCCTGCAATCACTTCTATTCGACCGTGGCCAGCATCAAGCACGCGATCGTCTTCGCATCCGACGGCCGCTGGACCGAGGCCACGGAGCCGTGCGCCGTGGCCGTGGGCAACTTCGACGGCGTCCACCTCGGCCATGCCGAGATCGTGCGACGGCTCGTCGACACGGCCCGGCGGCGATCGGTTCCGGCCGTCGTGGTCACGTTCGATCCGCCGCCGGCCGCCATCGTGAGGCCGGCCTCGGCGCCCCAACCGCTCACGACCGTGCGACGGCGGGCCGATCTGCTTCTCGCCCTCGGGGCCGATGCCGTGCTCGTGCAGCCGACCGATGCCGAACTGGTTGCCCTGACGGCCGAGGCTTTCTATGCCGAGATTCTCCGCGGACGACTGCGGGCGGCCGCACTCGTCGAAGGAAGCGACTTTCGATTCGGTGCCGGCCGCCGGGGCGACGTGAATCTGCTCGCCTCGCTCTGTGCCGCGGATGGCGCGAGCCTGGAGGTGGTGCCGCCGGTGGTCGTCGAGGGCGCGCCCGTGTCGAGCTCCAGGCTCCGAGGACTGATCACGGAGGGCCGGGTCGGCGAGGCGAACCGGCTCGCCACGGCCGCCTATCGTCTCACCGGCAGGGTGGTCGAGGGGCAGCGGCGCGGCGGGCCGCTCGGGTTCCCCACCGCGAATCTCGCGTCGATCGCCACACTCCTTCCGGGGCAGGGCGTCTATGCCGGATGGGCGACGATCGCCGACGGCCCCGATCGCCATCCCACGGCCATCCACATCGGACCCACTGTCTCATTCGGCGGCTCGGAGATCTCCATCGAGGCGCATCTCATCGGCTTCCGGGGCGATCTCTACGGCACGACGCTTCACGTTGACTTCCTCGAGCGGCTGCGCGACACTCGCCGCTTCGCGTCGGTGGACGACTTGAAGCAGCAGCTCGCCGCCGACGTTGCCCGGGCCGAAGCCATCGCCTCGGCCGCCGTTTCGATCGAAAGGACACCGTGATGCGACTGGACTGGGCGAGCCTGCTGGACATCCTTCGGAACTCCCGGCGGGTCGTGCTGACGAGCCATGTCCGTCCCGACTGCGACGCGCTGGGCAGCGAATTGGGCCTTGCCGGCATCCTCGAGGCGATCGGGAAGGACGTGCGGATCGTCAACGCCCAGGCCACGCCCTCGGCCCTGCGATGGATCGATCCACAGGGCAGGCTCGAGTCGCTCGCCGAGAAGGTGAAGCCGGCCGACCTCGCCGATCGTGATCTGTTCATCGTGCTCGACACGAGCGCCTGGGCGCAACTCGGGGCGATGGGCGACGTGCTCAAGACGATGCGGGAGCGGGGGCTCGTGATCGACCACCACGTCAGCGAGGACGACCTCTGCGACCGATGGTTCAAGGATACGGCCGCGGAGGCGACGGCCAGGATCGTTTACGAGATCGCCCAGCGACTGCGGGTGACGCTCACGCCGGAAATCGCCACGCCGATCTACGCCGGCCTCTCGACCGACACCGGCGGCTTCCGGTTTCCATCGGTGACGGGCGAGACGTTCCGGATCGCCGCCCGGCTCGTCGATGCCGGGGCCAGCCCACCCACGGTCTATCGCGAACTCCTGGAGCAGGATTCGCTCGCGCGGCTCCATCTCGTGGGCCGCACGCTCTCCGGGGCGGCCACGTCGCACGATGGTGCGGTGATCACGTCCACGGTGCGTCAAAGCGACATCAAGGCCGTGGGCGCCCTGCCGAGCGACACGGAGGATCTCATCAACCTTACGCTCGCGGTGAAGGGGACGCAGGTGGCGGCGATCCTCATCGAGCAGCCGGACGGCCGCACGAAGATCAGCTTCCGCAGCCGCAGCCATGTCGATTGCAACGCCCTTGCCGCCCGCTTCGGCGGCGGCGGCCACAAGGCCGCGGCCGGCGCGATCGTCGAGGCGCCGTTCGACGACGTGCGCAGCCGCGTGGCCGCGGCCGTAGATGAGGCGTGGCGAAATCGATAGAGATCCTGTTTCACGAACGAGGTTTTTCGGAGAGCGACGATGTCGGACGAGCGACGAGGGTTTCTCACGAAAGTGATGGCGATCATCTGCGGCGGCGCGGCCGTCGCCCCCCCGTTCGCGGCCGGGCTCTGGGCGTTTCTCGACCCCCTGAGCCGCAGGGGGGGTGTTGCGAAGTTCCTCCCCGTCACGGAGCTTGCCGCCATTCCGGATGACGGTGTGCCCCGGCAATTCGCCGTGGTGTCGGATCGCGTGGACGCCTGGACGGGGTTTGCGGCGGAGCCGATCGGCGCCGTCTATCTGAGGCGCACCAAGGGCTCCGACACGGTGGAAGCCCTCTCGGCCACCTGCCCGCATGCAGGCTGCTTCGTCGAGATGCAGCCCGGCTCCAAATGCTTCCGCTGCCCCTGTCACAACAGCTCCTTCACGCTCGATGGCGGGATCGTGGCCCCGAGCCCGAGCCCCCGCGCGATGGACTCCCTCGAATGCCGCGTGGCGAAGAATGGCGAGATCGAGGTGAGGTTCGAGAAGTTTCGCGCCGGCATCGCGGAGAAGGTGGCCCAACGATGAGCACGCCTGCACGGCACGGAAAACCGGCCGCCCCGTCGGCCTCCAAGGGTCTGCTTGGCAGGCTCGGTGATTTCCTCGACGACCGCACGGGCTATCGGGCCCTCCTTCACGAAGCCCTCTACGAGCGGGTGCCCGGTGGCGCCCGGTGGCGCTATGTCTGGGGCAGCACGCTCGTCTTCGCCTTCATGACGCAGGTGATCACCGGCCTCTTTCTGTGGGCCAGTTACTCCGCCAGCGCCCAGACGGCCTGGGAGAGCGTCTATTACATCCAGCACGAGATGGCGGGCGGCTGGCTCGTCCGCGGCATCCATCACGTGATGGCCCAGATGATGGTCGTGCTGCTCGCCGTACACCTGCTGCAGGTGGTGATCGACGGAGCCTACCGGGCGCCGCGCGAGGTGAACTTCTGGCTCGGCTTGGTACTGATGATGCTCGTCCTCGGCATGGCCCTCACCGGCTACCTCCTCCCCTGGGATCAAAAGGGGTATTGGGCCACGATCGTGGCGACCAACCTCGCGGGCATCGTGCCCGGCGTCGGCCCGTCGTTGCAGCAGCTGGTGATCGGCGGGACGGAATACGGCCACCACACGCTCACGCGATTCTTCGCCCTCCATGCCGGTTTCCTCCCGGGGGCGCTCGTCGTGATGCTGGTCGTGCACCTGGCCCTCTTCCGCAAGCACGGGCTTCATGCCAAGCAGCCGATCACCCGCCCCGACGCCATGTTCTGGCCCGACCAGGTGCTCAAGGATGCCGTGGCGATGCTGGCCGTGATGGCCGTGATCCTCGGCGTGATCCTCATGCCGGCCCTGAAGGCGATGCTCGCCGGCGAGCCGATCGACACGGGGCACCTGGGGGCGGAGCTGGGTGCCCCGGCCGATCCGTCGCTCCCGTATGCCGCCGCGCGGCCGGAGTGGTATTTCCTCTTCCTTTTTCAGTTTCTCAAGGTGTTCGAGGGCTGGGGAGCCACGGGTGAATTTCTCGGCGCGATCGTCGTGCCGGGGCTGATCATGGGCGTCATGTTCCTGATGCCGATCATCGGGAACTGGCGGCTCGGCCATCGGTTCAACGTCGCCTTCACGCTGGGGATCGTGGCGGGCGCCGGCCTGCTCACGGCCCTCGCCCTGAACGAGGACTACTGCTCCCTGTGGATCGACAAGGCGGCGCTCGCCGACGCGGAGAAACTCCACGACGAGACGGGCGGCGATGCGGAGAAGATCGCCGCCGCCCTCGGCAACGACCCCGCGCGGATCGCGGCCATGCGCAAGCAGCTCGCCCGGCTCGAGGCCGGGCAGAACTCGCACGCCTTCCTGGCCGCGGCGCGGCAGGCGAAGCTCGACGCCGCCCGTGCGGTGGAACTCGCCGGCCGGCCGGAGCGGATCCCGCCCACCGGCGCCCTCGACCTCGTGCGGCA
>JBJTOU010000191.1:0-14508 GCA_046074725.1 Planctomycetia bacterium
GCTCTCTGCATGTCCGCTTCGCTTCGCCATCCATGGCTTCGCTCGCTCCCATAGCCCGCTCGAGGGCATGGGCAGCCCCGAGCCTTCGGCCAAGGCACTGAATCCTGAATACGGCGAGGCTTTGGGCTCCCCGTACTCCGAGAGCCGGCGTTGATGGCAAGCGGAGCCATGGATGGCGAAGCGCGGCCAGCATCGAGTGAGCGGAGCCCAGGACGGGCGCAGCGAACGACCGGCGACGGAGTACGGGGAACCCGAAGCCGGCGCTGTCATTTGACGCCGGGGGAAAGCCGCGTTGCGGCGGGTGCGCAGCCCACCTATAGTCCCGTCCCCTATGGACGACCCCCCCTTCGCCCACGCCGCGACGGATGCCGACCTGCTTGCGCGCGGCCGGGAGATTCTCCGCGCCGAGGGGGAGGCGAGCGTGCAGGCGGCCGATCAGATCGATCGGTCGTTCTGCGAGGCGGTGCGGATCATCGAGCGGTGCACCGGCAACGTCGTCGTAACCGGGATCGGGAAGGCCGGGCTCGTGGCCCGCAAGATTTCGGCGACTCTCGCTTCGACAGGCACACCGAGCCTCTTCCTGCACCCGGCCGAGGCGATGCATGGCGATCTCGGCGTGCTTCGCGCCGACGATGTCGTGCTCGCCCTGTCGCAATCGGGCGAAACCGACGAGATCACGCGGCTTCTGCCCCATGTGGCCGCCCGTGGCATCCCCGTCATCGCGATCACCGGACGGACCGACAGCACGCTTGGGCGGGCCGCCCGGGCCGTGATCGCCACGGGCCGCGTGCGCGAGGCGTGCCTGCTCGGATTGGCGCCGAGCACGAGCACGGCCCTGCTCTTGGCGCTCGGCGACGGGCTGGCGCTCGTCACCAGCAGCCTGAGGCCGTTCACGTCGGATGATTTCGCGGCCCGGCATCCGGGCGGGAGTCTTGGCCGCCAACTCATGCGGGTTGAAGAGGCGATGCGGCCGCTGCACCACTGTCGCACGGCCAGACCGGAGGAGCCGGTGCGAAGCGTGTTTTCCAGACCGCTGCCAGCCCGACGGACCGGCGCCGTGATGATCATCGACGCCGACGGCATGCTCGCCGGCATTTTCACCGACAGCGACCTCGCCCGGCTCTTCGAGCGGCGAAACGATGCCGCCATCGATGGCCCGATCGGGGCGGTCATGACACCTCGCCCCACGACCGTCGCCGTGGTGGACCGGCTCAGCGACGCGATCGCAATCCTCGAAGCTCGCCGGATCAGTGAACTGCCGGTGCTGGCGACCGACGGCCGCCCCGTCGGGCTGCTCGACATCGTCGATCTGGTGGGCCTCGTGCCCGCCGAGGAATCCCAAGCGATCGGCCGAGTCTCCGTGGCCGCGGCCTGACACGAATTTTTCGAGGACAAGCCATGACGGCGGCCGGCATCATCAGCGGCGAATCAGGCGCCGACGACACGCTCGAGCATCGGCTGGCCCGCGTGCAGCTGCTTCTTCTCGACTGCGACGGGGTGCTCACCGGTGGAGGGGTCGGCTGGTCGAACGACGGCATCGAATCGAAGACCTTCCACATCCGCGACGGCCTCGGCATACGGCTCTGGCAGCGGGCGGGCCACGCGACCGGGATCGTCACCGGCCGGTCGAGTCGCGTCGTGCAGGTGCGGGCCGAGGAGCTTGGCATGGCAGTCGTCCGCCAGGGCGTGGCGGACAAGCAGTCTGTCGTGGCCGAGATCCTCGCGGAGCGGGGGCTGACCTGGGAGCAGACGGCGTTCGTCGGCGACGATCTTCCCGACCTGGCATGCGTGATGCGGTGCGGGGTCGGGGTGGCGGTCGCCGACGCCTGCGTGGAGGTCCGTGCCGCCGCGGCACTCGTCACCGGTCTTCCCGGCGGCGGGGGAGCGGTTCGCGAGGTCGTCGAACGGCTCCTCCGGGCCCGCGGTCAGTGGGAGGCGATTGTCGCCGGCTACGCGGCGTAGCAACACCATGGATCATCGACTCGGACGCACAGCGCGGGTGTTTCTCGTCGTGCTCGCTGCCGCCGGTTTCTATCGGCTGGCCGTCGTGCCGTGGGTCGAGCCGCGGGTGTCCGATTCGGGTACATCCGTCGCGCTGACCCCGGAGCAGGCTGCGATGATCCGTGCCCGCGCCGACCGTCGTCTGGCGGCCCTCGGCGACATCTTTCCGGAAGGGGCCTGGGAGCGGGACGATCCGATCGTGCTCGAGAGCCGCCAGATGCGGCTCCTCTTCAAGCAGTACCAGTCACTCCCCGACGGCCGAGTGAACCTCGTTCCGTGCACGCTCGTGGTTCTCCCCGACCGCAACCGGGTGGCGGAAGGGGGCGCTTCCGGCCGCACGATCGTGCTTCGGGCGCCGCAGGGCGCGGTGCTCGAGTTCGACGAACCGATCGACCTGCGGCAGGGGCGACTGGCCAAGCTCGTGGGGGGCAGCCTTCGCGGCCAGGTGATGATCCGTGGAACACCGACGGCACCTGGCGCCGAGGACGACATCGAGATCGTGACCCGTGACGTCGAACTCGCCGAACTCGAAGTTCGAACGAACGAAGCGGTGCAGTTCCGTCATGGCCGTTCGACCGGCAGTGGTCGGGCACTCGTGGCGACGTTGATGCCGCGGCCCGGGCCGAGCGAGCATGGGCCCAACATCGGCGGCGTCGATACGATTCGCATCGACCGCGACGTGCGGATGCGGCTGGAGGGTTTTTCGTCGGGCATCCTTCCGGGGCCGGCGCGACCGGGCGGCGAAGAGAATCCTCCGCAGCCGGCGCCGCCGGTGCTCGTCAGCTGTGCTGGGCCGCTGTGCATGAACGTCTCGGCGAGTGTCATCACGCTCGAGGAGCGGGTCGAGGTGCTCCGGCACCTTCCCGACGGCGGGCTCGACCAGTTGAGCTGCGACCTCTTGGCGATCGTGCTCGGGAATGAACAGGGGAAGGGGGGCGGTCGGCTCCGAGGCAGCGTCGAGCCGGTCGAGATTCAGGCGAGCGGCACGCCGGTTGTGGCCCGTAGCACCGGCGCACGGCTCGAGGCCCGAGGCGGCAGGCTGGGCTACGAGATCGCGACCCGTCGCATCCTGATCGATGGCGAAGAGTCGGTTTCGCTGATCATCCAGGGCAGCCAGATGGAGGCGCGATCGATCGATTACACACCCGGGCCGCCCGGGGATCCCGGGACCTTGAAGGCCAAGGGGCCGGGCTGGTTGCGGACGAAGCCCGAGAAGGGGGCCGAATCGCAGGCCCGATGGGAAAAGTGGCTTCGAATGTGGCCCGAGGACACCGGCCATCGCGTCTCGCTGTCGGGCGAAGCCGAGGTGGCGGTTGAGTCTCAAGGAAGGCTGACCGCGTCGGAAATGTATCTCTGGCTCGACGTGGTGCCCCGGGCGAATCCCGACCCGGCATCGCGTGCCCCGATGGCCGACCTCTCCGGCATCAGGCCCACGCGGATGCTCGCCCACGGCACGGTGCAGATCGACAGTGAACAACTGGCGGCCCGAACCGAGCGGATGGAACTCTGGTTCAAATCGACCGGGGCCGAGGCGACGCCCGATGACACGAAGCCGGCCCCCGCGGCGGGCGCGAACCGTGCGACGACGAACGTCGTGTCTCGATCGACGCCCTCGCCTTCGCCGACCTCCGCACCGTCACCGGCCGACCGTCCATTGCGAGGCAGGCTCGTGGCGACGGGGGGGCTGGTGCGCGGGCTCGTGACGCTCGACCCGCGGGGCAACCAGGTCGAGGAGATTTCGATGGAGGAGCAGGTGCGGCTCATCGAGGAGAACGGTGGCAACGAGGCGGGCCTCGACATCCGCGGCGATCAGGCCCAGGTGACGCGTGCGACGCGGTTCGACGCGAGGGCGATCGTGTCGGGACGGCCGGCCAGGATCACCGGCCGCGGCGTCGATCTCGAGGGGCCGCTGATCACGTTCGACAGGGGACTCAATAGGATGACCGTCGATGGCGCCGGCCGTCTGCAGATGCCGATGTCGGGCGGCATGAATGGCCTGGAATCACTCGCGGTCGCGAATGCCGTCGATGCTCGGGCCGCGGCCCCCGCCTCTCCCGGCTCGCTCGACGTCGCCTGGAAAGGACGCATGGATTTCGACGGCCTCACGGCACGATTCGTCGATCGCGTCGTCACCAGCAGCGGAGGCACCTCCCTGAAGGCCGGATCGCTCGACGTGATCCTCGCCCAGCCGATCGATTTCAGCGATCCCGCGAAGCAGCGTGGGCAGCGGTCGGAGGTGGCACGCATCGCCTGTGGCAGCGGAGTGCGGATCGAGAGCCAAAGCACGGGAGAGGACGGCTCGAAGTCGATGGAGCAGCTCTTCGTGCGCGACCTCGTGCTCGATCGTGCCTCGGGCGGATTCACGGGCACCGGGCCAGGAAGGCTGACCAGCACACGGCACGGCCAGCCGCCCGCGCTCCCCGTGCCGGCCACGGGAGCCGCCGGTGGCCCGCCGCAGCCGGCCGCGCCGCGGCCCGACGGGCTGACCTACCTTGGCGTCGATTTTCAGCGAGGCATGCGGGGCAACATCAACCACCGCGTGATGGAATTTCATCAGCGGGTGGAGGCGATCTGGGGACCGGTGGCAACCTGGGGAGAGACGCTCGATCCGCATGCGGCGGGTGGGCTTCCGCCGCGGGCCGTGAGCATCTCGGGCGACACGCTCACCGTGGGACAGTCGCCGACCAGCCCGGGGCAGCGGCGGACCTCGATCGAACTGGCGGCCGGGGGCAACGTGCTCGTCGAAGGGGAATCGTTTACGGCTCGCAGCGCGCGGCTGGCATGGAGCGAGGCCAAGGATCTGCTCGTGTTCGAAGGGGATGGCCGCAGCGATGCCCAACTGTTCCGGCAGGTGCGTGTCGGAGCGCCGATGTCGTCGGCCTCGGCCGGCAAGATCCTCTACTGGCGAAGCCTCAACCGCGTCGATGTCGAGGATGCCCGATACCTCGACTTCGACCAGATCACCAGCGGAGGGAAGGGAATGGGTGTTCCCGGTATGGGATCCGTTCCGCAGCAGCGACTTCAGCAGCCGGTGCCGGGAACCTGATGCGGCGCACAACCGATCGCCACGTCTCTCGTAGGCCGTGGTTGTCCACGCCCCATCGCCGGACGTTCGCTCCGGGCATCCTGCCCTCCGCTCACTCGATGCTGGCTGCGTTCTCGCCATCCATGGCTTCACTTGCCAGCAACGCCGGCTCTCGGGGCATGGACAGCCCCGTCCGCAGACTGGTTCAACAAGAAAAGTTGTGCGCGAGGCTCAAGCAGATTCGTATGACTTTTTGCCTGGAAGAGCGGACGGATGCCCTCACCGGGTCGAGGTCGGAAGGCGGCGCGACTCGGCGTCGAGCGAGTCGAGCACGAACCGGATGATCTCGGGCGCGACCTTGTCGTAGTACTCCGGACCGTGGCCGCCGCCGCGTGGCTCGAGGATCGCCGTGTGGGGGATGCCGAGCGCCACGAGTTTGCTGTGAAGGCGGTCGGCACCGTCATGCCAGTGGAGATCGGAGGGATCGCTGGCGAAGCACTGGTGCCGTGGCCAGTTGAGGGGATGCACGTGCAGGATGGCGGTGTCCTGACGCGCCCGTTCGACGTCGGCGTAGGTCTCCCAGAGCGTGTCATAGAATTCGCCGTCGTCGCGGTCGCCCGCTTCCCGCATCGCGGCATGAAAGTCGATCGCCGGCGCGATCGCCGCGGCGATCGGAAAGATCGCCGGATGCCGGTAGGAGATGCGGAGCGCTCCCTGCCCCCCCATGCTCGTGCCGATGAGCGCGATGCCGGGCGTATCGACGCCGAACCGGCGCCGGAACTCGCCGCGCACCAGATCGACGACATATCCCTCCGGCGTGATGGCCTGGTCGAACGACGGCATGATCCTGTCGAGCCACCAGGAGCGGCCGGTTCGTGGAGCGATCGCCGGCAGCGACGCAGCCTCGATGGCATCGCGGAGACCGGCCAGATCCTGGAGCCGACGCTCCCGCACCCCATGCAGGTAGATCACCCCCTTGTCGGGCGTCGGGTTCGGCGGCGAAAAGAGTTCACAGGCGTGCCCGGCTAGGGAGATCGTCGTCCAATGGGGGCGGTTCGATGCGGGATCTGCCATGGAGAAAATCGATTGCTTTCGTCTGACGCCACGCGATGCAACAGCCCATCATGCGCGGGCGGTCGGCCACCAGACAACCCGATGCCCGCATTTCCTCGGATCGTCGAGATGGCCCGCGACCGCATGGCAGCCGGCTTTCCCCGCCGCAGCGAGGTCGGGTATCGTCTGGGGCCATGTCGCACGCCATCGGCAGATCGATCCTCTTGCTCTCCCGCGCGGCTGATGCCGTCGGAGCGGGACGGGAACTCGAGATCGCAGCCACCGCGCTATCCCACGTCGGCAGCGACGTGCATGTCGCCTTCACGTCGGCCGGTGGATCGCTGCCGTCACGGTTGGCTGCAGCACGGGTGCCCGTGCACCAGCTGGGCCGGCGGCCGGAGCCCGATGTCGCGGCCGCCTGTCGGCTGGCGACGCTGATCGGCCGCCTCCGGCCCGAGATCGTGCTGGCATGGGGGCGGGCCCAAACGGTGCTGGCCGCCATCGCCACGCGGATCCCGCAGCCGGGTGGGAAACAGCCGCGGCTCGTCTGTCGCGTCGCTCTCCCGCCGCGGCGGCTCGTCGATGCTTGGGCCCTGACACGCGCCGATCGCGTGCTCGCATCGTCATCATCGGTGGCCACGGCATGCGAGAAACTGGGTGTCGCGGCACGGCGGCTCGAGACGATCGGTCCCGTGGCCGACACGGCGGCAGGGGAAGGCCTTTCCCGCGAGACGCTCGCCTCCCGCTTGGCTCTGGACCCCACGAACGTATGGTCGTTGTGCGTCGCACCGCTGGTGGCGTCGTCGCGGCTCGACCGGCTGCTGTGGTCGATCGACCAGCTCGGCGTGGTCCGCCGCGACGTCGAGCACGTGCTGATCGGAAGCGGAACGCAGGCATCGCGGCTCCGCCGCCGCGCCCGCGTCCAGCATCTCGCCGAGCGGTTGCGGATCATCCCCTTCTGCGACTGCCTGCCCGATCTTCTCAGACAGGTGCGGTTCGTCTGGCAATCGGGTGACGTGCCATTGGGGGGCTGCCTCTTCGACGCAATGGCCGCCGGCGCAGCGACGGTCGCGGTGGAGAGTGACGCCGCGCGGCAGGCGATCGTCGATGGGGAGACCGGCTGGATCGTGCCACCGCTCCCGGAGAGCGAATTGCCACGACGCGCCCTTTCGCTGATCGAAGACGATGCGACGGCTGCCAGGTTTCAAGCGGCGGCACGGATGCGGGCGGCGGAACTCTTTCCCGCAGACCGCTTCTGTTCGCGACTGTTCGATGCCGTCGCGAAATGAGCATTGGTTCGGCGAATGCGTGCCTGCGTGAGGGGCTGCCCGTGCCCCATCGCCGGACGTTCGCTGCGCCCATCCTGGGCTTCGCTCACTCCATGTCGGCTGCGCTCCGACATCCTGTCTCCGCTGGCCGCCAAGGCCGGCTCTTGGGACACGGGCAGCCCCTCACGGTTGAAGAGAGGTTCTCATGCATTGTGGGGCGCTGCGAGCGTCTGGCCGGCCGGGGTCGCACGCACCTCGCCGTCTTCCGCCACGAGCATCCCCGCCTTGAAGACCTTTGCGGGCATCGCGAACATCCGCGCCAGATCGGCGTCGGGACGGTAGAGCGTGATGTCGGCGTCGGCTCCCACGCCGAGATGACCCTTGTGCGGCAGGCCAGCGATCCGGGCGGGGGCGGCGCGGGTGATGGTGCAGAGTTCCTGGAGCGTGAATTCGCGGCTGATGCCGGCCAGCGGGGAGCGCGTGCGAACAGTCGGATGGATGCGGGCGAGCGACTCGCGCCGGAAGGCCTCGTCGCCGAGGAGCTTCATGAGCAGCGGGTAGGCGAGAAAGTGGGCCCCGTTCGGATGGTCCGTCGAGAGGACGACTCGCCAGGGGTCGTCGGCCGTGAGGAACCATTCGAGGCCGATCGCCCACTGCCAGGCATGAACGAGACTCTTTTCGCGATAGCTGATCGGCAGCACGCCGCAGCCCCCTTCCAGATGCAGGTCGTGCGACATGAACGGGACGTTCGTCGCATGGGCGAGATGCTCGGCGGCGGCCGAATCGCCTGTCATCGCGACCGTGTCGCCAAAAAGCACCTGCCCGACGTCGAGCGTCAGTTCATCGTGCGAGTTGAACCACTCCACGAGCGGCGCGACGCCCGAACCGAAGGAGTCGGCGTCGAGATCGCCACCGGAATAGCTGTGGAACTGAACGTGGGCCAAGTGGGCCCGGATGCCGTCGAATGTGTTCATCGTCTCGAGCATCGTCCGCCAATTGCCGGGGAGACCGAGGTTGGCGGTATGGACGTGGAGCGGATGAGGCAGGCCGAGCGACTGCACCACGCGGGCGAGCCGTTCGAGCATCAGCCGAGGCGTGAGCGACCGGCCAGGGAGCTTCGTGTCGAGGTCGTGATGGTCACCTCGGCGGCCGTACTTCCAGAATGAGGGGCCGCCCGGATTGGCGACCTTGACGGCCCAGCCGCGGCCGGACGTGATTGCGTCGCCGACGAGACGGGATGCCTCGCGAAGATCGTTGCGGTCGAGGGTCGCGACGACAGCCTCCTCGTCTGCCGCCAGCAGGTAGATGCCCTTGTCGAGAATCGGCAGTTCGGCGAGTTCCAGATGGGCCATCGGAGCGGCGGCGGTGGCGATCGCCGCATCGAAGACCGTCGTGTAGCCCAGGGCGGCGTAGAGCGCCCCCGCCGCATGAATCGTGGGCACGGCCGCCGGTTTCGTGCGGGCCAGATGCGGCGCGATCCTGCGGCCGCCCCCCACCTTGGTGCCGGCTACATGGCTGTGCAGATCGACGCCGCCGGGCATGACGACCAACCCGCTGGCATCGATCCGCGTGAAGCCGGCGGATTCGGCCGGCGGGGCGACGATCCGACCGCCATCGACCCAGATGTCGGCGATCACCCCGTCGCGATGATGGGCCGGGTCGTGAATCCTGCCGCCCGCGAGCACAAAGCGAGGCTGGGCGTTCATCGGCTGCCTCCGGAGCCGGCCGTCGCGGCCCGCACGGCCGCGAGCATCGATCCGAGCGCGGATGCCGTCTCGTGTGGAGTGGCTTCATCCACGCGGATCACGGTGATGGCTTCCTTGCGGGCCTTCAGCGCCTGCTCCACGGCGGGAGAGAGTCCCCCGACGGCCACGACGCAATCGACCTCGCACCGCTCGATCAGATGCGCCGCCGACGCCTCCGACGGTAAAAACGTTCCACCGAAGCGATTGGCCTTGTCGATCGCACCCGCCGCACCGTACCGCCAGGTCAGGACGGCCTGGGCGGCGAGGGTCTCCCGCGATGCAAGAGGAATCTCGAAGGCCGGGATGCGATGGGCGATGGTCCGGATCAGATGGATGATGCTCCATGGCTCGAGCCCCAGAAGGTCGGCCTCGTGGTCGGTGACGACCACCACGCACGAAGCCGCCTCGATCGCGCCGACGACCGCCGCACAGGGGGCGGCGATCGCCGATTCGGCCGGAACGTGTGACCCATGCAGCAGCATGTGCCGCATGATTCTCGCCGCGTCGATGGCGGAGTCGCGATCGAGCAGGAGATGCGAGTGGCCGGGGCCGGGGGGGATGACGCCATGCGGTCCCACCGCCAGCGTCCGGCGACGGAGCGGCGGCCGAGGGGGGGGCGTGAGGAATCGTTCGATGAATTCCGGTTCGACCTCGCTCGGATTGCAAAACCAGAAGATGACAAGGTCGGCCCGGTCACGGAGTTCCTCGCGATCGGCCGTCACCTCCCCGGCCCGCGCGATCGTCGGCCCTGCAGGCCGCGCCATCTCGACCGTACCCGGATCGATCGCCGCGCCCGAGGCTTCGGCAAGATCGCAAACGGTCGTCATGACGGTGGCGGGCAGGCCGCCGAATCCCGTCACCAAGACACGGCGGGCTCCGGTGAGAGCGGCCGCGATCGCGTCGTGCCGCGATTCCGGCGAAAGGCTACGCATGGTCCAGCCGGGCGAAGACCAGCCGGCCGGCGCTCGTTTGGAGCGTGCTCGTCACGCTCGCATGCACGGTGCGCCCGATCCGGTCGCGGCCGCCTTCGACGACGACCATCGTACCGTCCTCGAGATAGCCGACCCCTTGGCCCGGCTCCTCGCCGGGCTTCACAAGCCGCACTTCGAAACTGTCGCCGGCGACGAACGAAGACCGGAGCGACAACGCAACCTCGTTGATGTTGATCGACGAGACTGAGCGGACGGCGGCCGCCTTTACGAGGTTGACGTCGTTGGTGAGGATCCGTCCACCGAGCCGACGGGCCATCTCGACCAGCCGCGACTCGTCCGAACTTCCAGGGTCGCCATCGTTCTCGGCGGAAATCACCTCCAGATCGACGAGTTTGTTCGCGCGGATCTTCGCCAGCACGTCGAGGCCGCGACGGCCACGAATGCGGCGGCCCTTGTCCGAGGAGTCGGCCTCCTCGTGCAGTTCATCGACGACGAAGGACGGAACCACGAACCTGCTCTGGAAGAGACCGGTCTCCGCCAGGTCGGCGACGCGGCCGTCGATAACGGCGGTCGAGTCGAGGACGTTGGGCCGAAGCCCCTTCACGTCGCGTGCAAATTCGACGTAGGGAATCAGAAACCGGAAGTCACTGCGAGTCTGCAGGAGCATGCTCGTGCAGACATAGCAAAGAACCGAGCCCAGGATCGGCGGGAGCCACTGCAGCACCGGGTGCCCAGACCCAGTGGGCATCAACGGGCTGAGCGCCAGCAGGGCGACGTAGGTGAGAAAGACACCGATCAGAAGGCCGAAGTAGATGGCCGTGATCACCGTCAGATCCTTGCGGCGGAGCGCGAGGTCGATCCCGATGATCCCAAGAGGCAGCGCGATCATTCCGAGGAGCACGGCCCACGGAACCCATGCCGGGGCATCGCGAAGCCCGGGCGAATTGAAGATCAGGACCGCGATGCCGACCGCGACCATCACGAAGAACGTGCGCAGAAAAACGATAGCCATGGCCCGAGTCTAGCACACGCGGCGGCCATGATCCCATTCCAGATACCGATCGGTCATTCCGGCGAGATAATCGGCCACGCTGCGGCGGACGCCGACCGTCCCGGCCCGCTCCCGGAAGCTCGGGGCCATGGCGTCGGGATGGTCACAGTACCACCGGAATAAATCCGAAAGTTTTTCCTGGGCGGCAAGGCGGACCGTCATGACTCGGTCGCAGCGGTAGACCCGCCGCAGCAGAAAGGCCTCCAGTTCCCGTTTTCCCCGGACCACGGTCGGCGAATGCGCGACGATCCGACCGACGGTGCCGGCTCCCGCACGTGCTTTTACGACCGAGTCGATGCCGAGCCTCGCGATGGCCGACCGGCTTTCGGCGATCAGATCGACCACTTGCAGATCGACCAACTCGTGGATCACGGCCCGGCGGTGGTCGGTTCCATCGAGCGTGCCGTAGCGGTCGGCCGCCCGACGGCCGGCCTCGGCCACGATCGGAAGGTCGAGCAGTTCGTTGAGCGTGACAAGATTTAGTTCGATGGCGTCGTCGGCGTCGTGGGTGTCGTAGGCGATCGAATCGGCGGCATCGACCACCTGCGTCTCGAGGAGGGGCGACTCGGAGGGACGCAGATCCCGGGCCGCCCGCCCCTTCACACGCGCCGCCTGCGCGTCGAGGATTTCACGCGAGAGGTTAAGGCCTGGAAAGTCGGGATAGCGGCTCTCGAGCAGCACCATGATCCGCAGCGCCTGGGCGTTGTGGTTGAAGCCCCCCTCGTCGGCGAGCAGCTCGTCGAGCGTGTCCTCGCCGGCGTGGCCGAGCGGTGGGTGGCCGATGTCGTGGGCCAGCGCGAGCGTTTCGACGAGATCCTCGTTGAGCGATATCGCGCGGCCGAGCGTGCGGGCGATGCCCGTCACCTCGAGGGTATGCGTGAGTCGGCTGCGGTGGTAGTCGCCCTGATAGCCGGTGAAGACCTGTGTCTTGTGGGCCAATCTCCGGAACGCCGACGAATGCACGATGCGGTCGTGGTCGCGCTGGTAGGGGCTGCGGAAGGGATGCGATGGTTCCGGATGCACTCGCCCGGCCGAGTCGGCCGCATGCATCGCGTAGGGAGCCAGGAGCAGTGACTCACGGGTTTTCCAATCGGCAGGAGGGAGCGTCGAGGTCATCGGCCGTCTGCCCCGCCGGTGTTCCGTGCCGCGGTCAACTGCTCCCAGAGGCTGTCGAGCGCCTGCGGCAGCACGCGGGCGCCGGCGATCGTGGGCATGAAGTTCACGTCGCCGCTCCAGCGTGGCACGACATGCCAGTGGAGATGCCCCGGCACGCCTGCCCCTGCCACCCGGCCGAGGTTGAGCCCAACGTTGAAACCCTGCGCCTGCATGCAGCGCTCGATCAGGCGACACCAGCGGGCGATCGCGTGCTGGAGGTCGAGCGCCTGGGCATCGTCGAGATCGGCGAGCGACGAGCGGTGATCGAGGGGAGCGACGAGGAGATGGCCATTGGAATAGGGGAACCGATTGATGACGACGACTCCATGCGGCGTGCGATCGACGACGCCGAGTGTCCGGTCACCAGCGGGGTCAGCCGCCGCCGCCCGGCAGAGGAAACAGCCGTGGTCCGAATCGGGCCGCCAGTGCCTCGGCTCGATGGCATCGACCGGTTCGCCCGTGTCGCGCCCCTGCACGTATCCCAGCCGCCACGGGGCCCAGAGGGTGTCGATGCTCATGGATCTATCGTAGCAAAACCGGCTTCGGCATTGACTTCACAGGCGGGGTTTCCGCAAATGCCCCCATGGAATTCAAGGTCGCCCTCGACGTCTTTTCCGGGCCGATGGACCTGCTGCTCTACCTCGTGAAGAAGCACGAGGTGGACGTGACGGAGGTGCCGATCGCGAAGCTCGCCGAGGAGTTCGTCGCCTATCTCGAGGTGCTCGAGGACCTCGCCATCGATCAGGTGGGCGAGTTCATCGACCTCGCCAGCGTGCTCCTCGAGATCAAGGCGCGGGCGCTCGTGCCACGGCCCGAGGAGACCGAGGAGCCGGTCGAACTCGTCGCGCAAGACCTCGTTCGACGGCTTCTCGAATACAAGCAATTCCGTGATGCAGCCGTGCTGTTGGAGGACCGTGCCCGGCAGTGGGAGTTGCGATTCGCCCGCCTGCCGGTCGACGAGCCGGTGGAGAAGGGAGCGCCTGCCGAGGTGGCGATCGCCGACGTGCATGTGTGGGATCTCGTGGGGGCGATGTCCCGCGTGCTGCGGAAACGCGAGCGGCGGAAGCCACGGCAGATCGTCCACGACGACACCCCGATCGAGGTTCACATGGAGCGCGTGGCGGCCGTGGTCCAGGAGCGGGGAAGGGTCGCGTTCACGGAGTTCTTCGAGGACGACATGCCCCGATCGAAGTTGGTGGGTATCTTTCTGGCCGTGCTGGAACTCGTCCGCCGAGGTCGCCTGTCGGCCCGGCAGGAGCGGCTGTTTGACGAGATCTGGCTGGAGCCCGCCCCCTCCCCGCCGCGAGTCCAGGAATGATCGACAACGCCCCGTTCCGCACCATCAGCCACAAGGGGCTCACGGTGGAGGGCTACTCGCGGGCCGCCGTGCAGAGCTACTGGCGGATCCCGGAGCTCAAGCTCGGTTTCGATCTCGGCGCCCAGCCATGGGCGTTCATGGCGACGAGCACCTGGTTCCTGTCGCACACCCACCTCGACCATGTCGCCGCCCTGCCGGTCTACGTCGCCCGCAGGCGGATGATGAAAATGGAGCCGCCCACGATCTACGTGCCGGAGACGGCGATCGAGCCGATCGAGAAGCTCCTTCGGGCCGTCAGCCGGCTCGACCGTGGTCGCCTCCCCTGCACCCTCCTGCCGGCCCACCCTGGTGACGAGATCGAACTCTCCCGGGAACACGTCGTCACCGTGTCGAGCACCTGCCACACCCTCCCGAGCGTGGGCTACGTCGTCTGGGAGCGGCGTCGAAAACTCAAGCACGAGTATCACGGCCTGCCGGGCGACAAGATCCGAGACCTGCGGCTCTCGGGCGTGGAGGTGACGCAGGAGGCTCGGACGCCCCTGGTCGCCTACCTCGGTGACAGTTCGCCCGAGGGGCTCGACCGATGCCCGGCGATGTTCGAGGCGATGATTCTCATCACCGAACTCACGTTCGTGGCCCACTCGCATCGCAAGGAAAAGATCCACAAGTATGGCCACATGCACCTCGACGACGTCCTCGCCCGTCGCGAGCGGTTTCGCAACGAGGTCATCATCGCCACGCACTTTTCCACGAGGTATACCGACGACCGGATCAGGCGCATCATTGCCAAGAAAATCCCCGACATGCTCGATGGGCGGCTCAATGTGTGGCTGTGAGCGACGTGTGCACGCCGGCTCGGGGCTGCCCGTGCCCCGTCGCCGGACGTTCGCTTCGGGCATCCTGCCCTCCGCTCACTCGATGCTGGCTGCGTTTTCGCCCTCCATGGCTTCACTTGCCAGC
>JBJTOU010000192.1:0-34976 GCA_046074725.1 Planctomycetia bacterium
CCTGCCGGTGCACGGCGTCGCACGACCGCATGTGCAGGTCGCTCACGTGCGCGATCCGCACCCGGGCGGCGGGCATGGCCGCGGCACCGAAGGCGTGCACCGATGTCTCGAGTCGGCGGGGCGTGACGAGGAAGCCATCGATCGCACCGGCAACGGGCAGGCCGGCCAACGCCACGGAGGTCGCGAGCAGCCGTCGCCGGCCCCGTCGTCCACGGAACAGGTCATCCATGGTCATGTTCCCGGCTTCCTGGCTCGTGGAAAAGACACCATTACCCGACGACGTTCTGGGGCGACCCGGCCCGGAAGGCCGCGATGTTCGCGGCCGTGATCTCGAGAAGCCGGCGCCGGGAGGCATGCGTCGCCCACGCGGTGTGCGGCGTGATCACGCAGTTCTTCGCCCGGAGCAGTGGATTGGATGCCTGTGGTGGCTCCACCGTGAGCACGTCGAGGCCGGCCCCCGCGATCCGGCCCGCGTCGAGCGTCGTCGCCAGGTCGGCCTCGTTCACGAGGCCGCCGCGGGCCGTGTTGATCAGGTAGGCCGTCGGCTTCATCCGCGCGAGCGTCGCGGCATTGACGAGTTCCTTCGTCTCCGGCGTGAGCGGGCAGTGAAGCGTCACGACATCACTCTGGCGGAAGAGCCGGTCGAGATCGACATAGTCGCCCCCGCCATCCACGCTGCCCGAGGCGTGCCGGCGGTTCGCGAGGATCCGCATCTCGAAGGCCCGGCCGATGCGGGCCACCGCCGCGCCGATCCGTCCGTAGCCCACGATGCCGAGCGTGCGGCCGGCCAGTTCGACCAGGTCGCCATCCCAGTAGCAGAAATCCTCGCAGCTCGTCCATCGCCCCTCGTGGACGGTGCGATCGTGATGCCCGGTGCGATTGGTGAGTTCGAGCAGGAGCGCAAAGACCGCCTGCGCCACGCCCGGCGTGCTGTAGGCGGGCACGTTGCAGACCGTGATGCCGCGGGCCTTCGCCGCCGCCACATCGACCACGTTCACGCCGGTCGCGAGCACGCCGATCATCTTCAGATGCGGCACTCGGGCGATCGTGTCGGCCGACAGAACCGTCTTGTTGGTGAGCACGATCTCCGCGTCGCCCACGCGATGGACGATGTCGGCCTCGTCCGTGCGGTCGTGGATGACACACTGACCATGAGCTTCGATGCCAGCCCAGCTCAGATCGCCGGGGTTGGCGGTGTAGCCGTCGAGAATGACGATGCGCATGGACAGCTCCGGACATGGTTGGTGACGTGCCACCTGGGCTTGAGCGTGCGCGTTGGTTTCACGAATCGAACGGCTCATTTCGTGAACGGTCGGCTGCTGGGGCTGGCAGCACCGGGAAAATCGGCCGGCACAGGCAGGCGTACCGTGCCAGTCGCCGCCCACTCGGCGCCGCGGCTGAGCGTCGTGAAGAAGCCCACGCATTCCTGCGAATCATTGCCATGGCCCATGGGCGTGTGGAAGACGCGGCCCTTGCCATGCGCGACCACGAATCCACCGCCGCCGCGAACGTACTCCTCGAAGGCCGACTTCGTCTCGGCGGGCCAGGGGCTCGCGCCGTGGCCGAAGTTGCTCACCACGACCGCGTAGGTGTCGAATGCCGGTGCGAAGGTCGGATCCTCGCCCGTGGGAGCGTGGGTGGCGACTTCGACCGTGAAGAGGCCGGAGTCCTCGAGGTATCGCTTCATCATCCGCGTCGTGTGCGGCCAGTTGGCGTGATTGTTCTGGCCATCGACGATGAGCGCCCGCAGCCGCTCGGCCGCCGACGCGGGGGCGAAGGAGACCGCGGTGATGCACAACGCGGCGAGCAGAAACGAAACCCTCATGGTGATATCCCGATCGAATGGGTTTGGAGGTGCGGGCCTTTGGAAAGAATCCGTGCCGTCGCATGACGGACGCGAATGGGCGGGGTCCACGGGGAGGAGTATATCTCGCGCTGTTCGTCCCTTTCCATAAGGGTCCGCCCATGGCCACCGCTCCCGGCCCAGCGACGCACGGCGAGGTGCTCGCCAACTTCGACGCGCCGGTGCACGCGACATCCGGCGGCCGCGGCGACGGGGAGAAAACGTCGCATCTCCTTCATGAACTCATCGTGCATGCCGGGCTGCACGCGGAGAGCCACGAGCCGGGCATCGAGCGAAGCACCGAACGACGCCTCGTCGCGCTGATGGTCGCGGATGTTCACGGGGATGAGTCGCGCCGGGAGTTCGATCCCCTGAGATTTCCTCGCGACTCTGGGCCTGAAGAATGAGGCCAGACGTGCCAAGGTCGATGCCATAGAGATTCCGCAGCATCATCGGCCGTGGATCATGGCTGGGGATCGCACAGATATCGGGGTTGATCCGCTGCGGCGGCAGATGCCTCTGACCGGGGCGCGTCTCGATGACCAGCTTCCGGGTGGAGACGTTGCCTCCGGTCTTCACCGGCTCGCTCACCCTGACCGGCAGGCCGTAGCGGTCATTCAGTCGTTCTGGAGCACTTTTCCGAGGTCGGCAGGCACGGGATAGAGGGAGATGCCCCGGCAGACCCGCGTGAGAAGCCCGATCTTCGTCGCCCATGACAGGAGACCCGCGAGGTGCCCACAGTCCGGCACAGCCGCCGCCAGATCAGAGGCGGCAAAAACGCAATGCGCTCGATCCGCCAGGAGCCGTAGCGACTGCGAGAGTTGCCTGAGAGGCTGCGTGCACCCGAGTGTGCAAAAGATTGAACGAAGGCGACGTTATGGAGCGCTGGCGGGCAAGGCGACCCGCAGCCGGTTTCCGCAGGTCCGATCGGCCTTGAGTCCGTACCGGAGGATCGGCTACCGTCCGCCACGCCCGGAGGTTCCCGTCATGGCAAGCGCCCGGCCTGGTGCACGTCGGTCCTATGCGGTCTGTGCCGCCACGCTGCTGATCGTGCTCGCCGCGGTCGCAACCCCCTGCCCCGGCCGTGCCGATGACCCACTCGGCCGATCGCCGACCGGCACGATCCCCGGCCATCCCGCGCTTGTCCGATCGCCACGGCACACGACCACGGCCCGCGGTTATCAGGGCGATGCGGTCAACGTGGCCCTCATCGGCACCGAGGACGATCTCCACCGAACACTCGCAAGAGCCGGCTGGTATGCGGCCGACCCGATCACGCTCGAGACGTCCATTCGGATCGCGGCCGACTGTGTCCTGCGGAAGCCCTATCCGCATGCTCCCGTGAGCGATCTCTACCTCTTGGGTCGCACGCAGGATGCGGCCTTCGAGCAGCCGGTGGGCAACAGCCCGGCGCAGCGGCACCACGTGCGGTTCTGGCGGTCGCACGAACTCGATGAACGGGGTCGGCCGCTGTGGCTTGGCGCCGCGACGTTCGACGAGCGGGTGGAGATCAGCCGCACGACCGGGGGCATCACGCACAAGATCGGCCCCGACATCGACAGGGAGCGAAACAAAATCCTCGCCGACACCCTGGCCGCACGGATGCTCGACGGCTACTACTGGGTCGATCAGTTCCACATGCAGGCTGAGGGACGCAACGGCGGTGGCGACGCCTACCACACCGACCGGCGGCTCGCCGTGGGCGTGATCGATCGGCGTCGGTAACGTCGGGCTCCGACGGGAACCGCGGAAGACGCCCTCAGTGCCGAGGCCGCTCATCGACCGGCAGATCCCATCTCGAAGCATGCTCGGGCGTATGATGACCCACCACGGAGGGCATCGACCACAGTCCTTCGAGATCCGCTCCCATGCCTCATGCGTGGCATGCACTCCCGGTCGCCACGGTGGCCACGACGCTCGGCGCCGACGCAGGCGCGGGGCTCTCCGCGGCCGAGGCGGCTCACCGGCTCGAGCGTGACGGTGCGAACACGTTCATCGAGCCGCCATCCGTCCCGATCTGGCGACGGGTCGCCCGCCAGTTCGGCGAACTCATGATCTGGATCCTCATCGCGGCGGCCCTCATCGCCGCGGCGCTCGGCGAGTGGGCCGACACGACCGCCATCACGGCCATCGTGCTGGTCAACGCCTTCATCGGCTTCTTTCAGGAAGAACGCGCGACGCGGGCGATCGAGGCGCTCACGAAACTGTCCGCACCGATGGCACGCGTCATTCGCGGCGGCGGCCGCGGCGTGATTCCCGCCCGCGACATCGTGCCAGGCGACTGCATCATGCTCGAAGCGGGCGATCGAGTGCCGGCCGACGCGAGGCTTGTCGAGTCCCACGCCCTCCGCGTGCAGGAGGCGGCGCTGACGGGCGAGTCGGAGCCTGTGGAAAAGCATGCCGATGCGATCGTCGCCGACGATGCCCCGCTCGGCGATCGTGCGACGATCGTCCACTCCGGCACGGTCGTGGCCGGCGGCCGCGGCGATGCGATCGTTGTCGCCACCGGGATGAGGACCGAACTGGGACGCATCGCCGGCCTCCTCCAGCGGGCTCCCGCGCAGGCCACGCCCCTGCAGCGGCGGCTGACGGAACTCGGCCACGTGCTCATCATGATCTGCCTGGCGATCGTGGCGGTGATCGTCGGCTTCGAGATCCGCCGCGGTGGCAGCCTCTGGGAGGTGTCACTGCTGGCGGTGAGCCTCGCCGTGGCGGCCGTACCGGAGGGGCTGCCGGCGGTCGTCACGCTCGTGCTCGCGATCGGCCTGCAGCGGATGGTGGCCCGCAACGCGCTGGTCCGCCGGCTCCCGAGCGTCGAGACGCTCGGCTCGGTGACGGTCGTGTGCTCCGACAAGACGGGCACCCTCACCCGCAACGAGATGACCGTCCGAGAAATCGTCGCCGGCGGGCGACACTACCGGGTCACCGGGGCGGGCTACGCCCCGCACGGGGCATTTTTCGCCGAAAGCGATTCAGGGATCGCCGTGGATGCCGCCGCGGACGCCGATCTGAGGCGGCTGCTGGTGATCGCCGCCACCTGCACCAACGCATCGATCGAGCCGGGGGGCGACGCCGCATGGCGGGTGATCGGCGACCCGACGGAAGGGGCGCTCGTCGTCGCCGCGCTCAAGGCGGGCATCGCGCGGGATGAATCGTCGGAGCGGCTCCTCTTCGAGATCCCGTTCGACCCCGAGCGCACGACGATGTCGGTCGCCGTGGAACGCCCCGACGGCACGCATGTGATGTATTCCAAGGGCGCCCCGGAGGCGATCCTGCGGGGCTGCACTGCCGAGCAGTCGGAGGGCATGGCCGTGCCGCTCACCGACGAACGACGGAGGGCGATCCTCGAAACGGCCGGGCGCATGGCCCGCCGCGCGATGCGGGTGCTGGCGCTGGCGTGGCGGCACCACGCCTCGCGCGACGGCGAGCACCGCGATGCCGCCTCCCAGGAGCACGACCTCATCTTCAGCGGACTGGTGGCGATGATCGATCCGCCGCGGGACGAGGCACGAGAGGCGGTGGCCCGGTGTCGCTCCGCCGGCATCCGCCCCGTGATGATCACCGGCGACCACCCCGCCACGGCGATCGCCATCGCGGAGGAACTCGGCCTGGCCGACGGCGCCGGCCGCGCGGTGACCGGCCACGAACTCAACGCACTCTCCGACGAGTCGCTCACCGCGCAGGTGCACCAGATCGCCGTCTACGCCCGCGTCTCGGCTGACCACAAGCTGCGGGTGGTGCGTGCCTGGCAGCGGCGGGGCGACGTGGTCGCGATGACCGGCGACGGCGCGAACGACGCACCGGCCGTGAATGCGGCCGACATCGGCATCGCCATGGGCCTCACCGGCACCGACGTCACGAAGGAGGCGTCGGACATGGTGCTCACCGACGACAACTTCGCCTCGATCATCAACGCGGTCGAGGAGGGCCGCGGGATCTACGACAACATCCAGAAGTTCATCCACTATCTGCTCTCGTGCAATGCCGGCGAGGTGCTCGTGATGCTCGTGGCCACGCTGGCCGGCTGGCCGCCGCCGCTGAGCCCCATCCAGATCCTCTGGCTCAACCTCGTGACCGACGGCCTTCCGGCCCTGGCACTCGGCCTGGAGCCGCCCGAGCCCGACCTGATGCGCCGTCGCCCTCGTTCCCCGAAGGAACCGGTGATCCCATGGCACCGCGGGCTCACGATCCTCGCGCATGGGGCGCTCGTGGCCGGCATCTGCCTGACGGCCTTCTGGATCGGGTATCGCGGCGATCCGCAGCGAGTGCCCCATGCGAGAACGTTCACGTTTTGCGTCGCGGCCTTCGCGCAGCTGTTCTTCGCCCTCGGTTGCCGCAGCGACCGGCTCACGCTCGTGCAGCGGGGAATTCTGACCAACCCATGGCTTCTCGGAGCGATCATGCTCTCCTCGCTCTTGCAGCTGACCGTCGTGACGCTTCCGGCCGCCCAGCCGGTCTTCGAGGTCGGCCGCGACCTCGGTGGGGACTGGGCTCTGGTGCTACTGCTCTCGCTCGTGCCCGTCACCATCGTCGAACTGGTCAAGCTGGTGCGTGGGTGGACGAGCATGCTCCATGTGACCACCGTGGCCCGCGTCGGGTTTTACCCCGAGCCGCCAACGGCCGGGCGAACTCTGCCCCGATTCCCCGAGGACGCCCCGGTGACAAGACCCCAGCGACCGGCGTAGGATTTCGACGCGATGTGAGGCTCGACATGGGAATGGGCGAGCGGCCCGGAAGGGCAGCCAGGCCCACGGCATCACCGCGACCGACGCGGTCGCAACTGGGAGATCGTTCACAATGTCCGGAACCTACGTGATCGCGGGTGGCAGCCACGGCATCGGTCTGGAACTCGTGCGGATGCTCGCGCTCACCGCCGACCGGATCGACGTCTGGTCGCGAACCGCCGATGCCCTGCCATCCGCCGCCTGCATCCGCCACGTCCCGTGCGACTTCGCCGTGCCTGATGGTCCGCTTCCGCAGCCGCCCGAGGAGATCCTCGGTGCGGTCTACTGCCCCGGCAGCATCACGCTGCAGTCCTTCCGAAGTCTGCAGCCTGCCGACTTCCGAAAGGATTTCGAGATCAATCTCGTCGGCGCCGTACGGTTTCTGCAGGCCTGTCAGCCGCGGCTCAAGGGGCCTGAGGGGGGCACGGCCGGCGTCGTGCTCTTCAGCACGGTGGCGGTGGGACAGGGCATGCCGATGCACACGTCGGTGGCCGCCGCCAAGGCCGCGGTCGAGGGGCTCACTCGGGCACTGGCTGCGGAGTGGGCGCCGAAGATCCGGGTCAACGCGATCGCACCAGGGCTTGTAGACACGCCGCTCGCCGCGCGGCTGCTCTCCTCCCACGAGAAGCGCGAGGCACTGGCGGCCCGGCATCCGCTCAAGCGGATCGGCACGCCCAACGACATCGCCTCGCTCGCGAGATTTCTGCTCTCCGCGGAAAGTGGCTGGGTGACGGGCCAGGTGTTCGGCGTCGATGGCGGAATGTCGACGCTCCGGTGTTGACCGGACTTACGAGTTCGACCCATCGCTCGGTCAAGTGCCGTCTCGAGGTGCCCTTCCGTCACCTGCCGACGTACAGTTTCGATGATGACACCCGCCGAGCCAACCAGTGACGATCGCTCCGAGCGTCCGGCTGCCGCATGGCACTGGCTGGAGGCGGCGGGGCTCGAGTCGCTCATCGGGCTGCTGCGGGAGGAAGGGCACCGGGTGGTCGGCCCGCAGGTGGCCGACGGCGCGATCGTCTATCGCGATCTCGATTCCGCCGCCGCGCTCCCCACCGGATGGATCGACGAACAGGATGGGGGGTTCTATCGGCTTCGTCACGATCCATCGGCCGGCACGTTCGACCATGTCGTCGGCCCCCATTCGCTCAAGAATTTTCTCTTTCCCGCCCGGGAGACGTTCGAGACGTGGGACCGCGGACCCGACGGATGGCGACAGACGACTCCCCCCTGCGATCCCGACCGGCTGGCGGTGATCGGCGTCCGCGGGTGCGACCTGGCCGCCCTGGCGATCCAGGATCGCGTCTTTCTCGGGGGAGATGCGATCGACGTGCGGTACAAGGCCCGCCGAGAGCGGCTCTTTCTCGTCGCGGTGAACTGTCGGCGTGCGGCGGCCACCTGCTTCTGCCATTCGATGGGATGCGGACCGGCGGCCGGTCCCGGGCACGATCTGGCGGTCACGGAGATCGGCGGCCGCTTCGCGGTGGAGACGGTGTCGCAGGCGGGATCGGCCGTGATCCGCCACATGGCCGCGCGGATCCCGCTCGTGCCCCTGACGCATGACGAGATCGCCGAGGCGATCGCCGTGCCGCAGCGGCTTCGCCAACAGATGAATGACCGCCGGCCCGAGGAGGGAACCGCCCGGCCGCGGAGCATGGACACGGAAAACATTCGCGATCTCCTCTTCGACAACCTCTACCATCCCCGATGGCGACAGGTGGCCGATCGATGCCTGTCGTGCGCCAACTGCACGCTCGTCTGCCCCACCTGCTTCTGCTCGTCGGTGACGGACGTGACCGATCTCACCGGCGACGCCGTCTCCCGCGAGCGGCAGTGGGCCTCCTGCTTCACGCTCGAACACTCCCAGATGCACGCGGGCAACGCACGTCCCACGACCGCCTCCCGCTACCGCCAATGGCTCACGCACAAACTCGCCGGCTGGATCGACCAGTTCGGTACCTCGGGCTGTACCGGCTGCGGCCGCTGCATCACATGGTGCCCGGTCGGCATCGACATCACCGAGGAAGTGGCCGCGATCCGCGAGCCGCCCGCTCCATGACCGCCCCGCCCCGTTTCCCGAGTCCGCCGCGCCGGTGCATCGAGACGCCGTCGAGCCAGCCGCTTGGCGAAGGACGCGACGCCTGGCAGCACCATGCCGCACGGATCGTCGGCATTCGGGAGGAGTCACAGGACGTGCAGACCTACGATCTGGTGCTTCGCGACCCGGCCGCCGCAGCGGCCTACGCGTTCGCGCCGGGCCAGTTCAACATGCTCTACCTTCCGGGCATCGGCGAGGCGGCGATCTCGATCAGTTCCGATCCGCTGGCCCCTTCCCGCATCGGCCACACGGTGAAAGCGGTTGGCAACGTGACGCAGGCGCTGGCACGGCTGACCGTCGGCGATGACCTCGTGCTCCGCGGGCCGTTCGGAACCGCCTGGCCGCTCGCAGACGTGCGGGGCCGCGACGTCGTGATTGCCACCGGCGGCGTGGGTCTCGCGTCGGTGCGGTCGGCCATCCTTCGGCTCATCGACGCACGCGGAGACTACGGCCGCATCTCCGTGCTCTTCGGCGCGAAGTCGCCGATCGGACTGATCTATGCCCGCGACTACGAGGCATGGAGGAAGGCGGGCATCGACGTGATCGTCACGGTCGATGAGCCGGACGCCGGCTGGAGCGGGAGCGTCGGCCTCGTCACGTCGGGCCTCGACGCGATCGACCTCGATCCGCACCGAACGGCCCTCTTCTGCTGCGGGCCCGAGCCGATGATGCTCGCGGTCGTGGGGCGGGCACGGGCGGCGGGGGTCGCGACGGCGTGCATGTATCTGTCGATCGAGCGAAACATGATCTGCGCCGCGAAGCTCTGCGGATTGTGCCAGTTCGGCCCGGAGTTCGTCTGTCGCGACGGCCCCGTCTTTCCGTTCGACCGGATCGCCCGATTCCTGGAGGTGCCGCATCTGTAGCGGCGTCACGAGTCATGCGTCCCACGCTCGCCGTCTTCAAGTTCGCCTCCTGCGACGGCTGCCAGCTGCAGGTGATCGACGTGCTCGGCCGGGCGCGGCCCATCCTGGGCGATCTCGCCGACATCCTCGCCGTGGAGCATTTTCTCGAGGCGAGGTCGCGGATCGGCGCGGGCCCCTACGACGTCGGACTCGTCGAGGGATCGATCTCCACGCCAGACGACATCGAGCAAATCACGCAGATCCGCAGACAGTGCCGGTTTCTGGTGACGATCGGAGCCTGCGCCACCGCCGGCGGCATCCAGGCGCTTCGCAACTGGGGCCGGATCGACGAGTTTCTCGGGGCGGTCTATGCGACGCCCTCGTATGTATCATCGCTCGATCGCAGCACGCCGATCGCCGATCATGTGAAGGTCGATTTCGAGCTGAGGGGCTGTCCGATCGATCCGGGGCAACTCGCCGGCGTGATCTCGGCTGTCGTCGCGGGCCGAAAGCCCCGGGTGCCCGGCTACCCCGTCTGCGTGGAGTGCAAGGAGAGGGGCACCGTGTGCGTGGCGGTCGCGAAGGGCGTTCCCTGCCTCGGGCCGGTCACGCAGGCCGGGTGCGGAGCCATCTGTCCGGCCCACGACCGCGAGTGCTTCGGATGCTACGGGCCCGACCGCCAGGGGCCGAATCTCGTGAGTCTCACCGGCTTCTACGAGCGACGCGGCGCGAATCGAGACAGCCTTGGCAGGCTCGTGCAGTCGTTCAACGCCTGGGCCCCCGAATTCCGCGAGGCGCACGACCGCCTGGCCGGTCGCACACCCACCCACGACGGGAAGGATCGATGAGCGTCGAGCGGACCTTCACCGTGGCGGCGCTCACCCGCGTCGAAGGGCAAGGAGCCCTCCGCGTCCGCATGGTCGATGGCAGGGTCGAGATCGCCGAATTCAACATCTACGAGCCGCCGCGGTTCTTCGAGCGGATTCTCAAGGGCCGCGAGATCCGCGAGGTGCCCGATATCGTCGCGCGGATCTGTGGCATCTGCCCGGTGGCCTATCAGCTGACCGCCTGCCACGCGCTCGAAAAGGCCCTCGGCATCGCGGTCGCGCCCGAGATCGACGCCCTGCGTCGGCTCTTGTATTGCGGTGAATGGATGCAAAGCCATTCCCTCCACATGCATCTGCTCGACGCTCCCGATTTTCTCGGCTGCGAAAGCGGCTTCTCGATGCCGCCGCAGCATGCCCCATTCCTCGAGCGCGGCCTGCGGATCAAGACGATCGGCAGCAGGCTGATCGAGCTGCTCGGTGGGCGCTCGGTGCATCCGATCAACGTCGCAGTCGGTGGCTTCCATCGGCCGCCGTCGGTCGATTCGGTGCGGTCGATGATTCCCGATCTCGAGTGGGGGCTCTCCGCCGCCGAAGCGACGGTGGCCGACGTGAGTCGGTTCGACTTCCCCGACTTCCTCGTCCCACGCGAATACGTGTCGGTGCATGCGGCCGGTGAATACCCGATGAATCATGGGGGCATCGTCGCCATCGCCGACGGCCATACGACGCTCGACATCCCGGTCGAGGACTACGCGCGGCATTTCGTGGAGCGGCAGGTGCCGCACAGCACGGCCCTCCACTCCCTGATCGAGCCCGGCGGCCGGCCCTACCTCTGCGGCCCGATGGCGAGGATGGCGACGAGCCGCGAACGCCTGCCCCCGAGGGCTCGTGCGGCCGCCGACGCCTGCGGCATCGAGTGGCCCAGCGTCAATCCCTTTCATGCGATTGTTGCCCGCGGCATTGAACTGGTCGCCGCCTTCGAGGAGGCCGCACGTCTCGCCCGCGACTACCGGTCGGAACCGGACACTGCGCGAATCGAGTTTCGCCCCGGGCCGGGCGAAGGCTGCCATGCGACGGAGGCCCCGCGTGGGCTGCTCTACCACCGCTACCGGATCGGCGGCGACGGCCTCATCGCCGAGGCGGCCATCGTGCCGCCCACGTCACAGAATCAGGCTCGGATCGAGGAGGATCTGAAGCGCTACCTCCCGACCGTCATCGGCAGGGACGACGCGGAGGCGACCCGTCGGTGCGAGCATCTCATCCGCACCTTCGATCCGTGCATCAGTTGCGCCACCCACTTCCTCACGATCGAGCGGTGATGTTCCTCCGAGACCGTCGCGCGGCCGCGGCAGGGTGACGATGCGTCGCGTGAACACGGCCGCGGAAAGTGTCTCGTGGCGCGGTGTCCTGGATCACGGTGCCGACGGCGGGTGAGGACCGGCATTTTCCCGCGGCGCTCCTGCGGCCTAGGGTTGCCGCACCGCTCCAGGGCCGCCGCTTTTTCTTTCGCCGGAACGAACGTGGAACCCGTGCAGTTGTCCATCGATCTTCCTCAGGGTTGGCGACCCGCAGCAGGCGGTGGCGAGGCTCCCCCCGCGTCGCGATCCGTGGCCGACACGGGACGGGCCGGATTCAATGCGCAGTTTCTCGGGGCGAACCGGTCCGAACGGATCGTCGCCTACCATCTTCGGCGTCTCGGCATCACTCGCCTGCTGGACGTCGGAAGCAACAGCGGCCAATTCGCGACCACGATGCGCCGTCTTGGGTTCGCCGGTGTGATCTATTCGGTCGAGCCGCAGGCATCCGCCTACGGTCAGCTCCTTGCGGCCGCCCGCAGCGACCTGCTTTGGTTTCCGCTGGCCCGCCAGGCAGCGGGTGCCCAGCGGCAGTTCACCGACCTGCGGCTTTCGGAAAATGGGTGGAGTTCCTCGCTGCTTGACGTTCATGCCAATCACATACGGGCAGACCATGCGACACGGTGTGTCGGCAGTGAATCGATCTTCGTCAATGAAGCGAGTCGACTGCTGCACGCCGACCTGATGCCGCACATCGAGGCCTTGAAGATCGACGTCCAAGGCTACGAGGATCGAGTGCTCGACGGATACCTCCCGTTTCTCGAGAACGTCCGGCTGCTGCTGCTCGAACTCTCCGCGGTCGAATGCTATCGCGGAGGCATGGACATGTTCGCGCTGGATGAGCGGCTTGTCGCCCGGCACGGCTTTTCCAGGGTGTCGCTCGAGCCTTCCTACTACGACGATTCGTGCGGTGTCGTGCAGCAATATGACGGCATCTACTTTCGCCCCGATCGTCCTGCGCGTGGGGAACGGAGGCGCATGGGCGTTCGCGTCGAAGCCGTGCTGACATCGGTCGGCCCGACGCCGTCGCAGATTCCCGGCAAGGAACCGCACCCCAGAACACGGCACCTGGAGGGGTGCCGCCGATCGTGGTCGGCCCTCGGGGGGCGGGTGGTATCGGTCTCCGAGAGTCCGCCGCCGGAAGCAGGCATCGAGTGGGTCAAGACGGAATCAAGGCCGACTCTCGCCCAGATGCTGACCGCGATGTCCGGGCGGCATCTTGTGCTCACCAATGCCGACATCCTCTTCACCGACCTTCTCGTGGACATACTGCCGCGGCTCGACCCCGAGGGAGTCTATTACGGCCACCGTCACGACGTCGCGGCAACCTCGTCCGAGCCCGGCGTGCCTGTGTCGGCCGTCGTCTATCCGTTCGGCTTCGACTTTTTCCTGCTGCCACCGGCGTTCATCCAGAGGCTCACGGGCGAGAACCTGGTGCCGGTGGAATTCCGGATCGGTGAGCCGTGGTGGGATTACCTGCTGCCCCTGCTGGCGCTGGCTCATGGATTCCCTCTCAAGAGGTTCCCAGACGAGTTTCCGATCGCTGTGCATCAGCAGCATCCCACGAATTACTCGCCGGACGTGTGGCTGAGGAACGGGGCGATCCTCCTCCAGTGCGTCGAACGGCTGCTTGGCGATGCCGGCTCGAACGCCGCCAGTGTGCTCCGTGAGTTGGCCGGTGCGATCGGCGACATGCCGAACAGGCTGCATCGCGTGTCCCAGATCATCTGCCAGGCACTGCCCTAGCCGGCCGTGGAACATACCGTGAGACATCGGCGCCGATGGCCTGCTGTACCACCCGGGCAGGCCGCGCGTGACGGCGGGTCTGCCAGAGTACGGTCGGAAGTGTCCGTCAACCCGGCTCCGGAATCGTTCACGCCCATCGGAATCAACATCCATGAGACAGCGGCTGTTTTTCGATCGCTGCATGACGCTTCGAGAGTTCGTGAGGTTTGTCGAGGACCATGCACATCAGCGTCCTGCGTGAAGGGCCATTTCGATGCCAATTGACGTGTTCTCCAACGGGGACCTCGTGTTCGACGTGGGTGCCAACATCGGCAATAAGGCCGCCCAGTTCCTCGCCCGTGGGGCCAGAGTCGTGTGCTTCGAGCCACAGCCAGCCTGCGTTGAAAGGCTGCGTGTGCGGTTTGGAGGCGATCCCCGCGTGACGATCGTCCCGAAGGGGTTGGCCGATCAGGCAGGGCGACTGACCCTCTCGATTTGTGACGTCGACACGCTTTCAACGTTTTCCGAGCAATGGAAGCGCGGTCGTCATGCATCGAACCGCTGGTCCGACTCTGCACAGGTGGACGTGATCACGCTGGATTCCGCCATCGCCGACTATGGCCGACCGCGCTACTGCAAGATCGACGTGGAAGGATTCGAGATGAATGTCTTGCGGGGGCTCACGCAGTCAGTCGACGTGCTGTCGTTCGAGTTCACCAAGGAATTCATAGAGAACGCCGCGGCTGCGGTCTCCTATCTCAATGGCATCGGCATGAACGAATTCACGGTTGCCTTGGGAGAAAACGACTTTTTCTCCGTAGACGGCTGGGTGGATGGGCATCTTCTCGTCGATGCGATCGGCCGCCACGAACACCGGTTGCTATGGGGTGATCTGTACGCCCGCAGCCCCGTGCGAGTCAGTTGAGTTCGGTCTTTTGGAGAAGGTCGTCGAGCGACTGCCGAGCCTCCCGCTCCTTGGCCTGCAGGTCCGCGATCTCCTTGCGGAGCGTTTCCACGCGATCCTCCTGAACGGCGAACTTCTGAACGTATCGCGTATAGAGGTCGCTTGTCCGCTCGAGTTGGGCCATGTTCTGCCGGATCCGCTCCTGCTCCTGTCCGACGACGGCCACCTCCTGCTCACGCTTCGTCCGTTCCTGCACGAGCCGCTCGATCTCTCGCTTCCGCTCGATCACCTTCGCAAGCGCCTCCTTCACGGCCGCGCTCGCCTGCTTGGCATTCGCGAAGAACAGGATCGTGGCGTCGTCGGTGGTCGTGACCGCCAGATGCTGGTGCGTCGGCTGCTCCTCCGACACCTCGAGCGTCGTGGGCGTGCCGGGCCTGGCGGTGATCGCGAAGCGGTAGCGATCGCGGGTCGTCTCGGCCGGCTTCTCCGGGGCGACGAGTTTCCAGCCCGGCTCCCGGGCGTGTTCGACGAGGAGTTTCACGTCGTCGCGGCCCGAGTTCTTGATTTCGAACAGTTTCCGGCGGGTGAGCTTGCGTGCCACGATCAGCGTGCCCTTCAGGAGCTTCACGCTCAGGATCTCATCCGGCCGAGCCTCCATCCGGGGCGCCACTTCGACGTCGAGATCGACGGCGTAGCTGACCAGCCGCTCGCCACCGGGCGCGAGGTCCTCGATCCGCGCATCGCCGGCATAGGCGCCGCCGTCGTAGATCGTGAGCGGCCCCTGCATGAGGTTGAGCGCCGTCGAGTTGACCAGCCTCAGGCCGGCCAACGGATGCTTGGCCAGCACGCGATCGTCATAGATCGAAACCTTTTCCGCCTCGACCGTTTCCGACACGATCGGGAGCATCGCCGACCGCTGGCGGCCGATCGACACGGCGCCTGCGATCTCATAGCGGAAGAGTTCGCCGAGCGAGTCCCCGTGGGCGAGGCTGCGGATCGCCCCGGCGCCAGCCGCCGTCACATCGAGGCCTGCCTCCTTCAACGCCTCCGCCTGGAGGGCGAGGCCGTTTTTCGCCTCAGCGGCCACGCGGGGCGCGCCTTGCGGACTGGCGGCCATCTCCCGACGGGCCAGCCGTTTTCTGGCGTCAGCTTCGTCGGCGGGCGCACGAAATTGGCGGTCGGCCTTGGCCAGATCCTGGCCATACTGCTGCGGCAAGAGCGATGCGTAGAGTTCCTGCCGCACCTCGGGCCGGGGCACGTAGAGCGGCTGGTAGAGATCCATCACGAACGAGATCGGACGCCCGCTCACCAGCGACATCCGCACGTCCTTCCAGTCCTGATCGGTCGTGTTCTCGACGATCGCCCACCCCTGGAGCAGGGCCTTGCCCTTCTCGGCTCCGTCCTCGGCTCCGAGCACCACCCGGTAGCTCGTCTTCCAGACAGGTGATTCCTGCACATAGCCGACACGAACCCGCCGCGGTCCCTTGCCGGTAAAATCGAGGCTCACGCTCTTTCGCTCGGTGTCGGTGCCGAGGGCGAGGACAGCCAGGGCTTTCTCCAACTCACGCTGGAGACGCTCATCGAGCAGTTTCAGCCGGGTGACCGCGTCGAGTGGCATCGTCCGCAGGCCTTCGGCGGTGAGGATCGTGAGGAACTCCTTCTCGACGGTCGCATCACCGCCGGCAGCAACCGTCCGCTTCTCCACGCCCACGATCGTGCCCGTGGCGGGTGTCGCGGCCTCGACCTCGATCCGCGAGCCCCGCAGCCGTCCGAGGATCTGGCCGACGGAGGGATTGTCGGTGAGGTTGACGGCGAACGTGCCGAGCGTCTTCGTGATCGGGTCGCGGGAGGCGTAGCTCACGGCCGAGACCGTTCCGCCCCCGAGATCCTCGAGCACCATGCTCTTGAGGAGATCGTTGATCTGATCCGCCTTGAAGTTCATCTCCACTCGCGCATCGTCTGTGACATCGCCGCCGTGCTGGAAGAAACCGACGCCCGAGGTGAAGAGCACCACCTTCTCCAAGGGCAGCGACGGCTCGGCGGCGACGGCACCGGCGGCGAGCAGGGCTGCCGTCAACGGGGCGGCAAGGAATGGTCGGATGTGAAACATGAAAGGTTCTCCTGGGCACAGGCGACTGGATGCGGGCGACTGGACGACACGAGTGACGGCCTTCTCATGACGCCGGCACGACGGGATCGTTACAGCCATTGTTCGGACGGCCCGGCCCCCCATGGTACTTCGGCGGTGCCCCTGCCGCGGACTCGCCGAGGATGCGGGCACAATACCGCGTACAGCCCGCGAGCGTGGCGATCTGGCTCACGTCCCGTTCCGGAATCGGCACGCCGAGTTCCTTCGAGAGCCGGATCACGAAGGTCTGGAAGTCGACCGAATCGAGGTCGAGCTCGCGGCGGAACTGCGCGTCGGGCTGGAGCGAGGCCAGATCGGCCTCCGGCGCGATTCCGCCAAGGATCGTGAGCACCGCCTCGCGGATCCTCGAATCGTCGCTCACAGTTTCTCGGGCTCCTGAAGGAGCCGGTCCACGGCTTCGAGGTAGAGCCCGCCGCGGTGGCCGTCGCTCACGCGGTGGTCGGCCGCCAGCGTGGCCGTCACCACCCTGCGGGCGAAGAGCCCGCCCTCCGCGGCCCACGGCCGCTCCCCGATCCTGCCGAAGCCCACGATCGCCACCTGCGGCGGATAGATCACACCCCAGACGGCATCGACGCCGCGGTCGCCCAGGCTCGTGACCGTGATCGTGGAATCGGAAAGTTCGGAGCTTTTCAGCCGACCGCACCGTGCCCGCCCGGTGAGATCGCGCAGGCCATCCATGAGGTCATCAAGGCTCCGCGACGCCGTGTCGTGGAGGGCGAGGATCACGAGGCCTCCTTGTCGCAGCGAGATCGCCACGCCGACATGCACGTCGGGCCGGACGACGACGCGATCGCCATCCCAGACGGCATTGAGCTCCGGCACCCCGCGGATCGCCAGCGCCGCCGCCTTGAGCAGCACCACGCCGGCCAGCAGGCGTTTTTCGGGTGGACGATGATCGTTTTCGCGATCGATCCAGGCCGAGGCGCGGTGCAGATCGATCGTCGTGGAGAGATAATAGTGGGGAATCTCCCGCTTCGATCGAGACATCGCCACGGCGATCGTCCGACGCATCCGTTCGAGCCGGTCGGCGGAGGGCGATGGAGCGGGAGCCGCCGGCTGCGGCGGCTCGGGGGCCACCGCCTGCGCCGCTGACGGTCGCGTGGCTACTGCGCGCTCGATGTCGGCTCGGGTGATCGCCCCCTCGTGGCCCGTTCCCGTCACGCTTCGAGGATCGACGCCCACCTCGCGGGCCAGCCGCCGGGCCGATGGCGATATCCGCAGGCGGCCGAAGAGATCGATCGCGGGGGCATACACGGGCGGAGCCTGACGCGCCGCCGCCATCGGCCGCACTTCGCCCGTCTCGGGGGGCGTGGAAGGCAGCGGTGGAGACGGCACCGCTACAGCCTCGGCCGACACCGCCGCGACCGCTTCGTCGGCACTGCGGATCATGGCCAGCGGCGTGCCGACCGGCACGCGGTTGCCGGGCGACACGAGGATCGCGTCGAGGATCCCGTCCTGGAAGACCTCGACGTCGATCACGCCCTTCTCCGTATCGACCTCGGCGATCGTGTCGCCACGCTCGAGCCTGTCGCCGGGTTGCTTCCGCCAGGCGACGAGCGTGCCGGCCTCCATGTCGGCACCGAGCGTTGGCATCACGAACGTCTGCATGATCAGGCAAGGCCTCTCACGGCGGCGATGATCCGGTCCACGCTCGGAAGGGCGGCATCCTCCAGGTGCTTCGCATAGGGAATCGGCACCTCCCGGCTCGACACACGGGCGACCGGCGCGTCGAGTTCGTAGAACACCCGCTCCATCACGATCGCGACGATTTCGGCCGCGAGTCCGCAGGTCCGCCAGCCCTCGTCCACCACGACCGCGCGGTGCGTCTTCGCCACCGATGCCGCGACCGCGTCGGCATCGAGCGGCCGAAGGCACCTCAGGTCGATGACCTCCGCGTCGATCCCGTCGGCGGCGAGCCGTTCGGCCGCCGCGAGCGACGTGCGGAGCGATCCCCCCGACGTCACGAGCGTGACATCGCGGCCCTCGCGGCGGACGGCCGCATGCCAGGCGTCGAACGCCTTCGGCGACTCCTCGACCTCTCCCTCCGTCGCGTAGAGCATCGCATGCTCGACGATCACGACCGGATCGGGATCGGCGAGGGCCGCGCCGAGCATGTGCCTGGCATCGTTCGGAGTCGCCGGGGCGAGCACCTTGAGGCCCGGCACGTGGGCATACCACACTTCCAGACTGTGCGAATGCTGGGCCGCCACCTGCCGGCCGGCGCCGGTCGCCATCCGGATCACCAGCGGCACGCCGATCTGGCCGCCGCTCATGTGCCGCAGCGTCGCGGCATTGTTGACGATCTGATCGAGCGCCAGCAGGCTGAAGTTGATCGTCATCACTTCGACGATCGGCCGCAGGCCACCGATCGCCGCACCGATGCAGGCTCCCACGAACCCCGACTCGGAGAGCGGCGCATCCCGCACCCGATCAGGGCCGAACTCTTCGAGCAGCCCCTTGCTGCACGCGTAGGCGCCGCCGTACCGTCCGACATCCTCCCCCACGAGCATCACGCGGTGGTCGCCGGCGAGGGCCGAGCGGATCGCCTGGCGGACGGCCTCGCGGTAGGTCACGGTCGGCATCGTCAGACCTCCCGGTGGCCCGACGCCGCGAGCACATCCCGCTCGAGATCTTCGACCGGCTCCCATGCGGCGGCATCCGCCTCGGCCACGGCCGTCTCGACGGCACCTGCAACGTCGCGTTCCATCGCCCCCAGTTCATCGTCGTCGAGCATGCCCCAGTCGCGGAGCTGGCGAGGAAAGATCTTGAGCGGCCCGCGTTGCCGCCACCGCTCCACTTCCTCCTTCGGCCGGTAGAGTTCGGCGTCGTACATCGAGTGGGCGCGGAATCGATAGGTGCGGGTTTCGAGCAGGTAGGGCGAACTCGTGCTGCGGACGACCTCCACCGCCAGCCGTGCCGCGGCCTCGACCGCCAGCACGTCCATGCCGTCCACGATCGCCGCCTCGATCCCATACGAAGCCCCCTTGCGGTGAATCCGGGGCATCGCTTGATGCCGCTCGAGCGCCGTTCCCATCGCATAAAAATTGTTTTCACAGAGAAAGAGCACCGGCAGTCTCCAGAGGGCCGCGAGGTTCAGCGACTCGTGAAACTCCCCCTCCGCGACGGCACCGTCGCCAAAGAAGCAGCAGGTGACATGCGGCCGGCCCTGCATGCGGTCGGCCAGCGCAAGCCCCACGGCCAGCGGCATCCCGCCGGCCACGATCGCGTTGCCGCCGAAGAGACCGCGGGAGACGTCGAAGAGATGCATCGATCCGCCCCGGCCACGGCAGCAGCCGGTCGCCCTGCCGAACATTTCGGCCATCACCGCCGCCGGCGGCACACCACGGGCGAGGGCATGGGCATGCTCGCGGTAGGCGGCCACGATCCTGTCGTCGGGCTCGAGGGCCTGGATCGCCCCGACGGCCACCGCCTCCTCGCCGATGCCCAGATGCAAAAAGCCCCGAATCTTCCCCTGCATGTAGAGTTCGGCCGACTTCTCCTCGAATCGGCGGATGAGAAGCATCTGCCGCAGGAGCAAGTGGGCATGGCTTTTGGCCAGTTGCCCGTTCATGGCGTCGCCCCCGGGGCATCTGGTTCGAGCATCGAAAGATCCCCCTCGGGCAGGCCGAGTTCGCGGGCCTTGAGCAATCGCCGCATGATCTTGCCGCTGCGGGTGCGCGGCAGGCTCGCGACGAAGGCGATCTCCTTGGGCGCGATCGCGGCCCCGAGCCGCTTCCGCGCGAATCCGAGCAGATTCTTCTCCAGGGCGGCGCCGGCCGCGAAGCCCGGCTTGAGCGACACGAACGCCTTCACGATCTCATGCGCGCTTTCATCGGGCTTGCCGATGACGCCCGCCTCCGCGACGGCCTCGTGTTCGAGGAGCACGCTCTCCACCTCGAACGGGCCGACCAAATGCCCGGATGTCTTGATGACGTCGTCCTTCCGGCCCACGAACCAGAAATACCCGTCAGCATCACGCCGCGCGAGATCGCCCGTCAGATACCAGCCGTCGGCGAAGCAGGCGGCGTAGCGGGCCGGGTCGTTCCAGTAACCGCGAAACATCGACGGCCAGCCGGGACGGATCGCGATCTCCCCCTGCTGGTCCGGAAGGCAGACCTCGCCGATGCGGCCGTCGGGCCGTCGCTCGACGATCGCCGCGTCGATCCCGGGGAGCGGCTTGCCCATCGAGCCGGGTCGGATCGGCAGGGCTGCGACGTTGGCGATCATGATGCCGCCCGTCTCGGTCTGCCACCAGTTGTCGTGGAACATGTGGCCGAAGGCGTCGAGCCCCCACTCGACCGCCTCTGGATTGAGCGGTTCGCCGACGCTGGCCAGGAACCGGAGCCGGCTCGTGTCGAACTGCCGCGCGAGATCGGCCCCCAGCCGCATCATCATCCGAATGGCGGTGGGCGCCGTGTACCAGACCGTCACCCGCTCGTCCTTCAGGATGCCGTACCACCGCACGGCATCGAAATCACCCGCGTCGAGGATGCTCGTCACGCCGCATGTCAGTGGAGCGATGATGCCATAGGAGGTGCCGGTGACCCACCCGGGATCGGCCGTGCACCAGAAGATGTCGCCGGGGTGGAGGTCGAGGGCGAGCATGCCCGTCGCATGGTGCGCGACCACCGCCTCGTGCACGTGGATCGCCCCCTTCGGCGTGCCCGTGGTGCCGCTGGTGAAGTGGAGCAGCGCGGGATCGTCGGCCGCCGTCGCGGGAATCGTGAAATGATCCTCGGCGGCGGACAGGGCCTCGTGGAAGTCGATCACGCCCGCGGGCAGAGGGCCCGCCTCGTCCCGCACGAGCATGACATGCTCGACCGAGGAGAGCCGCTCGCGGATCGGGGCGATCTTCCGCCGGTAAAGGCTCTGCGTGGTGACGAGCACACGTGGCTGGCCGATCTCCACGCGGGCCCGGATCGGCTCGGGACCGAAGGCGGCGAAGAGGGGCATGAAGACGGCCCGCGACTTGAACGTGCCGATCGCCGCGATCACGAGTTCCGGGATGCGGTCGGCCATGACGCACACCCTGTCGCCCGCCGCGATGCCGAGGCCGCGGAGCACGTTGGCGAACCGGCTGGTCTGTCGGGCGAGTTCGCCGTAGGTGAAGTCTCGCCGGCTACCATCGAGCGAGATCGCGCGGATCGCGACATGCGTGGCCCGCCCGGAGGCCGCATGACGATCGACCGCCTCGTGCGCGATGTTCAGGCCGCGGGCATAGGGCAGCCCGGCGAGCAGGCCGCGGGCCCGCGCCCATGAAAATTCCCGGCGAGCCCGATCGTAGTCGGGCATGGTTGGGGCGACGGCGACGGGAGCATCGCGCACGGACGGCGGCCCTCGGAGGAAAGCCCGGTCCATCGGATGCACGAAGGGGAGACGCGGCGAATTATTGTCCGGTGGTCAAACCGATCGCCTCGGCGATCGTTTTTTCACCGAGCCCGGGCTGATTCCGAGAAGTGCCATCCACTTTTGTGTCCGGCCACGTGGCCGGATCGGCGTAGAGGCCGTCGTCCTGGTAGTCCCGCTGAAGTCGCGTCAGTTCGGCCTTCAGTGCCGTGAACGTGTTGGCCACCGGCCTCGATGTCGCCTCCGTTTCGTCGTGGAGCAGGTTGTGCTGCTCGTTCGGATCGGCCAAGAGGTCGAACAGTTCCCAGGCGTCCTTCGTCCAGAAGTGGATCAGCTTGTGGGTGGCCGTCCGCACGCCGTAGTGGGCACGCGTTTCGTGGGCCCCGGGATCGTCGTAATAGCGGTAGTAGACGCTCTGTCGCCAGCCGGCGGGCGTCTCGCCACGCAACAGCGGGGCGACGCTCTTCCCCTGCATCGAGTCGGGAATCGCCAGGCCAGCGAGGTCGAGAAATGTCGGCGCGAGGTCGATGTTGGCCACGAACGCCTCTGGCGTGGAACCCGGCTGGATGCCCGGCCCGCGCGCGATCAGCGGCACCCGCAGACCAGGCTCATACATGAAGCGTTTGTCGAAGAGGCCCAGATCGCCGAGATACCAGCCATTGTCGGTCGTGTAGACCACGATGGTGTCGTCGGCCAGCCCGGACTCGTCGAGGAAGTCGAGCACCTTGCCAACGCTGTCGTCGACACCCTGCACACAGGCGAGATAGTCCTGCATGAACCGTCGGTATTTCCAACGCAGGAGATCGTCTCCCGTGAGCGTTTTGCCATCGACCTCCACGCTCATCGGTTTTTCCTTCAGCCACCGCTGACGCTCCTTCCCGGACAGGCTGGTCGGTGGTTGCAGCTTGAGGTCGCCGCGCGTGAGATCGCGGGCGATCGCCTGCCGGTTCTCAGGCAGCGCGGCCGGACGCGAGGCGTAGTCATCCCGGAGCGTCGCCGGCTCGGGTACCTCGGCTCCCGCGAACGTCGCCTTGTTTCGCAGGTCAGGCGACCAGTCGCGGTGTGGTGCCTTGTGATGGAGCATGAGGAAGAACGGTTGTTCCGACGGCCGCGTCTTCAGAAACTCGATGCCCAGGTCGCCCGTGATCTCGGTGCAGTGGCCCTCGATCGTGAGTGTGCCGCCGGGAACGAGAAACGTCGGATTCCAGTACTCACCCTGTCCCGGCAGCACGATCCAGCGGTCGAAGCCGGTGGGGGCGGTGCCGAGGTGCCACTTTCCGATCATCCCGGTGTGGTAGCCGGCGGCACGGAGTCGCTTGGCGACATGGTCGCGGGAGCCGTCGAAGGCGTTGAAGACAGGCACGCCATTCTTGTGGGAATACTGGCCGGTGAGCAGCGTCGCCCGGCTGGGTGAGCAAATGGAGTTGGTCACGAACGAATTCGTGAACCGGGCTCCGGCGGCGGCAAGCCGGTCGAGATGGGGCGTGGTGTTGACCTTCGATCCGTAGCAGGAAATCGCATGCTGCGCATGATCGTCGGAGAAGATGAAGAGGATGTTCGGCCGCGTCGACCGCTTCGAGACCGTCACGACAGGCACGAGCCGCACCTGGCGGATGTCGCAGCAGGCGACGTTGACGATCGTCGTTGGCTGAATGCGGAGCGTGTGCTGCCCGGCCATCAGGGTCACCCGACCGATGGCCCGAGGCGCGAAGGCCTGGAAGTGGCCCGTGTCTTCCACGACGAACGAAAGCGGCTCGGGCGCTCGCTCGCGGCCTGCGTCGAAGGCGACCTTCATCGTGCTGCCGCCGTGGCCCTTGCCGCAGCCCTGCAGCACCTCGACCTCGAACTCCCCTGGCACCGCCACCGTGAAGGTCCACTCCGCGGCATCCTCCACGTTGTTCCAATATCCGAGCGTCTGTTTGTGGGGCTCCGGCTCGTAGCGAAGCATCGTGCCATGCACTGTCGCATCGCGACCGTGGAGCAGGATCGAACCGTCGTCGGCCCGAGCGATGATCCCCACCACTGCGATCATGATCGTCAGCGGCATGGCCTCGAGGAAAGTGATTTCGCCGACCGGCGGTCGGGATGGAAATGTCGGTCTTGGATGGCTCATGGGCATGAGTATGTCATACTTCGCGCCAAGGCCGGGAGGCTTCAGCCGTTTTGGGCGATCACGGCCTGGCCGAGCGCCAGGCCTCCATCGTTGGGTGGCACCCGCTCGTGCAGGAGCACGGTGAAGCCCGCGGCATGCAGGGCATCGACGGTGAGCCGCGCGAGCAGCACGTTTTGGAAGACACCGCCGGTGAGACCGACGGCATTGATGCCGCTCCGCTGCCGAAGCCGGATCGCCACGTCGGCGATCACCCCGGCGACGCCGCGATGAAACCGCGAGGCGATCACCGCGGCATCGACGCCACCACGGAGATCCTCCACGATCCCGGCCACGGCCGGCCGCCACTCGATCCGAAGCGGTTCCCCGGCGATGATCGGCATGGCATACGCTTCGCCGGTGTCGTTCGCCCCCGCGGCCAGGGCCTCGAGATTCATCGCGGCTTCGGCCTCGTAGGAGATCGATTGCTTGACCCCAGCCAGCGCCGCCACGGCGTCGAAGATCCTCCCCATGCTCGTCGTCGCCACACACGCAAGGCCGGTATCCAACTGCCGCCGCACCACGGCGATCACCTCCGGCGGGGCAGACGCGACCGGCGGCATGTCGTCCCGCCACTCGATGCCGGCCGCATGAAGCATCGCGAGCGCCGTCCGCCACGGGTGGCGAATGGCCGTGTCGCCCCCCGGGAGCATGAACGGCTCGAGGTGCGCCCCCCGGTGCATGCCGCCGCCCGTGCCCCGCGGCGCGATGAAGACCTCGCCTCCGTGGATCGTGCCATCCCGGCCGTAGCCAGTGCCATCGAAGCAGACGCCGATGAGCGGCATGTCGATGGCGGCATGGTCGGCCAGCAGCGATGCCACGTGGGCCTCGTGGTGCTGGACGGCACGAAGCGGGATGCCCCGTTCGGCGGCGAACCGACGGGCCCACTCGGTCGAGAGATAGCCGGGGTGCATGTCGCAGGCCACGACGGAGGGAACGACGTCGAAGAGCCGCATCATGTGGTCGGCGGCGTGGCCGAAGGCGGCGAGCGTCTCGAGATTTCCCATGTCGCCGAGATGCTGGCTCATGAAGGCATGGTCGTCACGGGCCACGCAGAGCGTCGCCTTGAGTTCGCCCCCGACCGCAAGCACGGGCGGCCCGCCGCCGGCAAGGCGGATCGGCAGGGGCGCGTGGCCGCGCGAGCGACGAATCGGCAGCGATGCACCGGCCGCGCAGCGGACCACCGAGTCGTCGCAGGGCACATGAATCGCGCGGTCGTGCATCAGGAATCCGTCTACCAGGGGGCCGAGCCGGTGCGCTGCATCGTGGTTGTCGTGCGCGATCGGCTCCTCGGCACGGTTGCCCGACGTCATCACCAGGGGTGGCATGCCCTCGCAAAGCAGGTGATAAAGCGGCATGCACGGAAGCATCAGGCCGACGAAATCGTTGCCGGGTGCGATCGCCGCCGAGAGACCGCCGCCATCGGGCCGCTTCCGGGCGAGCACGATGGGCCGTGATCGGCTCTCCACGAGAAGCTGCTCCTGCGGAGTCACGTCGGCGCACCGGCATGCCGCGGCCGTGTCGGCCACCATGACGGCAAGCGGTTTCTGCTGCCGATGCTTTCGTTCCCGAAGGCGTGCCACGGCCCTGTCGCTCGTGGCATCGCAGACGAGATGAAATCCTCCCATCCCCTTGATGGCAAGCAGGCCTCCGCGGCGGAGCCGATCGCGGGCCGCTTCGATGGCATCGTCGCCACGGCATGGTGCCGCGGTCCTCTCGACCGCGATCCCGCCAGGGTCGTCTGCGGCCGTGAACCACACGATCGGACCGCACTGAGGGCATGCCGTGGGCTGTGCATGAAACCGCCGGTCTGCCGGGTCGTCATACTCGGCTGCGCATGCCGGACACATCGGGAAGGTGGCCATCGTCGTCCGCGGCCGGTCGTAGGGCAGGCTCTGGATGATCGTGAAACGCGGGCCGCAGTCGGTGCAGTTGGTAAACGCATGACGGAAACGTCGGTTCGTCGGATCGCGAATCTCGGCGAGGCACGCCGGACAAGTGGCGATGTCGGGCGGCACCGCCGCGGGGCCCGACAGCGCCGGCTGGTCCGCAGTGTCCGATTCCCGGATCCAGAATCGTGCCACCGATTCCTGCGCGATCGGCAGTTGCTCGACATCGATCCTCGCGACCTCCGCCAGCGGGGGCGATTCCCCGCGAAGCGCCGTGATGAGCGAATCGATCGATGCGGTCTCCCCCTGCAGTTCGATGGTCACGCCCTCCGGCCCGTTGGCCACGAAGCCCGACAGACCATGCCGGCTCGCCAGCCGCCAGACAAACGGCCGAAACCCGACTCCCTGCACGGTGCCTGTCACCATGACACGTTTCCGAGAAAGGTTCATCGCGACTGGCCCCGAACTTCCTGGAACAGCCGTGCCATGCCTGCTTTCGCATGGCATGGTTTCGCATGGCTCCGAAGATTGTACGGAGGCCAATTTTGTCCGCGGTGAGCCCCTGGCAAACCTTGCGGGTCGGCGAATGTCGGAAAGCGTGGCGCCCGATCGAAACGGGGCAAACCGGTCAAGCGGCGTTCAGGCAGCCATGCCCTTTTCCGCCTGCTGAATCCCACTCGGGACCGGCGTCGAAACCCTCCTTGAACCTTCGACCTCGATCGATCTCGGGAAACCAGCATGCGGTTCTTCCACCTCGGCATCGCCATTCTGCTCGTTACCACGCTCGCGACCGGCTTCGCCGCCGATCCCCCGAAGGCGACGATGGCCCACGGTGCGCGGGATTTCGGCACGACCTCCGAGATCCCGTTCGCGCCGCTGCCACCGGAACGTGGACTCAGGAAGGACGAGGCGACAGCCACGCCCCCGCCCCGAACACACCGCATGGAGTCGATCCGCCGGCAAATCGCACACGTCCTTGGCCTCTACCGGAAGAGGCCGCTCACCACCATGGCCAACAATCCCTGGGAGGTGATGCACTGGGGGATCACCTGGGGAGCCGGCGCGCAGGTCAAGGTGGGCGGTACGGCCGGCGACCTCGACGGTGCGTTCGAATGGCTCAACCACGGCAGGCGCTGCAATGGGCAGGTGATGGTGGCGGTGGACCGCGGACGACTCGTCGCGCTCCAAGGCAAGGGCATGCAGGGCCATGCCGGACAGTATCTCGCCGTGATGGCCCAGTCCCGACTCCCGAGATCGACGCCCTTCCAGGTCGATGGAAAACATTTCACGATCGACGACCTGATCGAGTCGGAAAAGCGGGCGTGCGTCGAAAAGAGTGAACTGACCTTCGTCCTGATCTCGATGGCCCACTACCTCGACACCGACGCCACCTGGAAAAGCGACGACGGCACGACCTGGTCGATCCCGAAGCTCGTGGAAGAGGAATTGGAGCAGCCCATTCACGGCGCTCCCTGCGGCGGCACGCACCGGCTTTTTGCGCTCGGTTTCGCCTGCCAGAAGCGGCGGGAGGCGACCGGCGGACTCGACGGGATCTATGTGCGAGCCAACCGGTACTACCGTCTTCATCATCAGCGGATGTTCAGTGAACTCCAAAACCGCGACGGCAGTTTCAGCACGGCCTGGTTTGAAAAGCCCGAAGACGCCTGGGACGTCGAGCGGAAGCTGCGGACCACCGGACACATGCTCGAGTTCCTTGTTTCCACCGCGGACCAGCAGGTGCTCTACCATCCCAAGACGGTGGAAGCGGTCGAGTTTCTCGCCGGCATCCTCGAAGACGAACCGGAGAAAGACTGGAAGATCGGGCCGATGTGCCACGCATTGCACGCGCTTGCCATCTACCAGGAACGGGCCTGGGGCCGGCTCACTCCCGACGCCATCGCCGCGTATCAAGGCCCTATGAAGGCAAAGCCACAGCCGCCGATGTCGAAGTCGGAATCTCCGGTCTTGCCTGCTTCATTCGGCCGCATCCAATCGCTCTTCCGGTGAGCGACGACACGCCGGCCGGACATCACCGCCGACGGCATTTTCCATCACCGGCACGACCTGCCACCCGTCACTGCAGCTCCTGAACGGCCTGGGCGAAGGCGTTTACAGCGACGCATGGAATGCCCGCATGGTGTCGATGCTCTCCTGCGCGAGCCTTTCCGCGCCGGGGGAATAGTCGAACACCTCGACGCTCACCCAGCCCTGGTAGCCCGCGTCGTCGAGTGCCTTGAAGATCGGCATGAAGTCAACATCGCCGAAGCCCGGCCCCTGGAGGTTGACGTCGTTGGCGTGGACGTGCTCGAGATGCTTGGCGTGTGCACGGATGATCTCGGGGATCGGCGTCGGCTCGCTCGCCATGGCCTTCACGTCGAGGTGCAGCCGCACGTGGGGCGATCCGATCCTTTCGATGAGCCGGCAGGTCTCGGCGGCGGTCGTGAGCACGTTCGTCTCGGCCGGCGAAAGCGGCTCGAGGGCCACGACGGTATCCGTCTGTTCGAGCACCGGCACCAGCCGTGAAAACACGCTCTCCAGATGGTCCGTCGCCTGCTCGCGCGTCGTGCCCCGCACGAGGCTCCGCTGCTGCGGCGACCCGAAGACGAGCACGCGACCGCCGAGATCGGCGGACAGCCTCGCGATCTCGCCGAGATAGTCCACCGTCCGCCGCCTGACCTCCTCATCGGGATGGGTGACGTGAAATCCTGTCGTCTTGGCGAGCAGCCAGTGGAGCCCCACACACTCGAGCCCCGCCGCCTCGATAACCCGCTTCACGTCGACCCGCCTCCCGCGGGAGATGTCGGTGGCAAGCGGCGCGAGCGTGAACGGGGCGATCTCGATGCCGGAATAACCGCAGGTCGCCGCATGCTCGCAGGCCTTCGCGAACGGCCAGTCGCCGTAGGTTTCATTGCAGATCGCGTAGCGCATCGGATGAAATCCCTGCCTTTCGTGTTCGTGAGAGGAATATACTCATCGGCCATGAAACCGCCCCTTTTTTTCGCGTTGCTCGGCGCCGCGACCGTGGCGGCTCCTTCGGTCGTCGCTGTCGAGACGCCGCGGGGCTTCTCGATCACGCAGACGACCACGGGCGTGAGCATCGAATTCGACGGCACGCCGTTCGCCGGCTACGTGATCGACCAGGCCAACAAGCCCTGTGTCTGGCCGATCGTGGGGCCGACCGGCAAGCCGATGACCCGCGGCTATCCGCTGGTCGATCTGCCGTCGGAGCCGGAGAAGCAGCGTGATCATCCGCATCATCGCGGCCTCACGTTCGGCCATGAAGACTATGCCGGCGACACCTGGCACGACCGCAGCACCTACGAGCCCCTGCTCGCGGATCCCGAGAAAGAGTCCCGCGCGAGGCAGGCGATCGCAAACCTCGGATCGATCCGGCACCGCACGTTCACGCGGCGTGAAGCCGGCGCCGATCAGGCCGTCGTGGAATCACTCTGCGATCATCTTGGTCCAACCGGCCGTGTGAACCTCACCGAGCGCCGCCGGCTCACGTTTCGGGCGACCGCGAAGACACGCTCGATCGACATCGATCAGGATCTCGTCGGTGGCGACAAGCCGGTGCGGATCGGCGACCGAAAAGACGCAGGGCTCTTCATCCGCGTGCCGGTCAGCATGGCGGTCGATTCGAAGGAAGGAGGCCGGATCGTCACGAGCGAAGGCGCCGTCGATGCCGACGCCTGGTCGAAGCCGGCCCGTTGGTGTGATTACCACGGCCCCGTCGATGGCGAGACGCTCGGCATCGCATTCCTCGATCATCCTTCGAGCTTCCGGCATCCCACCCGCTGGCATGCCCGCACATACGGCCTCTTCTCGGCGAATCCGTTCGCCAGCCAGGCATACGATCCAAAGCTTCCCGACGCCACGATCACGCTCGCCCCCGGCGAGACGCTCCGTCTCCGACACCGTCTCATCTTCCACTCGGGCGACGAGCGCGAGGCCGACATCGAAGCGGCCTGGCAGGCGTACGCCAACGAGACGCCTCCGGAAAACCTGATTCATTCCGGTGATGTCGAAGGGCAGAAACCCTGACATCCCGGCTGGCATTCATGCACCACCACAGCGGCATGAGGATCAGGGGCAGCACGAACTCCACATCGGGGGAATTTCCACGGTTCCTGCAAAAACCAGGCAGAACGTCCCGAACCATTCGGCACAGAGACGGCGAGACAGCATGCTGTGGCGGAGTTCGAGCCCATCGGTCGATGTGCAGAGGATGCACGGGAGGGCGACGTTGCGAATGCTGTTGCCGACGATCCGGATGTTGCGGTGGCCGCCAGCCGGGCTCACCCATCCATTGCCGTCCCGGGCCTGCACGACGATCCCGTGCGTCGGGCAGTCTTCGATCCGATTGCCGGTGATCGACAGGTCGCACGAGCGTCCCGACTCGAGCCACTGCCATTCGGGGGCCACGAGCCCCGGGTCCATCCGCTGGGGCTGGAGCCACTCCGCGTCCGCTGGCGTGAGCTATGCTTGTCTGGGTTGTCGTGCTTCTGTCCCCCCTGTGGTTCACCGGTCCCTCCGCCCTCTTTCCCGCCTTCCCACGATGCAGCCTCTCATGCCCCGCGCGGCCGTTCGCTTGATCCTGCTGGCCGCCGTTTCACTCCTGGCTCCGGCCCGGGCCGACGAGCCAGGCGCCGAGGCTCAACCCGACAAGGCCTCGGCCGCCAAGCAACCGGTCGCGACGCTGCCCGACGCGAGCCAACCTCCAGTGATCACGGAACACGCGCTCACGATCGGCGGTCACGAACTGGCCTACAAGGCCGAGGCCGGGATGCTGCCCCTCTTGAAGGAGGACGGCGGCCCGCGGGCCAGCATCTTTTACGTCGCCTACACGCTCTCGACCGAGGCCGACGCCGCCCGGCGGCCGATCATGTTCTGCTTTAACGGCGGCCCCGGTGCCGCGGCGGTGTGGCTGCATCTGGGCGGCCTGGGGCCCCGTCGCGCCAAGGTCAACCCTGACGGCTCGCTGCCCCCGCCGCCGTTCGAGCTCGTGGCCAACGAGCACACGATCCTCCCGGCCTGCGACCTGGTGTTCATCGATCCCGTCTCGACCGGCTTCAGCCGTGCCGCCAAGGACGAGAAGCCGGAGCAGTTCTTCGGCAAGGATCCTGACATCGCCGCGATGGCCGAGTTCATCCGGCTCTACACGACCAGGCACGCCCGCTGGCGGAGTCCCAAGTATCTCTGCGGCGAGAGCTACGGCGTGTTTCGCGCCGCCGGGCTCGCGGCCGAACTTCAGGATTGCCACGGCATGTTCTTGAACGGGCTGGTGCTCGTCTCGGGCCTGGTTGACTACGCCACGATCATCCCAGGCTCGGCGAACGACCTGCCATACTCGCTCTTCCTGCCGAGTTTCACGGCCGTGGCCCACGCGCATGGCCGGCTGCCCGCGGATCTCCAGGCCGACCGGGCCAAGGCGCTCGCCGAGTCCACCGACTTCGCTGCGGGCGAGTACGTGACGGCGCTGTACGCCGGGGCGGCTTTGCCGGCGGCGACGCGGCAGACGGTCGCGGCGAAACTCGCCCGCTTCACGGGGCTTTCCGAACAGCTCGTGCTCGACCACGACCTCCGCATCGCCCCTTCCACCTTCCGCGAGAAGCTGCTCGCCGCCGACCGGCTGATCCTGGGCCGATTCGACGGCCGGATCACGGGCCGCGACGGCGATCAGGCGAGCGGCGACCCGCGGTTCGACCCCTCCTATGATGCGGCGCTGGGGCCGCTCGCCGCGGTGATGAACGCCTACGTCCGCGAAGAACTCATGTTCGAGAGCGACCAGCCCTACCGGGTGCTGACGGGCGTGGGCCCCTGGCCGCACGACCAGAACCGCTATTCAAGCACGGTCGGCCAACTCGGCGAGGCGATGAGCCGCAACCACCATCTCCGGCTTCTCGTGCAGGTGGGTCGCTGCGACCTGGCCGTGCCCTTCCTGTCGCTGGTGCACTCGATCGACCACCTCGGCATCGACCCCGAACTCCGCAAGAACGTCACCTATGCGGAATACGAATCCGGGCACATGATGTATCTCCATCGGCCCGACCTCGAAAAGCTCCATCGCGACCTGCGGGCCTTCCTCGACCCCGCCATCCCCGAATGACGCCCTCGCCGTCCAGGCCGCTGCCAGAGGGGCGATCAAGAAGACGATCAGGACGGTCGTGACAGAGGCGTTCCGGCGCATCGTTCAGCTCCTCCTCGGTGGCCCGCGGCGGCGTCGTGCCGGACGGTGCCCGCACCGATGGTTGCCCGTCTCCCCGCACGACATGATACATTTCCGGGCCTTTCCATCGTTCGCCCCCCGGGAGAAGTCTTTCATGGTCCGTCGGTCGCTCTCGCTCGTGCTCGGCTTCGTCCTTCTCCACGCCGCCCAGGCACCCGCCCAGACGCCGGGCACCGCCAAGGGGCCGGTTGACGTCTCGGCCCTCGACACCAAGGTCCGTCCTCAAAACGACCTCTATGAATACGTCAACGGCACCTGGCTCAAGGAGACGCCGATCCCGGCCGACAAGAGCAACTACGGCGCCTTCATCAAGCTCGACGATCTGTCGCGCGAGCGGATCCGGGCGATCGTGGAGAAGGCCGCGGCCGAGCAGATGCCGGCCGGGAGCAACGCCCGCAAGGTTGGCGACTTCCACCGCGCCTTCATGGACACCGAACGCGTGGAGAAGCTCGGCTTCACGCCGGTCCAGCCGATGCTCGCCCGGATCGACGGCCTATCGTCCCACGACGAGGTCGCCCGCGCCTTCGGCGATGCCGGGCGTCTCGGCGTCGATTCGCCGATCGGCCACTTCGTCGGCATCGACGGCAAGGACTCGACTCGGCACCTGACGACGGTCGTCCAGGGGGGCACGACGCTCCCCGACCGCGACTACTACCTGAAGGATGGTGAGAAGGAGGTCGCGGCGCGGAAGGCGCTCGCGGCCTACGTCGATCGTCTCGCGTCGCTCACAGGCGACGCGATCGCGCATCCCGGAGAGACGGTGCTCGAGGTGGAGAAGAAGCTCGCCGAGATCCAGTGGCCGCGTGACGAACTGCGCGACGCGATCAAGACCTACAACAAGTTCCAGGCCTCCGAGTTCGCCAAGAAGACGCCGAATCTTCGCTGGGCAGCGTTCGCCGAGGCCGCCGGCACCCCCGGCATCGCCGACGTGAACGTGACCACGCCGAGCTACTTCGAGAAGCTCGACACCCTCTTCCCCACGATCGACGTGGCCACGTGGAAGACGTGGCTCCGCTTCAAACTCCTCGACGCCTATGCCCCGTTCCTCGCCCCCGACTTCGAGAAGGCGCACTTCGACTTCCATGGCCGGGCGATCGCCGGAATCCGGGAGGAGCTGCCTCGCTGGAAGCGCTCGGTGGAGGCGATCAGCGGCCAGGGGGCGGGCGATTTCGGGGCCCTGGGCGACGTCCTCGGCAAGCTGTACGTAAAGGAACACTTCACCCCCGAGGCGAAGGCCCGGATGGACATGCTCGTGAAGAATCTGCTCGCCGCCTTCGGGTCGAGCATCGACGAACTCGAGTGGATGACGCCCACGACGAAGGCCAAGGCGAAGGAAAAGCTCGCGAAGATCACGACGAAGATCGGCTATCCCGAAGCATGGCGTCCGTACGACGGCCTCGAGGTGAAGCCCGACGACCTTGTCGGCAACATCATGCGCTCGCGGCAGTTCGAGCATGCCCGAAACGTGTCCAAGCTCGGCAAGCGGGTCGATCGCGAGGAGTGGGGGATGACGCCGCAGACGGTGAACGCCTATTACAACTCCTCGCTCAACGAGATCGTCTTCCCGGCGGCGATCCTCCAGCCCCCCTTCTTCTCGGTCGATGCCCCCGACGCCCTGAACTACGGCGGCATCGGCGGCATCATCGGCCACGAGATCAGCCACGCCTTCGACGACCAGGGCAGCCGTTACGACGGCGACGGGAACCTCGAGAACTGGTGGTCCGACGCCGACCGTGTGGCCTTCGAAGTGCTCACCAAGCGGCTCGTGGAACAGTATTCGTCGTATGAACCTCTCCCCGCGCGTCGGGTGAAGGGTGATTTCACCCTCGGCGAGAACATCGCCGACCTCTCCGGCCTCGCCGTCGCCTACAAGGCCTTCCAGTTGGCGAAGGGCGGTAAGGAACCGGAGAAGGTGCAGGGCTGGACGAGCAACCAACTCTTCTTCGTCGGCTGGAGCCGGGTCTGGCAGCGGAAGTACCGTGACGACGAACTCATCCGCCGGCTCCTCACCGATCCCCACAGCCCGTCGCGCTACCGGGCCAACGGCCCCGTCTCCAACCTCGACGCCTTCTACGACGCCTTCGAGGTGAAGGAGGGGGACGCCCTTTGGAAGCCGGTGAAGGAGCGAATCCGGATCTGGTGACGGGAGAAGACGGGGCTGGAAACACGCGTGCCGACGGTGAAGGCACTGGCCACACAGCCCACCGTGCGGCGCAGCGCCCCTCACCACACCCCATCGACCGTTCGTCACCGGTCAAACGCTTGCCGAAGTGCCGCTGGCCGGCCTATCCGCGTCCGTCAACGGCTCGCGTCGTCGCCCGGAACGAACGAGGCCGGATCGAAGGCAGCGAGGTCGCTCCACGCGGGCACGCCCACGGCGGCCACCGCGAGCGTCGTCACCTCGGCCAGCACGCCCTCACCGATCTCGGCGGGCGTCGGAAGCCGCTCGATGCCCGGCCCGCCAGCGACGCCGGCGAGATCGACGCCATCCTCGAGCGAAGGTCGCTGCGGCTGCGACCGGACGCCGGCGACGACCAGCGCGACGGCGACGCAGGCCGCCGTGATCAGCAAACCCGCGGCACGTTGGCGTCGCCACAGCGGCGGTGCGACCGCCGTGGCGGGCAGATCGTTCGCGGCACGAACGACCGCGGGCGCCGCCACGGCCGCCACCACGCGGCCGTGCAACGCCGGCGAGAAGCCGGGCCTGCAGCCGCGGGCCTCGTGCCGCAACCTCGCCGCCAGCGACCGCTTCCGCGTGCCGCCACGTCGTCGGACATCGTCGTGTCGATGCTCAGCCATGGAAGGACCTCCGCACCGGCGCGATCGCCTGGGTTCGCATGGGCAGCGTCACTGCCGCATCGGCCTCCGCAACGCCGAGCGCCGCGGCGAGCCGCCG
>JBJTOU010000193.1:0-6069 GCA_046074725.1 Planctomycetia bacterium
CGCCGCTCGGCTGGGGCCTGATGTACTACTTCGTGCCGATCCTCTTGAAGAAGCCGATCTGGAGCCACGGCCTGTCGCTCGTCGGGTTCTGGGGGCTGGCCTTCTTCTATCCCCTCCAGGGCATCCACCACTTCCTCTACACGCCGATCCCGATGTTCCTCCAGTACGGCGCGGTGATCTCCACGATCGCCGTGGAGCTCGTCGTGGCCACGGTGGTGATCAACTTCTTCGGCACGCTCGGCAGCAAGGGCTACGACGCATTCTTCAACAACCTGCCGATCCGCTACTTCTACACCGGCATGGTGTTCTACTTCATCACCTGCTTCCAGTGCGCGCTGCAGGTGACGCTCACGTTCCAGAAGCTGATCCACTTCACCGACTGGGTGGTGGGCCACGCGCACCTGGTGATGTTCGGCGTGTTCAGCCTGTGGCTGTTCGGAATGATGATCTACCTGTTCCCCAAGCTCCTCGGCCGCGAGTGGTACAGCCGCAAGCTGCTGGAATACCACTACTGGCTCTCGGCCGGCGGCCTGTTCGTGATGTTCATCGACCTCACGCTGGCCGGCGTCTTCCAGGGCTGGTACTGGGCGTCGCTCCAGCCGTGGGACGCATCGACGATCGGCTCGCAGCCGTTCTGGATCACCCGCGTGTTCGCCGGCCTGGCGATGTTCGGCGGGCTTCTCTGCTTCCTCTACAACCTGTGGATGACGTTCAGGGGCGAGCGGGCGGACGAGCGGCTGCCGGCCGGCGGCTCGTCGCTGGCGTCGCCCGCCTGATTCCCCACCGCACCCCCTGATCGATCGCCTCGGAGTGGCACATGTTTGAGAGCAAGTCGGGCATCTTCTTCATCGCCGGCATCGGGTTCTTCCTGCTGGCTTTCCTCGGCAACGGCGCCGTGCCGATGATCATGTACAAGGATCGCCCGGAGAAGACCGCCGAGGAGGTGGTGAACAAGCGGGTGATGTCGCAGTTCCGCGATCTCTCCACGCGGTATCCCGAACAGTTCAAGGCGGCGTTCGGCGAGGTCTCGGAAGACACGTGCGCCGAGGCCCTGAGGCTCGGCCGGCAGATCTACGTGGGCGAGGGCTGCTGGCACTGCCACAGCCAGTTCGTCCGCCCGGTGTCGAACGAATCGCTCCGCTACGGCCCCGTGTCGAAGACGGAGGAATACGACAACGAGCTGCAGCGGCCGGTCATGTTCGGCACGCGGCGGGTCGGTCCCGATCTGTCCCGCGAAGGCGGCCGCCGCGGCAACGACTGGCACGCCGTCCACTTCTACAAGCCGACGATCGTGTCGAACGCCTCACCGATGCCGGAATACCCCTGGTTCTTCGATGGCGCGCCCGACAAGCCCAACCGCCGCGGCCTGGCGATCATGACCTACGTCCAGTGGCTCGGCTCGTGGCTGCCGGAGTATCCCTATTACGAGGAACTCGTGGAGGTGACGCAATGACGGGCGTCACGCAGTCGGCCGGCCTCGCCTCGCGGCGGCGCACGATGTGGGTGACTTTGGGGATGGGAGTGCTCATCCTCATCCCGAGCATGTATGGCTTCATCGGCAAGTTCGTCGAGTTCGTCCACATCTACCGTGGCTCCAGCGGCGGCGAATTCGCCGTGGCCCCGATCATGAACTACCTGCTGGCCAGCGCCGGCTTCTTTTGCCTCCTGCTCTGGGCCGCCTGGAACGGCATGTTCCACGATCTCGAACAGCCGAAGTATGAGATGCTCGAGGGAGAGGCGCGGCTCGACAGGGAACTCCCGCACCACGGCCAGTGACCCGCACCGCTTTTCGCGAGGACCACCCCATGCCCGACACGCTTTCCGATTCACACCGCAGTTCCCCCGAGGCCGACAACCGGTTCCACGACTACACGGGCAACGCGATTCCGTGGTACGTGCGGGTGATCTGGATCGGCTTCTGGATCTTCGCCGTCGCCTACACGATCCGCTTCCTCCTGCCGGCCATGCAGATCGAACTGATCCAGAAGCCGTGACCACATCCTGCGACTATTGCGGCCTCCCCATCGGACGGGCCGCGGCGCGGGATGGCCCGCGGTACTGCTGCGTCGGCTGCCGGATCGCAGCCGGCGTGACCAACGCCCAGGGCGAGACGGGCGCGGCCCGGTGGATGATGGCCCGCCTCGGGCTGGCCGTGTTCTTCTCGATGAACGTGATGGTGTTCACGATGCTCCTCTGGTCGCAGCCGGAGGGCACGCCCGAGCCCGCGGCGGCCGCGCTCTACGGCCTCGCCCGCCACGCGTGCCTCGTGTTCACGGTGCCTGTGCTGCTGCTCCTCGGCGGCCCGTTGCTCGACGAGGCCCTCGCCGAACTGCGGTCGGGCCGGGCGTCACTCAACCTGCTGCTGCTGGCCGGCGTGGTGGCGGCGTTCGTGCAGTCGCTGTGGGCCGTGTGGGCCGGGGCCGGCCACGTTTATTTCGAGGTCACGTGCATGGTGCTGATCGCGGTCACCCTCGGCCGCTGGCTCGAAGCCTCCGGCAAGCTGCAGACGACCGCCGCCCTACGCGACCTGCGCACGCTCCTCCCGGATCACGTGCGGCTCGTCGATGGCGCGGATGAGCGCGAGGTCGCGCTCGACTCCGTGCGACCTGGCGACCGGCTGCGGGTGCTGCCCGGCGAGCGGCTGCCCACCGACGGCAGGATCGTCGCCGGCGAGGCGGCACTCGACGAGCAGGCGGTGACGGGCGAGAGCCTCCCGGTGACCAAGCGGGCGGACGACTGTGTCCACAGCGGCACGATCAACCTCGACGGCTCGCTCACTGTTGAGGTGACGGCCGCCCCCGGCGCCGGCACGCTCGAGCAATTGATCGACGCCGTCACACGGGCCGCGCAGGCCGGCAGCCGCGAGCAGCGGCTCGCCGACCGCGTCTCGAGCTGGTTTTTGCCGCTCGTGCTCCTCGTGGCGGCCGGCACGTTCCTCGCCCACTGGCGGCTCCACGGCCTCGCCGCCGGCACGCTCGCCGGGCTGGCCGTGGTGGTGGTCTCGTGCCCATGCGCCCTGGGGTTGGCCACGCCGATGGCGCTGTGGGCGGCGATCGGCCAGGCCGCGCGGCGGCATGTGCTCATCCGCGATGGCGACGCCTTCTCGAAGCTCGCCCGGGCGCGGCTGTTTTGCTTCGACAAGACGGGCACGATCACGAGCGGCTGCCGCGTCGCGCGGATCGCAGCCCAGCCGCCACTCGACGAGGATCGCGCGCTGGCGCTGGCCGCCGCCCTCGCCCGCGATTCCACGCACGTGCTCTCCACCGCGATCATGGCCGAGGCCGCCCGGCGCGGCATCGCCACGGCGGAGGTGAATGCATCGCGAACCGTGCCCGGCTGCGGCGTCGAGGCTGTCGATCCGGCCTCGGCCGCGAGTGTGCGGCTGGGCAGCGATCGCTGGGCCGCCGGAGGGCGCTGGGCCGCCGGCGGGCCGGAGGGCGCCGCCCCGCAGTGCGTCCTCGCGATTGCCGGGGCCGCACCCGCGGCCGCGATCTGGTTCGAGGAAGTGATCCGTCCCGATGCCGCCGCGGCGCTCGCCGGGTTGCGGACCGGCGGCGGCGAAACGCGGCTGCTTTCCGGCGACCAACGCGAGCGGGCCGAGGCCGTGGCGGACGCACTCGGCATGCGATGCTCGGCCCCGCTCCTGCCGCAGGAAAAGCTCGCCGCCATCCAAACCGCCCAGCACGCTGGCCAGACGGTCGTGATGGTGGGCGACGGCATCAACGACGCGCCGGCGCTGGCCGCGGCCGACGTGGGGGTGGCACTGGGGTGCGGCGCCGACGTGTCGCGGTGGTCGGCCGACGTCTGCCTGCTCCGCGACGCCCTCGGCGACCTTCCCTGGCTCGTGGGCCTCGCGGCAAAGACGCGGCGCACGATCCGCTGGAATCTGCTGTGGGCGTTCGGCTACAACGCAGCCTGCATCCCGCTGGCGGCGGTCGGCTGGGTGCATCCCGCCGTGGCCGCCGCCGCGATGGTGGCCAGCAGCCTGTTCGTGGTGACCAATTCGTTGCAACTCGCGGGCACGGCCGTCGGAGGGGCCCGGACGCGGGTCGCGGAGGCGCCGATATGATCGAGTGGCCGTTGCTCGTGGCGTCCGGCATGCTCGGGTCGGCTCATTGTCTGGGCATGTGCGGCCCGTTCGCGTTGGCGATCGGCAGCGCGGCCCCTGATTGGCGGGCCAACCTCGCGCGGCAGTTGCTCTACTCCGTCGGGCGAATCTTCACGTACGCGGTGCTCGGCGTGGCGGCGGCGTTCGTGGGCCTCGAGGCTGCGAAGTCGCTCGCCGACTGGGGCAATATCTCGGCGGTGCTCGCAATCGTGGCGGGGCTCGTCTTGCTCGTGCAGGGGCTCTGGAGCGCCGGCATCCTGCCGCACCGCGGCGTCGGGGCTGGCGCGTGCCCCGGCGCGGGAATGTTTCGCACGCTGCTCGGCGGACGGAGTCTGGTCGACGTGTTTCTCGCCGGTCTGTTCACCGGCTTTTTGCCCTGCGGGCTCCTCTATGGCATGCTCGCGCTGGCGGCAAGCACGGGCAACCTCGTGCAGGGGCTCGTGACGATGGCGGCCTTCGGGGCGGGCACGGTGCCGGCAATGGTGATGGCGGGCGTGGGTGGATCGCTCGTGGGCCTTGCCACCCGTCGGCGGATCAACACAGTCGCGGCCTGGTGTCTCATGCTGACCGGTCTGATCTCGATCGCCCGCGGCGCGACGGCAGTCTCGCTCTCTGGCGCACCACCCGCCGCCTGCCCATTCTGCTCACCCGCTAAGGCCCTTGCACCGTCAGCCACGCCGCCGCAACCGTGATCCCGATGACGTTCAAGAGCACGATCAGCAGGCCCACGCCGTAGATCGTCTGCATTCCCTCGTCTACCCGGGCCTTTTTGTTCCGCGACAGCCGCGACGCGAGCACGTTGCACACCCACGACCAGTGAAACATCACATGGACGAGGATGCCGACCGCAAGGGCCGCCAGCAGGCCAAACTGAATTCCGGCCCAGGCGTCGTAGTCGAGGCCCCACAGCATCCAGCCCTTCGCCCCGGGGCCCGGCGGAAACACGAACCGCACGATCACGGCCGAGGCACACAAGGCGATGAAATTCACCAACAGCAGGATGTCGAGAACGAGGTTGATCTCGCTCCACGAGATGCCGCGGCGGCTCCGCGACGGCGGAGCGGCTTCTCCGCTCGTGGCAAACGCTCGTGCAGCCGGCTTGTCTTCAACGATCGTCATGGCAGTGATAGTGTAAGCGGCATGCCTGCCCACCGAATGCCGCCGTTTTTCGCCGCATGCGGCTTGGGCGTCCAGAGACGGTTTTCCGAAACGCCACTCACTTCGACTTTTGCAGTTTTTGAGTGCCCGGCAGAGGCTACCCGTCGCGTAGGTCGGGGGTGCCCCCTCCCGTGACCTGAGTCGGTCGCGAAGCACGCGATCGATGGCTCGACGGGAAGTCCAAGATCACGCCGAGCACCACCACGTCACCGAGAAACGGCTCGATCATCGTGAAAACGGCCAGCCCCATCGCATCGAGTGACCACGACGCGGTGCTCACGAGCCGATGGTATGACGAGAAGTGCTTCGTGGCCCAGGAGCCAGCCGCCACGATCATCCGTGTGATGATCCCCCGGCCCGAAAACAACCAGCCCGAAACGATCGTGCAGAAGCTCACAAAGCTCGGAGCCGTCGTCACGGGAGACAGTCCTTGCAGCAACTCCTGGAATCCGGATACACGATCCACGGCGAGCCTCCTTGCTCAAAGTGAATGGGGGTAGAAGTCCATCAACTTTGAAGGAGGCTCGCCGCTTTTCAGACGGCAGTTCCAGCCGTGAAAAGGGCCCTCACAAAACTGCAAAAGCTGAAATAAACGCCGTCCCAAATACTCGCCGCTTCCCGGCCATCATCCTGCTCCCGATAGGGTGCCTCCCACCCGGGAAACTCCACCGTATCAGGGCGCCCGAAAATCGGGGTCCACCTCACCGTTCCCGCCGAGCGCCGACCCGGGCGAGATCTGTGAGAAGAACGGCCTTCGCGAAGCGAGCGTGCTTGAGGCACTTTCCCATCGCCCATGTCGCGAG
>JBJTOU010000194.1:0-16986 GCA_046074725.1 Planctomycetia bacterium
GGCATCGGGCATCTCGACGAGCCCCTCGACAAGCGTGGCCAGAGATTCAAACGGATCCTTGCCGGGCCTCGGGGGCAGCGATCGCACCAGTTCGTCGAGTGAAACGGCGCCCAGATCGCCCACCATGTCGCGGATGGCAATAGGCCGTTCCGCAGCCGGAAGAGCGGCCACGGCACGGAGCAGCTTCACCAGCGGCACGAACCTTGCGCCCGGGCCGTCGGCCGGTTCCACGAGATCGGCCCAATCGAGCTTCATCGCGGCGAACCCGTCCAACGGGCGAGCCGCCGTCTCGGCAGGCCGCCGCGTGGCATGCACGATCTCCGTGCCCAGCGCCATCCGCTCAAAGATGCCCGCGTAGCCGATGCTCATCTCTTCCTCGGATTCACGACGCGCGTCGCCGGGCCGCCAGAAGGCGAGCCGGAGCGACTTGATCGCCTCGTGGGTCAGTTCGCCCGCCCCCTTACCCGGCCCGTCATCGCGGAGTTTCCAATCGATTGCGTTGGTGAGGCCCTGAACATAGATCGAGAAGAAGTCGATCCGTGGATCGACATCCTCCCACACCGCCACGCCCCATCGCTCCTGGCCTGGAGCGATCGGCTCCTCGGCCATCTGCGCGCTGTCGAGAAAGCGTCGGGCCGAATCCTCGCGTTGCCGGATCGGGCCCATGGCGGCCGGCATGATCCTGTCGAGATACGCCCGGTAGGCCGTCAACCCCTCCTCGTCAGTCAACCCCTCGAGGCTTTCAAGGACGAAGTGCGGCATGAAGCGGATCGGTGTCTCGAACGTTTCGACCTCCCGCTTCGTCGGGTCATCGGGATCGATCCGCGTGCGACGCCCTCCCACGTTTCGCACCCGATAGATGAGGTACCAGCACCGCTTGCTCCGAAGCACGAGCTTTCCGCCTTGGTCGAGCACGGGCACCTGCACGTCGATCAGCCTCGGGAGCTTGAATGCGAATTCCAGGCACCACACGTCGAACGTGAAATCCCGATTCTTGGCCACATGCACGAGCGTGCTGTTCACCGACTCCTGCTTTGGCGTCCACGCCATATCGGCCCGGCCGACGGTGACATCGACGAGGTCCTTGTGTCGCACCGTGTCTTCCGCGGCAGCGTCGGAGGGGATCACGGTGAGCGTGCCCGGCGCGAGTTCGCGAAACCCGGTCGGGGGCGCGGCCATGCCGACACGGCCGAGCAGGTCCGTTCCAAGAAGGGTGGACGCCCACACGACGACAACGGCCAGTCGAACGGCCATGCGACCGGTCATTGTGAACCCCTGGAAACCGGACTCGTGAAACAATGCGTTCATCGGGTTCCAGCATACGAAAAGTCGGAAAAAGGCCTGGGAAATGGCAGATCCATCATGCTGCACGGCCATCCTTGATTACCCAATCGTCCCAAAGCACAATCTTTTCGGAATCCGCAGATTTCGTCAAAAGTGGGCTCCCGTCATGAGGACTGCCGAAAGACACTGGCACGGCTCGACTCCCGAACTCAATCACCACCCCGTCGATTCCGATCCCGACCTCAATGCTCGTCACCAACCGTAACCATCGGCCTCGATCGATCGCCCCGCCCCGGGCGGAAGCGTCGCGAGTCTCCGGCGGCGAGTCACCGTTCGTGTCGGCTGAAGACTTCGACCACACCGGGATCCTCACCGGCGTCGATCTCTACGCATCCTCGTATTGGTGGTTCCCCGAACTGCACGCTTCAGCCGCCACGGCAGGCGACTTCTCAGCGGCATCGGCCGATCACGCAACGCAGCGGACGGGCTCCCGGCAGGCCACCACCGTGCGATCGACTTCGGCGGCCAACGCGGCGTAATCCTCGGCGCCGTTTGAATCGGCGGCATAGTCGAAAACAGACTGGCCGAAGCTTGGCGCCTCCGCCAGCCGGATATTGCGTCGAATCCGTGTCTCGAACAGCCTCGCCGCTTCCCATGCAGGATGACGGCCTGATTCGGATGCAAAAAATGCCTCGACATCGCGGCCGATCTCGGCAGCCAGTCGGGTGCCCGCCTCGAACATGCAGAGCACCACGCCGAGCAGCCGAAGCCGCGGATTGACGTGTTCCGCGACCATTTCGATCGTTTCCAGCAGTTTGCTCAGTCCATGGAGCGCGAGGAAGTGGGGCTGGAGCGGGAGAAGCACCTCATCGACCGCGGCCATCGCGTTGAGGGACAGGAGCCCGAGCGACGGGGGGCAATCGATGATGAGATAGTCGAATGGGTCTTCCGCCGAGCCGTTGCACCGCGGGTCGGCCGCCAACCGCTGCCGCAGGATCGATTCGCGGCCGTTGGTTGCGGCAAGCCCCATTTCGACGGCGGAAAGGTCGATATGCGCGGGCACGACCCAGAGATGGTCGCCCGCCGGCACCATCGCGGCAGAAAGCGGCTCGCCACCGACGAGCACGTCATACGACGACAGCGGGTGTGACCCAGGCATGACGCCGACATGAAGCGTGGCATGGGCCTGGGAGTCGAGATCGATCAGGCACACTCGACGGCCGGCGCGGGCAAGCCCCACGGCAAGGTTGACGGCGGTGGTGGTCTTACCCACTCCGCCCTTCTGATTGGCAACGGCGATGGACCGCATGGCCGGGAGGATAGGGGGCGGCCCGGCGAGGCCATAGCCCGATTTCACCGGTCTATTTCAGGCTTTCACAGGCTCGAGGTCGTCGCCTCGATCCATTTCGAGAGCCCTCTGCCAAGCCGTCCCAAGGCCACCCTGCCCCCTTGGCCGACCACGGCCAACCATCCCCCGTGAGTGTCCAGATTGACGACGACCGTCGTGCGGCTCCCGTCCAAATCAGTAAAGACGAGGGCATGATCCCACGATTCCAAAGGCAGGGCGACGGCCGGCTCGTCGGCAGTCCATCTGAATCCCGCGTCTTCCACGAGCCCGCGCCGCAGGTGGACGATCCCCTTGGCAGACGTCACATCGTATCGATCCGTCACGATGAGCCGCCCCGGTCGATCGGACGGGGCGACCTTCATCAATTCGACCGAGGGAGCCTTCGACACCCGCCTGGCGGCCTCGGAGCCATAAAAGGCGAGGCAGCGGCGTGTCTGGGCCCGTTGATACCCGATTGCCAGGCCGCCGGAGGCGATCCCGAGCAGGATCAGGGCCACGACGAGGATCGAGCCGGGACGAAACAACGTGCCTGACGGTGCGAGGGGCATACCGATTGTATACTCGACGCCGCTGGCGGGCGGCATGGGCCGCCTGCCCCGCTCGGCCTGGCAGCCGGCCCCTGGAGTTTCTCCCGATGCCAAACGCTCTCGACCCTTACCGTGAAGCCCTGGTCGTCGAGCATCACACCATCTGGTCCGACGACTACGAAGACTGGTCGCATGCCGACAAGGCCCGGGTGGAAGCCCTGCTGCACGACGCCCCGGGCGACGCGGCCGATCTCGACTACGTCCGCCAGCACACCGGTTTCGCCCGCGTGATCACCGTCACGCCCGCCGACCTCGAACGGGTGAGCGTGGCCTGACCGTGCCCACGATCCGCGTCCACTTCCCGGGCGATCCCGCCGCAGGCGACGCGCCGGACCGCTCCTACGACATCGTCATCGCCCCGGGGGCCGCGCGTGAAGTGGGCAAGGCCGTCGCATCGGCCGGCGGTCGTCGCGCAGTGGTCATTCACGATTCCACGGTCACCGACACCCACGCGGCGTCCGTCATCGACGCGTTGCGTGCGGCGGACATCGAGCCGATTCCGCTCTCCGTTGCGTCCGGCGAGGCGTCGAAATCGATCGCCGAAGCCCACAGGCTGTGGGATGCGTTGGCGGCCAAGGCCATCGACCGTCAGACCCATGTCGTCGCCGTGGGGGGCGGCGTGGTCGGTGACCTCGCGGGATTCGTGGCGGCCACGTTCGCCCGAGGTCTCCCCGTTTGGCAGGTGCCGACCACCCTCGTGGCTCAGGTCGATAGCGCGATTGGCGGAAAGACCGGGATCAACCTCGACGGGGGGAAGAACCTGGTCGGATGTTTCTGGCAGCCACGTGGCGTTTTCGCAGACCCCGACACGCTCGCCACGCTGCCGCGACGCGAGTTCAGAAGCGGTCTCGCCGAGGTCGTGAAGTACGGCATGATTCTCGACGCCGGCTTTTTTGACTGGCTCGAGGGGCACGCGGCGGCGCTTGTGAACCGCGAGCCCGCTTCGCTCGTGCATGCCGTGGAGCGATCCGCGGCGATCAAGGCCGAGGTCGTCGAACGGGATGAGCGGGAAGTGACCGGCCTCCGTGCCGTCCTCAATTACGGCCACACGTTCGCCCATGCCTTCGAGACCGCGGCCGGCTACGGCAGGCTCCTGCACGGCGAGGCCGTGTCGATCGGCATGGACTGCGCGGCCCGGCTGGCGCACCGACTCGGCCGGATCGGCCCCGATGTCGTGCACCGCCAGCAGGCGGTGCTCGCGGCCTGCGGCCTGCCCATGGAGATCCCCGCCCTGGGCGCGACGGCCGACGCGCTCCTGGCAATCATGGCCCGCGACAAGAAATCGATCGGCGGCCGGCTCCGCTTCGTCCTCCCCGATCGCATCGGCCACGTCGAACTCGTCGATGGCGTCGAGCCCGGCTTCGTGAAGCAGATTCTCGCCGGATCGTGATGGAGGGCCGGTCGGGTCCGATGCGACGGCGCTCCGGCCATCCCCACGCGGCTTACCAGGTCGCCTCGACGGCGAGCCCGCCCTGGTCGGCCATCGGCAGCGGCACGATCCGCAACTCGACATCCCCGAACTGCATTTCGGTGCTCGAGATGGACCTCGAACTCGCGAGCGCGACATACCAGCCGAGAAATATCTGCGATGGATAGTGGCGGTCGTCGGTCATTCGCGAGAAGCCCACGAACGTCGAGCAGACGTAGAGCGCCCCCTTGGCCAGCGGGCTTTCCACCATGTCGGCCGCGGCCATGAACGGGATCGCGCCCACGAAGGCATGTCCGCTGACACCGTTATCGTCCTGGAACGGCTTCCAGTTGCTCCCGGCGCTCGTCTCGTTGGGCCGCGACCCTCCCGTCACCCACTGCATCGCATACATGAATGGCGCACCGACGGCGAACATTCGCAGCGATCGCCCCCCCCACTCGCCGACGACATCCCCGGCCGCGCCGCCCTCGAAGACGAGGCCGGTTGCATACGCGGCGCCGTACACCGGCAGGGCGTAGGAGCCCTCGCCGATCGGCTTGCAGCCGGAGAAGAACGTCCCGAGCGTCGTCGGCTCGACGCTCCGCATCCAGGCATTCTGCATCGTCGTGTCGAAGCCGGTGTTGGCCATGAGCGCCCCGGCCCCAAACGCCCCCACCATGCAAGTCATGCTCTCGCATGAATAAAAGTTGCGGTAGTCGCGTGCCACCTGGTGCCAGAAGCGTGACAACCGCGGCGTGCGGCTGTCTGCCCAGGGAAGGTTGGCGAGAGGCGTGTCGGAAAGTCGCTTGCCAGGCATCGGGCCATCGAGCGGCGGCAACGGCTGGAAGCGGTCATCGACGGCGGCCGCATGGCTCGCCAACTGGATCGTGATCGCGTCTGCCGCGGCATCGGCGGGCTCGCTGCGCCAAGCGTAGATGGCGTTCCCGTCAGCCTGACTGGATGGGCCGTCGATGAGCGACTCTGTTTGGATGACGGTGTTCACCCAGGCGCCCGTCGCCACGGGCGTCACGCTGACGACCATCCTCTGCCGCTGGGGCACATGGCCGCTTCCCGTCGAGGCGAGTGCCGCCTGCACACTCGCGCCGAGCGACGGCTCCACCCATGCCGTTTCGATGACGCCTGGACGAGGCGGCTGGATCGCGTAGTCGGGGGGCTCGGCCAGCACGACCGGCCAATCCCCGGCGATGGTCGCAACGGTTTTTTTCCAGACGTCGATGCCCCCTTCGTGCGGCACGAACAGGGCCGTCGGCTCGACTCCCCGCGACACCGAGCAGAGCCACCAGCATGCCGTTGTCAGGATGCACCACCGCACGACCTGCCTGACGCAGTCTCGCTCGGGTGTCGCCTGGTAATGATGGAGCACGGCCATGATGCTGCAGGTCGCAGACGATGACGAACCTACGGCCGCTTCGCAAGATCGCCCGCGGGCCGGAGGCAACGCCCGCGGAGGGGTCAATCTGCGGTATCTGCGACGGATCGCGATGGGGCGGGCACGGCCTCGAGATAAACCTCCACCTGCTGCCCGACGAAGAGGTGCGGCCGGCCGGCGGGGTCGCAGGCGTAGATGACCTGCAGCACGCGGGTATCGACCCGCTCCGTATTGTCGCCCGTGAGCGACTTCTTGGGCACGACGAAGGGCTCGATCCTGACGAACTCCAGCGGGTACCGCTCCTGAAGGCTGCCGCGTGGAACGGCGGTGGCCCGGGCAGTTTCGGCAAAACGCGGAATGTCGTATTCGTCGATATCGACCCGCACGTGCAACCGCTCGATGTTGCCGAGAACGACCAGCGGCTGCCCCGGAGGCGCTCCGACGAACTCCCCCGGCCGCACGTTGACCTGCAGCACGCGGCCGGCGACGAGCGCCCGCACGATGAGCCGGTCGAGTTCCGTCTCGATCTTTGCCAGTTCCGCCTCGGCCTTGACGATGCCGGCACGCGTGACGTCGCGGTCGTATTCCCAGGAGCCGGCCTTCAGCAGGTCGAGGTCTGCCTGCGTTCTCTCGACATTGGCCTGCGCGGCGGCCATCGCCTCGCGCCGGGCGATCAGTTCCTGCTCCGTCGTCACCTTGCGGGCGAATGTTTCTTCGGCCCGCTTGAGGGCGTCGGCCTCCCGGGCGACGGTCGCCTTGGCCTCGTTGACCTGGGCCACGAGCACCGGGACCTTTTCCTTCCGCGGCTCGGCCTCGAGCCGAACAAGTTCGCTCTTGGCCGTGGCCAGAACAGCCCGTCTGACGGCCAGTTCGCCCTTCAGTTCACGGTCGTCGAGCCGAAAGAGGGGCGTCCCCGGCTGCACCTCGTCACCGACCGAAACATGCACCTGCACGACGACGCCCGGGGTCGCGGAGCCGACCGCGATGTTCTCGGTCTGCGCCTCCACGACCCCGGCGGCCGCGACGGCCGCGCCAAAGGGACTTCGTGCCGGCTGGATCGGGGGGGGCGGATTGCGGGTCACCCTCCGGGTCGCCCAGACGAACCGGGCAGCGAAGACGAGCAGGGCGAGCGCCACCACCGGCAGCGCGAACTGCGTGATAATGTCGCCGACGCTCCGACGCCGCGACAGGCGTCGCCGAGGCGTCGTGCCTGCGGTCGATTCGGTCGGTATCGAAGCCATGGCTCACCCCTTGTTGGTCGATGGCCGTGCGTCGCCTTCCCGGCTCACCCACTCATGCAGCATCGACATCTGCTTTGCGAAGTCTTGTTCCGCCACGTTGAGCGGGCTCTTGAAAAAGCAGGCCAGCCAGTCGAGGGCGCCACAGTCGCCCCCTCGACGCGCCCGGTCCACGAGCCGCACCAGATCGAGCACGAGCGGTGCCGCGAGGATCGAATCGCAGCCCTGCCATGTGAACTGCATCGTCATCGGCGTGCGGAGGAAGCCGCGGAAGTGGATGTGATTCCAGGCCGTCTTCCAATCACCGAGGCTCTCGATGTATTCGATCGAGACATGCGTCTGCGGAGGATAGCCGAGGATGGCGGCGAGAAGATGATCCTTGCTCTTGACCTTCGCGGCCTTGTTCCTCGGATCATCGAGAACCTTGCCATCCATGTTGCCGAAGATGTTGTGGCCCACCCAGCTCATCACCTCGAGGTTGCGGGCGGCGAACATCGGCGCCAGCACGCTCTTGAGGAGCGTCTCGCCCGTCTTGCCGTCGCAGCCGGCATGGGCGATCCGCCGTTCGATCGCCACCTGCTGCAGGCATACGGGCGTGGCGCCGGTCGATGGCGTGAAGTTGATGTACGAGCAGCCGGCTTCGGCCGCCGCCAGAAAATAGATGCTGCTGGCCGGCAGCGGGCATCGCTCGGCGCTCGTCAGCAACGGCTCGACCTCGGCGAAGTCTTTCGGGATCGGCAGTGACGGGGGCGGTTCGGTCGAGGCCACGTTCACGACGACGACATGCTCGAGCCTCTCGGCCCGCCGAAACGCCTCGATGTCGGCTCGCAGGCGGTCGATCGCGGCGCGGGGCGTTTCCACGACGGCCGCGAGGCTCCCGTCGGCGAGGCTTCGGATCCGGTCCCCCGTGGCGATGAGCGTTCCAGGCCGCAGCCGCCGCTCCACGTCGGCGAAAAAACCGGCCGCGCCGTCGAGCAGTTCGGGGGAGATCGCCCGGCTTTCCGTCCACATCCGCCGGGCCTCGTCGGAGAGGCTTCCGGATCGGACGTCGTGCCCTCCCACTACGATGTCGGAACACTCGACGAGCCCCAGTCGCGAAAACGGCTCGGTCGCCGTCACGAGCCCGACAGGATCGATCGCGGATCGCTGCAACGCCGCAAGCCCCGTCATCACGGTCGTGGCGACGCCCCCCTTGGCACCGATGAGCCAGAGTCCGAGGCGGGCGGGAGTGGAGGGGCTCGTCATGCGACTATTGTTTTCCGAGGCTCTCGACCGTCAAGCAGACCAGGCCGAATCTCGCTCATCCACGCGATGCCTCGCGCGGATCGATCGTCACCGACTCGATCCGACCGTCCTCCATCGAGGCGATCCGGTCGGCAAAGGGGTAGACCCGTTGATCGTGCGTGACCACGATCACCGCGCGGTCGGGCTGCACCGCCACCTGCTGGATCAATTCCATCGTGATCCGGCCGTTCTCGGCATCGAGGGCGCTGGTCGGCTCGTCGCAGACCAGCAGCCGCGGCTCGTGCACGAGCGCCCGAGCAATCGCGACCCGCTGCTGCTGACCTCCAGAAAGTTCGCTCGGCAGGTTCGCCAGCCGGTCGCCGAGTCCGAGCCGTTCCAGGACATCCGCTGCCGCCTCGACCGCCTGGGACCGCCGCCATCCCGCGATGAGCAGCGGCACGGCTGCGTTTTCCACCGCCGTGAGCGCGGGGAGCAGATTGTAGGCCTGGAAGATGAATCCGACATGCTCCCGACGAAACCGAACCTTGCGGCCATTGCTCATCGCCGCGAGATCGTGACCGAGCACCATGACATCGCCCGCCGTCGGTTCGAGCGTGCCGGCGACGATGGAAACGAGCGTCGTCTTCCCGCACCCGCTCGGGCCGACGAGCATGAGCAAGTCGCCGTAGGGCACGTCGAGATCGACACCCCGGAGGGCCCGCGCGATCGAATCGCCGCTGCCGAAGTCCTTCGTCACGCCGCGGACGCGGACGGCCATGGCTTCCGCGCGAGCCTCGTCGGAATGGGGTGCGGCGTTCATCGATCAGCCTCCTCGGAAGACGATCGCGGGATCGACGACGAGCACCTTGCGGACCGACAGGAGGCTCGCGATCAGCACGATCACAAACACAGCCGCGGCCGTGATCGCCAGCACCTGCCACGGCATGAAGAAGGAGAGCCGGGTCGCCGAACGCGACCAGAATCCGAAGAGGGCGGCCAGCCCCACGCCGACCCCGTAGCCGACGAGCCCCACCTGCACCGCCTGCGAGAGCACCATCAGCAGGATCATCCAATTGCTCGTGCCCATCGCCTTGAGCGCGCCGAACTGACGGATGTTCTCGACGGTGAAGAGATAGAAGGTCTGGCCGGCGATGGCGGTTCCGACGAAAAACCCGAGCAGCACCGTGATGCCGAAGTTGATCGGAATGCCGGTCTTCTTCAAGTAGTACCAGATCGTTTTCCAGGTGAACTGTTCCTGCGTGAGCGCCTGCAGACCCGTCTGCTCCGTGATCCGGCGGCAGACTTCCTCGGGCGAAACGTCCGGCGACGGGTCGGCAAGCACGAACGACAGCACCTTCCGCTCCGGGGGCGCGAAGATCACGGCCTGGCTGTAGCGGGTGTAGATGATGGGAAAGCTCTGGAATGTCCGGCTGGCCTTGGTGATCCCGACGACGACAGCCCGATGGTCGTTCATCTCGAACGAACGGCCCAGTCGGAAGGGCTCGCCCGGCCAGATCCGCTTGTAGCCGGCGTCGTCGATGATGACGGCGTCGGGCCGCCGCAGATCGGCGATCGAGCCCATGAACACCTGCTGCGGCGCCCCCACGAGCGTGGCGTCGTCGAGCCCCAGCAGGATCATCTGCTCGTAGCTCCCCTCCTCGAGCCGCGCCCGGGCGATTCCCTTGTAGAACCGCACCGCCCACTCCACGCCCGACACGCCCTTCACGCGGAACAATTCCGTGTCGGACAGCGGCTTGATGTCGTCGACGAACTGCACGTTCCCGTCCATGACCCAGATGCCGGGCCCGGCCGTGTCGTAGATCTGGCTGATGGTCAGCGACATCAGCCCGCAGAAGATCGACGCCTGCTGGGCGATCAGGAGCGCCGCGAAGACGACCCCGAACACGATCCCGAGGTACTTGGCCCGATTGCCGATCAGCATTTTCCACGCGATCCAGAGCATGGGGTCATCGTACCGCACTGGCAGGCCGGCATGCAGAAAAAGAACTTCGTCGATGGTTTCCGAGACCCCAGCCTCTGGTATTCTCCTCGGCCGATCATGGACGTCACTGAAATCCTCTCGCGCTGGTGGGGCTTCGACACGCTTCGCCCTCTGCAGGCTGAGGCGATCGCGGCGGCTCTCGACGGCCGCGATTCGCTCGTCGTGATGCCGACGGGGGGAGGTAAGAGCCTCTGCTACCAGGTGCCGCCACTGGTGGGCGATTCGACCGACGTGGTCGTGTCGCCCTTGGTGGCGTTGATGAAGGATCAGGTTGATGCGCTCGAGGCCATCGGCTATCCGGCCGCCGCCCTCTACGCAGGCATTGAGCAGGAGGACCGGCAGCGGATCCGCGACCGGCTCGCCGCCGGCGACCTGCGGCTCCTGTTCGCGGCGCCGGAGCGGCTGGTCAACACCGGACTGCTCGACCTGTTGGCACGGGTCGGCGTGAAACGGTTCGCGATCGACGAGGCCCATTGCATCAGCCACTGGGGCCACGACTTCCGGCCTGAGTATCGGCAGCTGGCGATGCTGCGGGAGCGGTTCCCGTCGGCCAGTTTTCATGCGTTCACCGCCACCGCCACGCCGCGGGTGCGGCAGGACATCGCAGCACAGCTCCACCTCCGAGATCCCGCGGTACTCGTCGGCACCTTCGACAGGCCCAACCTCGTCTACCGCGTCGTGCCCCGGACCGACCGCATCGGGCAGACGCTCGAGATCGTCGGCCGGCATCGCGGCGAGGCTTCGATCGTCTACTGCATCTCGCGGCGCGAAACCGAGCAGCTGGCCGCCCGGCTGGCCGCCGAGGGAATCCTCGCCCGTCCCTACCATGCCGGCCTCGACGCCGCCGAGCGGCATGCGACGCAGGAGGCCTTCGCCCGCGAGACGATCGACGTCGTCGTGGCGACGGTCGCCTTCGGCATGGGCATCGACCGATCCAACGTCCGCCTCGTGCTCCACACGTCGCTTCCCAAGAGCCTCGAGGCCTACCAGCAGGAAACGGGCCGCGCCGGCCGCGACGGGCTCGCCGCGGAGTGCGTCCTCCTCTATTCGTCGGCCGACGTGTTCAGCTGGGAGTCACTGGTGCGCAAGAGCGCCGACGAGTCGGGACTCGCCGAGGACGAGGCCGCCACGCTCATCGCATCGGCGGTGGAGCACCTGCATGCGATGCGGCGCTATGCCCAGGCTGCCCGCTGCCGCCATGCGGCGCTCTCGGAATACTTCGGCCAGTCGTACCAGGCATCCTCGTGCGAGGCCTGTGATGTCTGCCTCGGGGAGACGGAAAGCCTGCCCGATTCCACGGTCACGGCGCAGAAGATCATCTCCTGCGTCGCACGGGTCGGTGAGCGGTTCGGCGTCCGGCATGTCTGCGAGGTGCTCCGGGGCGCGAAGACGGACGGCATCACCCGCCATGGCCACGAACGGCTCTCGACCTACGGGCTGCTGGCCACGTTCGACCAGCGGGCGGCCGAGAACCTGATGCATCAACTGCTCGACCAGGATCTCCTCGCACGAAGTGGCGGTGACCGACCGGTGGTGATGCTCAACGCCCGCTCGTGGGAGGTGATGCGGGGCGAGCGTGACGTGGTGCTGCTCCGGCCGCGGGTCGGCAGGGCGAAGACGGCGAAAGCCGACGCGGACGACTGGAGCGGTGTGGACCGCGACCTCTTCGAGCGGCTCCGGTCATGGAGGCGTCGGGTCGCCGACGCCCGGGGCAAGCCTGCCTGGACGGTCCTCGACGACAAGGCATTGCGTGCGATCGCACGTGAGAAACCAGGCTCGCCCGCGGCGCTGCTCCGCTGCAAGGGCATCGGGGAGAAGCGTCTGGCCGACCTGGGCGCCGCGATCCTCGATATCGTCGCGGGCAAAGAGCAGGTCTGAACTGGCCGTCACTCGCCGAGGTAGGCGGCTCGCACCCGCGCATCGGCGGCGAGTTCGGCGCCGGTGCCGGCGAGCGACACCCGGCCCGTCTCCAGCACCCAGGCCCTGGAGGCCAGCGCGAGCGCGGCCCGCGCATTTTGCTCGACGAGGACGACCGAGATCCCACGCGACATGAGCGAGCCCACGACCTCGAACATCTGCTTCACCACCAGCGGAGCCAGGCCCAGCGACGGCTCGTCGAGGAGCAACAGTTTTGGCCGGCCGACGAGGGCCCGTGCCAGGGCCAGCATCTGCTGCTCGCCCCCCGAGAGCGTTCCCGCAAGCTGCCCCATGCGCGTGCCGAGCACCGGGAAGAGTTCGCACGCCTCGGCGATGTCCCGCTTCAGTTGCCAGCCGTCGCGCTGCGTGAAACCGCCGAGTTCCAGATTCTCGCGCACGGTGAGCCGCGGAAAAATTCGCCGTCCCTCGGGGCAGTGGCCGATGCCCAGCCTCACGATCTCGTGCGGCGGCAATCCGGTGATCGTCTGGCGACGGTAGACGACGTCGCCCCCCCGCGTCGGAACGACGCCCGAGATCGCCATCAAGAGGGTCGTCTTGCCGGCCCCGTTGGCGCCGATGACCGCGACGAGTTCACCCTCCTCGACATCGAGCGACACGCCGTGGAGCGCCGTGATCGGCCCGTAGCCGGCCCGCAGTTCGTTCACCACCAAAACCGGCATCGCACGTCCCTCACACCTCGGCCCCGAGGTAGGCCTCGATCACCCGTCGATCCCGCCTCACCTCGGCGGGCGTTCCCTCCGCGATCTTCACGCCATGGTCGAGCACCGCCACGCGGTCGCTGATCCGCATCACGACGTTCATGTGGTGCTCGATGAGCAGGACGGTCACCCTGCGGTCGCGGATCTGCTCCACCAGCCGCGCGAGATCGTCCGTTTCCGAGGGATTCATGCCGGCGGCAGGCTCGTCGAGCAGGATCATCCTGGCACCGGTGGCCATGGCCCGGGCGATCTCGAGCCGCCGCTGGTCGCCGTAGGGAAGACCGCCGGCGATGCGATTGGCGGCGTCGGAGAGGCCCATGAACCGAAGCGCCTCCATGGCGCGGGCCCTCGCCTCCTCCTCGCCGCGTCGATTCGCGGGCGAGCGGAGGAGCATCCCGAGTACGCCCCCTGGAATCGCCCGATCGAGCCCCACGAGCACGTTCTCGAGCACGGTCATATTGGCGAAGAGGCGGATGTTTTGAAACGTGCGCGAGATGCCGGCGCGGGCCACCACGTGGGGCGACCTGCGTCCGCGCCGCCAGACGGCGATGGTGCCGGCCGCACCGAGGAGTCCGCCGGCCACGAGCCCGGCCCATCCGCGGAGTCGAACGCGGGCCTTGCCCGCGGCCAGTCGGTCGAGTACGTCGTCGCCGATCACTGCCACGGGCTCCGACGGGCCTGCCGCGTCGGCCATGTCGGTGTGGTCGGGAATCGTGCCGGGCCCGGCACGCCGGGCCGTGACGGCCGCCTGAAGTTTGTTTCGAACCGTCTGGGCCTCGGCGAGATCACGGTGGATCGCGAGCACGTCACGACCATCGGCGCTGACGACCCGCCATTTCCCGGCCATCCGATCGATCGCCAGTTCGGACCGGAAGTAGCCGCGGAGACGCTGCCACGCAGTCTCGAGCGTGAAGGGTTCCCCGGCCGCCATGCCCCGCTTCACCACGGCCAGCCACAGTCGATCGACGTCGACGGCGGCGGCGGCCGTGAAAAGACCGACGAGCAGGCCGACACCGATCGCCGTCCAGAACACCCTCGGCCCGAAGGATTGAGCGAGCCGATGCCCCTCGAACCGAACCGACCCGGTGGTCGGCGTGTAGACGCCACTGACGCAATTGAAGACGGTCGTCTTGCCGGCCCCATTGGGCCCGATGATCGAGACGATCTCCCCCTCAGGAACATCGAGATCGAGATCGGAGACGGCGACGAGCCCTCCGAACCGCATCGACATGCGATCGATGTCGAGGAGGGGGATGTCGGCGGCCGATGGCTTCCGGTTCGGCTTCATCGTGGACTCCCGTGGAATTCCGCCGCCATCCGCTGCGACGGGATCAGGCCCTCGGGCCGGTAGCGCATCACGAGCACCAGTGCCAGGCCGAACACGGCCATTCTCCATCCGCTGAACGAGAGAAGGCTCGACCCGCCCGGGTTGATGTTCCATTGCTGAATCAGGGAGTCGGCCCAGGGCGCGAGCACCGTGTCGAAGCCGACCAGGATCGAGACACCAAGCAGTGTGCCGGGAATGCTGCCGAGCCCGCCGAGGATCACGGCGCAGAGAACGAGGATCGACCGATTGAAGTCGTAGGCGTTGGGATCGGCCGTCGTGGAGAGACTGGCGGCGTAGAGACATCCCGCCAGCGCCGCCACCGCCGACGACATCGCGAAGGCCGAGAGCTTCACCCGCGTGCCGGAGATCCCCATCGCCGCCGCCGCCAGTTCGTCCTCGCGGACGGCCACCCACGCCCGGCCGAGCCGTGAATCCTCGAGTCGCCGCATCGCCCAGACCACCCCGGCAAGCGAGGCGAGCGCGAGGTAGTAGAACCACCGAGGGTCGATGGCGAAGGCCAGGCCGAGATCGGTGCCAGCCACGGTCACGCCGGCCCCCGGCGGAGGCACCGGGTTGAGCCCCTTCATGCCGCCGGTGACCTGCTCAAGGTTGCGAAGGGTGACCTTCGCAACCTCGCCGAAGCCGAGCGTTACGATGGCCAGGTAATCGCCCCGTAAACGCAGTGTCGGCGCCCCCAAGGCCAAGCCTATCGCAGCCGTCACGGCGATGCTCACCGCCGTCGCCCCCAGCCAGCCGATCTGGAAGGGGAAGACCGGCACCGTCAGAACAGCCATGACGTAGGCACCGATGCCGAAAAAGGCGGCGATGCCGAGGTGTAGCAGCCCCGTGTAGCCCACCATCACGTTCAGGCCCAAGGCGAGGATGCAGTAGATGAAGAGCGTGGTCACCTGACCTCCGAGGGCTCCGCCAAGCGCAGGCACCACCAGCGGCGCCATCGCAAGCACGGCCAGCGCGATCAGTTCCCACCGCTCACGGATCCATGCCCGGGCTCCGCGCATCAGACCTTCTCCTTCGTGCGACGGCCGATCAGCCCCTCCGGCCGGAAGACGAGGATCACGATGAGGATCGCGAACACGATCGCCCCGGCCCATCGCTCCCCCACGTAGGCTGTCGAAAGCGATCGCACGAGGCCGATCAGGAGACCTCCCACCACCGCACCCGGGATGCTGCCGATCCCGCCGAGCACGGCGGCCGTGAACGCATAGAGACCGTTCTGAAAGCCCATCTGAAAGCCGATCGTGTTGATGTAGAGCCCGTAGATCACGCTCGCGGCACCCCCGAGGAAGCCCCCCAGGAAAAATGTCGCCGTGATCACGCGATCGACATCCACGCCCACCAGCGCCGCCGCGGTGGCATCCTGCGACACAGCCCGCATCGCCTTGCCGAGCCGGGTCGATTTGACCAGCAGCATGAGAGCCACCATCAACGGCACGACGACCACCAATACGAGCAGATCCTTCCACCCGAATTGCAGCATGTCTCCGGCGAGCAGGTTCGTCACCGGGAGCAATTCGGGGAACGACCGGTCGGCGGGACCTATCCAGAAAAGACCGATGTTCATGAAGATGAACGAGACGCCGATCGCCGAGACGAGCGGGGCGAGCTTGGGGGCGTCGCGGAGCGGGCGGTAGACGATCCGATCGACGGCGACGTTGACCGCGCCGCAGAAGAGACCGCAGACGACCACCAGCATCAGGATGCCGAGCCATGTCGCCATGCCGGACGTGGCCGGGCCGCCGCCGCCGAATCCCGTCGCCCCCACGAGCGTGAGGGCAAGGCAGGCACCGAGCATGATCAGGTCGCCATGGGCGAAGTTGATCAGGCGGATGATGCCATAGACCATCGTGTAGCCGAGCGCCACCAGCGCCACCAGTGCGCCGTTGGTGAGGCCGATCAGGCACTGCTGCACGAGGAAGAGGACGGACACGGTCGGACTCCGGATTGCCGTTTCTACTGCTGCGGCGGTTCGCCGACCATGCCGTTGGAACCGACCGTGGCCTCGAACTCGAACCGCCCCCCTTTCACCACACTCACCGTCAGTGCGTCGAGCGTGGTGTCGCCGTTGGCGTCGAAGCCCCAGTGGCCGAGGGCCCCGTCGAAGTCGCGGATCGCCAGGGCGGCGTCGGCGATGGCCCGGCGGTCCTTCGTGCCGACCCGCCGGATCGCCTCGAGGGCCACGCGGGCGGCCTCGTAGCCGTAGACGGCGTAGGCCTCGGGGGTCTCGTGGTGCTTCTCGCGGTAGCGATCGACGAACTCCTTGCCCTTGCCGGTCAGCTTCTCCGGCGGCAGTCCGCCGAACGTGACGAAGCAGCGGCCCTCCAGATTCGCCGCGCCGGCCGAGTCGATGAACACCTGCTCCCGGCAGCCGTCCGGCACCATCAGCAGCGCCGGGATGCCGGCGCTGGCCATGTCCTTCGCCAGCTGCCCCCCCTTGCTCTGCGTCGTGCCGCCGAAATAGACGAGATCGGGACCGGCGGCCTTGATGCTCGCCATCAACGATTTGAACTCCTGCGCCTTGGCG
>JBJTOU010000195.1:0-5160 GCA_046074725.1 Planctomycetia bacterium
GAGCGTCGCCAACGCCTCACCGTCGACGTCCTCGGCGATCACGACCAGCGGCTTACCGCTCTTGCTGACCGCCTCGAGCAAAGGAACGAGGTGCTTCGCGGCGGAGATCTTCTCCTCGTAGACGAGGATCAGCGGGTTCTCGATCTCGCACACCTGCCGCTCGGCATCGGTGACGAAGTGCGGGGAGAGGAAGCCGCGGTCGAACTGCATCCCCTCGACGACCTCGACGGTCGTCTCGGCCTGCTTGCCTTCCTCGACGGTGATCACGCCGTCCTTGCCGACCTTGAGAAATGCCTCGGCGAGGACCTGACCGATCGCGGGATCGTTGTTGCCGGCGATCGTCGCGATCTGCATCAGCTCCTTCTTGTTCTTCTCGTTGATCGAGGTCGCCATCGAGAGGATCGACGTGCCGACCGCCTCGACCGCCTTGTGGATGCCGCGGGAGAGCGCCATCGGGTCGGCCCCGGCGGCGAGCATCTTCAGGCCCTCCCGGAAGATCGCTTCCGCGAGCACCGTCGCCGTCGTTGTGCCATCGCCCGCGACGTCGTTGGTCTTGCTGGCGGCTTCCTTGACGAGCTGGGCCCCGAGATTTTCGTAGGCATCGGAGAGCTCGATGTCCTCGGCGACGGTCACGCCGTCCTTGGTCACTTTGGGGGAACCCCAGCCCTTGTCGAGAACCGCGTTGCGGCCGCGGGGGCCGAGCGTGCTTTTCACCGCGCGGGCGAGTTTTGAAACGCCGGCAAGCAGCGGCTGGCGGGCCTCGTCGTCGAACACCATCTGTTTGGCCACGGAAGACTCCTCTCGAATGCGTGACGGATTTGGCAGCCCATCCTCGGGATGTCGCTCAGGAAAGCAAGCCGCGTGCCGAGAATCCCGCTCCTTCTCGGCTTCGCGTTTTTTCCGGCATTTTTTTGACGACCTTTTTTTTGGCGAGCGATGCCCGCTCCGTCATCCGGCAGGAAAATGCCTTTTTGGCAGACACCGCTACGGCGCCCAGGAGATCGGCCCCTCCAGGTCTCGCACGAAGGCGGCGAGAAGGTCGGCGGCCCGATCGGCGTCGTCGAGCGAGATCGTTTCGACCGCCGAATGCATGTAGCGGTTCGGAACGCTGACCAGTCCCGTCGCCACGCCCGCCCTGGTGGTCTGCAGAACATTGGCATCCGTCGGCGTGGCCCTGCCGCTGGCAGCCACTTGGATCGGGATGTCGTGCGCCTTCCCGGCTGCGAGAAGGCGGTCCACCACGTGCGGATTCATGTTCGGGCCCCGGTAGACGACAGGCCCCCTGCCGAGGCCGATGTCGCCCTCAGATTTCTTGTCGATCGTCGGACAGTCGGTCGCATGGGTGACGTCCACAGCGATCGCCACGTGCGGATCGACGCCATAGGAACTCGTCTGGGCCCCGCGAAGCCCGATCTCCTCCTGCACGGTCGACGTCACGAACAGGCCGCAGGGGAGGGGGCCGGCCATCGAGGCCCGTCGGAACGCCTCGAGCACGACCCACAAGCCGATCTTGTCGTCCATGGCGACCGAACAGGCCCGCTGGCCCCGAAGCGGCTGGAACTTCAGCTCGAATGTCACGCAGTCGCCGACCCGCACGACGCTCTCGCAGTCGGCCTTGTCGGTGGCGCCGACATCGATCCAAAGATCCTTCATCTTCGGCACCTGCTTTCGCTCCTCGTCGGTGAGCAGGTGAATCGGCTTGCGTGACATGACTCCCGGCACCGGCCCCGACGCCGTCCAGACGGTCACCCGGGCTCCGACGAGTTGCATCGGATCCCAACCGCCGATCGGTTGCACGGAGATGTATCCGTCGGAGTCGATGAATTGCACGATGAGGCCGATCTGGTCGCAGTGGCCTGCCAAGAGCATCCGCGTCTTCGCGGTCGGGTTCTTCGCGGCGATCACGTTGCCGTGCGAGTCGGTCGTGATCGTGTCGGCGACGCCGGAGACGTATTCACGAACGAGCTGCTGCACCGGCTGCTCGTAGCCCGACGGGCTCGGCGTTTCGAGGATTCGGACCAGAAACTCACGGGCTGAAGCGTCCACCGAGCACTCCTTTATCGAGAAACATCACGACACACGTCTCCACGCCATGGCCGGGAAGCCGGAGGAACCGTTGGAGATACCGCAGAGTTGAAGGGACGGAACCGAACGGCGCCAAGCGAAATATACGGAGCGACGGTGGCATCGCCGCCACTGCACAACCGGCCCAGGCGTCATAGCCGCGGTCGCCCGCGCGCACCGCAGCCACTTCCGCCGCGGAAGGCGGTGGCTCGCTTTCGTAAGGAACCGTCCCTCATTACGATCGAGGGCATTCCTGCGGACTTTTTGGAATCGCGTGATGAGTGAACCAGTGCGGGTCGGCGTGGTCGGCCTCGGAACCGTCGGATCGGGTGTGGTCCGCCTGCTCGTCGAGTCGGCCGATCACATCACGCGGCATGCCGGGCGGCCCATCGTCGTCGAGCGGGCGGTCTGCCGCGACGTCGCCAGGGATCGCGGCCTGAAGCTCCCGGCCGGAAGGATCTCGACCGATATCCGCGACATCTCCCGCGATCCCTCGATCAGCGTCGCGGCGCTGCTCGTGGGGGGCCTCGAGCCGGCACGGTCGATGATGATCGACCTGCTCGAGCACGGGAAGGACGTCGTGACGGCCAATAAGGCGCTCCTGGCCGAGCATGGCCCGGAACTTTTCGAACTGGCCAGAAAGAAGGGGCGTTCGATCGCGTTCGAGGCTGCCGTCGCAGGGGGCATTCCGATCGTGGCGGCCATCGGCGAATGCCTCGCCGCCAACCGCATCGAGAGCATCCGCGGAATCCTCAACGGCACGAGCAACTTCATCCTGTCTCGCATGGAGGAAGATGGGGCCGACTACGCCGAGGTGCTCTCGCTGGCGCAGTCGAAGGGCTATGCCGAAGCCGATCCCTCGATGGATGTCGATGGCACCGACGCGACCCAGAAACTCGCCATCCTCGCCCACCTCGCCTTCGGGGCATGGGTTCCGTGGGGTGACATCCCCAGGACGGGCATCGAGGGGGTGAGCCTCGATCTCATGCGATACGCGGGTGAACTCGGCTACCGGATCCGGCTCGTCGCCAGAGCGACCCGTACCGTCGGTGGCCTGGCGATGCGGGTCGCGCCCGCGCTCGTGAAAATCGGCACTCCCCTGGCCGAGACCCGTGGCGCCTACAACGCCGTGAGCATCGACGGTGATGCCGTGGGGCGGATGTTCTTCCACGGGTTGGGCGCGGGGCAGATGCCGACCGCGTCGGCGGTCGTGGCCGACATCATCGACACCGTCGTGGGACGGGCAGCGATCACGTTTCGAACCACGGGCGTGCTCGACGCCGAGGGCCCGGCTGCCCGGATCGGCGGCGTCGATTCCCGCGAGCGGCACTTCCTGCGGTTTCTCGTCAGCGACCGTCCCGGCGTGCTTTCACAGATCACCGGGATCCTCGGCGACCACGGCATCTCGATCGCCTCGGTGATCCAGCACGATGCCGCCGATGCCACGGGCGCGGGCGTGCCGCTGGTCATCATGACTCATGCCTGCGGATCGTCGGCCGTCGAACAGGCGGTGGCCGCCATCGACACGTCGCACGTCGTCCACGGCACGAGCGTGTGCCTGAGCGTGCTCGACGACTGATCGATCGTTTCTTCCGACAGGCGAGTTCCCCATGAAATACGTGATCGTGATTCCGGATGGCGCCGCCGACGAACCTCGGCCGGAACTCGGTGGCAAGACGCCGTTTCAGGCAGCCCGCACGCCCCACATGGACGCGCTCGCCGCCCGCGGCCGCGTCGGGCTCACCAACCATGTGCCCGACAGCCTGCCGCCGGGGTCCGAGGTGGCCTGCATGAGCCTGATTGGCTACGACCCGCTCCGGTATTTTACGGGTCGCGCTCCCCTGGAAGCCGCGGCGCAGGGGATCTCACTCGGTCCCGACGACTGGGCGGTGCGATGCAATCTCGTGACGATCCGTGAGCATGACGGCGACGAGATGATGGAGGATTTTACGGCGGGCCACGTCGGCAGCGATGAGGCGACCGAACTGCTCGTCGCGGCACAGCATGGCCTCGCCGCCGATTTTCCCGGTCTCGTCGGCTGGGAATTCAAGCCGGGCGTGAGCTATCGCAACCTCTTGCTCCACCGGGGACGGGCCGGCACCGCCGCACCGCTTGCCGCCGACCTGAGGGCCACGCCCCCGCACGACCTGATGGGTCAGTCGGTCGCCGACGCCTTCCCACGCGGCACCGGCAGCCGGCTCCTCACGGAGATCATGGCGCGGAGCTTTCACTGGCTGGAGGGGCATCCCGTCAACCGTCGCCGAATCGACGCCGGCAAACGACCGGCGACCCATGTCTGGCTCTGGGGCGTCGGCAAGGCTCCCGCGATGGAGCAGTTCGCATCGAAGTATGGGATGACCGGCACGATGATCACGGCGGTGGACCTGCTTCGTGGCCTTGCGGCACTGGCCGGATGGAAGCGGCTGGATGTTCCGGGGGCGACCGGCTACCTCGACACCGACTACGCGGCCAAGGGTCGCGCCGCGATCGCGGAGCTCGACCGTGCCGATCTCGTCTGCGTGCATGTCGAGGCGCCCGACGAGGCGAGCCATCAGGGCGATACCGCCGAAAAGGTGAAGGCGATCGAGGAGATCGATTCGAAGATCATCGGACCAATCAGCGGGCATCTCCAGACGCGGGGCGACCACCGCATCCTCGTATGCCCCGACCATCCGACGTTCATCGCCACGAAGACACACTCGCGCGGCAGCGTGCCCTTCGTGATGGCCGGCACCGGCATCGCCCACGTCGGCCAGGCCACCTACGATGAAGCTGCCGCCGTGGCTTCCGGCACGACGGTCGAACCGGGCTGGACATTGATGGGCGAATTTTTGGGAAAGAGGTGACAACTGCAATGGCTCTCGTAGTCCAGAAGTTTGGCGGCACGAGCGTGGCCGACGCCCAGAAGATCAAGGCGGCCGCGCAGAAGGCGATCGCGCGGCACGACGCGGGCGACCAGGTCGTGGTGGTGGTGAGCGCCATGGGCCACCAGACCGACATCCTCGTCGATCTCGCCAAGCAGATCACCGATCGCCCCAGCGCCCGCGAGATGGACATGCTTCTCTCGACGGGCGAACAGGTGAGCGTGGCCCTCTT
>JBJTOU010000196.1:0-20008 GCA_046074725.1 Planctomycetia bacterium
TGTAAATCGCCGGTGCGTGCCCGTCCGAGTCGAGCGTAGCGAGACGAGGGCGGGCACGCACCGGCGGCCCGAGTTGAAGAGGTGGGCCATCGAGGTTTTCTTGGAAGTGTCTTACGCCACCAAGAAGGAACCTACGATGACCCACCAAGACGAATGTCCAGCCATCAACGACCTCACAGCCCTGCTCATCGAGCACGGCCCAGCTGCCATGGCCTCTGCCCTCGCCACGCTCATGAATCACGCGATGCAGATCGAGCGTGAGCAAGTGCTTCAGACCGAGTCTCATCAGCGAACTGCCGATCGTCAAGGCTACGCCAACGGATTCAAACCCAAGACCCTGAAGACCCGCGTCGGCCGGGTCGATCTGCGGATCCCGCAAACCCGCGACTACCGCGATGAGAACGGGCGGCCGTTCTACCCCCGGGCCCTCGAGCGGGGCGTCCGCAGCGAGCGGGCCATGACACTTGCTGTCGCCGAGATGTACGTCCAGGGCGTCAGCACCCGGAAGGTCACGGCGATCGTCGAGGAGCTCTGCGGCCTCGAGATCACCTCGACCCAGGTGAGCCGGGCGGCGGCCGAACTCGACGAGCAACTCAGTGCCTGGCGCGACCAGTCAATCGGGGAGATCACCTACCTCATCCTCGATGCCCGCTACGAAAAAGTCCGCCACGGCGGGGCGATCGTGCCGTGCGCCCTCCTCACGGCGATCGGGATCGGCCCCGACAGCAAGCGAAGCATCCTCGGCTGCAGCGTCCAGCTCTCCGAGGCCGAGACGCACTGGCGTTCCTTCCTCCAAAGCCTCGTTGACCGTGGGATGCGGGGCATCAAGCTCGTCGTCAGTGACGACCACGCCGGGCTCAAGGCCGCCCGGCAGGCCGTCCTCGCAGGGGTGCCTTGGCAACGGTGCCAGTTCCACCTCATGCAAAACGCGATGGCCCACGTGACCCGCTACCACAAAGCCGCTCCGCAACTCGCCGCCTGGCTCGAGGAAAACGTCCCCGAGGCCCTCACCGTCCTCCGCGTGCCCGCCGCCCACCGGCGGCGGCTCCGCACAACAAACGGGCTCGAACGGCTCAACAAGGAGATCAAACGACGGACGCGGGTCGCAACGCTCTTCCCGAACGAGGCCTCGCTCCTGCGGTTCGCCTCTGCCGTCCTCTCAGAGATCAGTGACGATTGGGAAACCGAACGTGCCTACCTGACCATGGAAGCCAGATGACCCACCTCTAAAAACCCGGATTTACAGAAGGGGCGTTGCTTTATCCTTCACGAACACTTCCCGACACAGGTGAAGGCCAGCCTGCCCCTGCGGGCCGTGGTCCTGCCCCAGGTCACCGGGACAGACACGACCCGCTGGGAGCCGCTCTCGTTCGCCACGGCACTGCGGGCGTTGACGTCCAGCATGATTTTTCAGTTCTCGCCGGATGACGGCTCGGCCTTTCGCGACATGGCCGCGGTGCTCCGCGGCCTGCCCTGCTTCCGTCTGCTGCTCGGCACCCGCACCGGAGAGATCCCGGCTGCCGTTCGGGACATCCTCGAGCACGCTCACCACGCCTGAGGAAGGCCACGACCATGCGGATCCTGTTCTGGCGTGAAATCTTCCTGCCTCACGTCCGGGGCGTCGAGATTCTCGTCAGCCAACTCGCCCGCGCCCTCGTGCAGCAGGGGCATGCCTGCGGGATTCTCACGAACCGGCACGCCGCGGAACTGCCCGACAGGGAATGGCATCATGGCGCCGAGTGTGGCGAGGGCAGAGGCCATGGCAGCCGGGCCATGCTCGATAAGCAGGGCAGTGAGGTCGTCGATCGCCGAACATTCATCTTGGTGGGGCATCGCAGGTTCCTTCTTGGTGAGGTGACACTTCCAAGAAAACCTCGATGACCCATCTCTTCAACTGGGGCCGGCGGCGGGTGCCCGCCCTCGTCTCGCTACGCTCGACTCGGACGGGCACGCACCGGCGATTTACAGAACGTATGTTGCACTAACACGACAAGCTGCCAAGCTGGCGATACGTCTCCACCATCGCTCGCCCGACAGCAGACCACTGGTATCTCGATTCGATGAGCGCACGAGCCTGCACGCCCATCGCCGCGCGATCGGCATCGCTCGCTCGCATCGCTGCATCCAACGCAATGGCGATCGACTCAGGAGTGGCGTCCACCCACCATCCGCAGCGACCCGCAACCTCTCCCCACGGCGTGCCCCTCGTCGTGATCACCGGCACCCCGGCCGCCAAAGCCTCCGCTACGGCAATGCCGAAGTTTTCGCTTCGGGACGGCAGCACGAAGACGTCCGTGCCGGCGATGAGTTGGGCCTTGTTCTCGCCATACACCGCGCCGACGAACGAAACATCCTTGAGCCCCTGCCGGCTGGCCTGTTCTTCAAGCCTCCTCCGCATCCCCTGTTCGTCCGGGCCGGCGATGACAAGCCGCCACGGGCGCCCGGCCGACCTTGCTCCTCCGACGCGGCCCCAAGCATCGAGCAGCAGGTCGATGCCCTTCAGCGGGTGAAGCCGGCCGAGAAAAAGCACCTGCCGCGTCCGTGAATCGATCCTGGCCGCCGCCACAGGCGCCGGCAGATCGACGCCATTGGGTATCACCGCGATCCGCGGACCACCGCCGACGTACCGTCGGATCCAACCTTCCTCCATGGCACTCGTGGCATGGATCAGCGAAGCCTGCCGAAGAAAACGGCGATCGAACAAGCCGGCCAGCCGCTTCTTCCAGGCCGAGTGGGCTAGCCGCACCGGGTCCAGGCATCCCTGCGGAGACATCACGAGCGGCCGCCGCCATTCCAAGGCCTGGCGACACGCCCACCAGACGGGAAACGTCCAGTTCGAATGTACATGCACCACATCGGCCTCGTGAACGAGATCCCCCAGCCCGCGGCCCATGCTTCGGGAAAAAAACAACGGCCGGGGAAAAGACGGGGGGAATCGCACGATCCGCACGCCGGCCTTAACGGCGTCATTCGCGGCCAGCGACAGCGTTGCGTCGGCGTCCGCGACGATTGCGATCGTGACTTGCAGACCGCACCGCACGGCCTCCTGGGCGAATCGCGGCACAAGCTCGGAGAGTCCGCCGCCGGCTGGCGACAGACCCGCGACCACGTGAAGGACCTTCATCAAACCATCACGAAGAAGTGCGTGCCACTCGACTAAACGCCCCGCTGAATCGCCTGCTACGCCTCGCGCGCAATGCGTGGACAGCCCCGTGTTACAATTGCAATCACCCGAACCGAGAATTCACGACTCGCTTAACGCAACCAGGCAACTTAACCACAATGCCTTCCATCGCAAACGCGTCTCGCAATCTGTCGGGCTGGGGCCGGCATCCTTGGATCAATTGCCACACGGAATACGCGGCCTCTCCATCGGATGCTGCGACAAAGTTGCATTCCGCAGGAAACGCGTCGGTCATCGCACGCGGACTCGGCAGGGCGTACGGTGATGCCGCCGCGATCGAAGGCGGCACAGTCATCAACGCCACGAAGCTTGATTGCCTGCAATCATTCGACCACGAGAGCGGCACGCTGCGATGTGAGGCAGGGGTATCCTTGCAGCAGATCATAGATGTTTTCCTCCCGCGAGGATGGTTTTTACCCACGACGCCGGGCACGAAGTTTGTCACGGTTGGTGGAGCGATCGCGGCCGACATTCATGGCAAGAACCATCACCGCGTCGGTTCTTTTGGTGAGTTCGTGGATGAATTTCGATTACTGACTGCGTCCGGAGCAATTCTGAGATGCTCGCGGTCAGAGAATCCGGAGATTTTTTATGCGACCATCGGCGGCATGGGACTGACCGGCATCATACTGGATGCTGCTTTTCGCCTGACGAGAGTCGACTCTGCGTGGATCGAAGTGGACTACACGAAAACCCGCAATCTCGACCACACCTTCGAGGCGTTTCAGGCGGGCGACCAATGCCATGAGCATTCGGTCGCCTGGGTCGACTGCGTGGCGACCGGCGATTCACTGGGCCGGGGCGTGGTCATGCAAGGCAATCACGCTCTTCGCGGCAGCATACCTGGAAAGGCTGTTGATCATCCGTTGCAGCTTCCCAAAAAACGCGCCGCAAGTGTCCCTTTTGCACCGCCGTTCAGCCTCTTAAATCGTTGGTCCGTCCGTGCTTTCAACAATGCGTTCTATTGGAAGCATTCGGATGGCAAAACCATCGTGGATCTCGATACCTTTTTTTACCCTCTCGATTCGGTAGCCAACTGGAATCGGCTCTACGGCCGATCCGGCTTCATCCAGTACCAAGCCTTCTTCCCGCGAACCACCTCTCAGCAAGGCCTTCGGGAGCTGCTCTCGCGAGTCGCGGCATCCGGGTCTGCTTCATTTCTCGCAGTGCTCAAAAGCTGCGGCAAGGCGGACGGCGGACTCCTCTCATACCTGGAGCCGGGCCACACGCTCGCGTTGGATTTGCCATATCATCCGCGCCACACGCCCGCGCTGTGCCGCGATCTTGACGAGATCCTGCTGAGGCACGGTGGCCGCCTCTACCTTGCAAAGGATTCCATGGCTTCAGCCCAGACCATCCGCGCGATGTACCCACGGCTCCCCGAATTCCTGAAAATCAAGCGAGAAATCGATCCCGCGGGCCGGTTCGTATCGAGCCTTGCCAAGCGGCTTGGGCTGACCACTGAGGCAGAAGGAACTCTATGAAAAACAGCGAGACAACAGGGCAGGTATTTCTCATCGTGGGCGCCACGTCAGCGATCGCTACTGACCTCTGCCGACTGCTCGCTGCACGGAGAATCCAACTCGTGCTCGCTGCGCGTGACACGGCGGCTTGCGACCGGCTTAGAGCCGATGTCGAAACTCGCAGCGGGCAGCCGTGTCGGACGGTCGAATTTGACGCCTTGAACCACGAGCAATGCGGCGGGCTTCTGGGCCGTGCGAGAGAACTGGCGGAATCTGACATCGACGGGATCGTCGTGTGCCATGGCGTCACCCCGAACGAGTCCGCGCCGCTTTCAGACGACGAAATTCGTCGGACGTTCGAGATCAATCTTGTGTCCACCGTAATCCTTCTGGAGGCGGCAGCACGCCACTTCACGCAAAACGGGCGCGGGATGATTACCGCGATATCATCGGTGGCCGGGGATCGCGGCCGGCAATCCAACTACGTCTACGGGGCTTCCAAAGCCGGCCTCACCGCCTACCTGGAAGGCCTGAGAAATCGGATGCACCCATTGGGCATCCAGGTCACCACGATCGAACCCGGGTTTGTCGATACGCCCATGACCAAAGGCTTCAAGGCGCCGCCTCGCTTTCTGGTGGCTACGCCGGATCGTGTGGCCACCGATATCGCCGAAGCCATCCTCCGCCGCCGCGACGTTGTCTACACGCCTTGGTTCTGGCGATGGATCATGACGATCATCTACCTCATTCCGCGCCCCGTGTTCAAGCGGATGAAACTATAGGTGTCGCTTCGTGCTCTCAACCGCTGCGCGTGGCCCAGGTCGCCGCTGCGACGATGCCGGCCGCAAGCAATGCTACGAGCACGCTCACCCTGTCTCTCAGGGCGAACACGACCGGATCGTCGTCGAGCACGCCTCGCTTCGCGAGCAGCCACACGCGAGTAATCCAATACATGAGGAGTGGGCACAGCAGCCAGAGCAACCGGCCATCCCCATAGATCGCCTTCATCTGATCACTGTTTGCGTAGAGAGCCAGCACAAGCACAGCCACATAACCGCTTGCCGGGCCGAGGCTCTCTATGAGATCGGCGTCCTCGGCCTGATAGCCACGACCGGCAGCCTTCGCTCCTCCGGTCGCCTGTAATCCTCGCAGTTCAACATACCGCTTTGCAAAAGCGAGCGACGTAAACAAAAAGAGCGAGAAGGCCAACAGCCACTGGCTCAGGGGAACGCCGGCAGAAACGGCCCCCATCTCGAGCCGCACGCCGTACATGCCGGAAAGCATGATCACGTCGATCAAGGGTTTCGATTTGAGCCACGTCGAGTAGAGGTGATTCGCCCCCAGATATCCCATCATCAGCAGAAGCGCGGTCGCCGAGAGCGTCGCGGCACTGCCAAGCCCAATCGCGAGGAGGCCTCCCGCTATCGCCAGTGCCGTGGGCACCGACAGGTCTCCACTGGCGACGGGGCGTCGCGCCTTTCTCGGATGCTTCCGGTCCGACGTCGCGTCGAGAATATCGTTGAGCAAGTAGACGCCAGAAGCGCAGGCGGAAAAGGCCACGAAGGCGACTGACGTCTTCCAGAAGGTGTTCAGATCCACCTTTTGCGCGAGCACCATCGGCGCGAAGACGAGCAGATTCTTGGCCCACTGGTGCGGCCGAAGCGCCTTCATCGCGAGCCGCACGCTCGATGGGCGACGACCAACAACGGTTGTCGGCTTCCCCAGGCCGCGAACCCGCTTCTCAAGGTGCCTCGACGGCTTCACGACCACCGCCGTGTCTGCATCCGCCCAGATCGGCAAATCAGCATGCGAGTCACCGATATAGGTGAAGCCGCTAACGTTCGCCTTGGTGCACCATTCGCGAAGGCATTCCGCCTTGCGATGGCCTTTGAGATTGCGACGTTCGTCCGTCGCGAGCACGGCGTCAAAAATCCCCAGCTCTCGCGCGACGGCATCGGCCGTCGAACGATGGGCAGCCGTGGCCAAAACGACCGCATGCTGATTCGCCCGCCCTTCTTCCAAAATGTCCACTACCTGTCCACAAAGCGCCGCGCGATCGGCCCGGTATGGACTGTTGGCCGCCACCCAAGCCTTCAGCACGGGCCGGCCCATCATGAGACGGCCGACCATCGGCAAAATGGTCCACGGCCTCATCAGCGCCAACTTCGCCACCGACTCGATGAAGGTGTCGCCCATAAGCAGCGTTCCGTCCAAGTCGGTCACAATCGCATACCGTGCCGGCTGAACCTCGTCTGCACTGTTCATTTTTTGACTGCCCATGCCGCGTCCAACACCGAGTGATTACCGGGCGGGGTCCGCCATGGCCGGCGTGACTCGATGCGTGCCACGCCACACATCCATCACTGCCCCAGCGGAACCAGTTCACCACCTCCGAGAAAACCCCATTTCCGCAGATCACTCACCAAATCGTGCCAGAGAAAGATGTCCACGCCGGACCAGGAGTAGGCCGGGATCATGGCCATGACGATCGCGGCGTATACATATTTTCGCCAATCAAGACTGCCTGCCCGCGTGAACATGAGGTTCGCTGTCGCCGCAACAATCGGCAGTGAGATGAGCGTCATCGCCCGTGTGACGTCCGTGGTCAACAGTGACACGAGCCCCAGCACGGCCACCCACGTCGCCAAAAGATACCGCCCCCTGACCGTCTTGGGCGCCAAAAACAGAAACCAGATGGCAATCGGGGCAAACGCAAGCGGCGCGTAGGAAATATTCTCCGTGATAAACTGCCGCACGTTCTCCGTCATGTACTGAGCCCTACCGCTGTAGGTGAACCCAAGCGACGTTTTGTAGGCGAAGAATACGACGGCACCGATCGCGAGCCCTGCCAGCGCTCCGGTCGCCTTCGAGTAATCGAAGTCCCGATAATAGCAGTACATGGCGAGCAAGTACGAAACGCCCATGAAAAACGACTGCTGCGGGTGCCACAAGGCGATGACAAGAAACATCGCTGCGACAACCCAGCGTCGACTGGTCGCTGCGATCACGCAAAGACACGCGATCGGCAACCCGTCGCCAACTCCAATATTTTGAATTGACAATCGAAACGCGGGCGTGAGGAAGATGGCGACCCAAAAGATCCAAAAGGTCGCGATGTCTTTCGTGCAGAGCCCCAATAGCGGCAGCGCGGCGAGGCAGGCAAAGACGATCGCGATGAACGCCACACTTGGGGGCAAGAGACGAAGCAGGGCGATCTTCAGGGGAGAGTCCCAAACGTATTGCGTCGATGTTTTCGTAAACACTGGGTCACTCACCGACGCTCCCCGAGAAATGGCGACAAGCATGCTGCCGTCACTAAACCGCACACCAGCCACGACGACCATCAAGATGATCGCGAGCACCAGCGCTCCCCGGCGCATGAACAGATCAGAAGCGGGCGTCGTGGGGGACACAACCATGTGGTTTCTCCTGCAACTTGCTCGGATGTTGCCGAGACCAGGTCAACCGGTGTGAATCGCAGCGCTACCGGCCGAGCAAACAGGCCATGCGACCGCTCATCGCACTCAACACGATTTGCCGCTTGGATTGTGCGCAGCCGCACTGACTCCGATGTTGAAATGGTATTTGCGGTCGCTCGGCGGCGTTTATCGTTTATATGGGTGACTGAATGGATCGGTCATCTGCTCCACTGGCTCGCCGATGAACCGGCCCAGACATCGGTCAAGATACCGAATTAGCGTTGCTCGTGCTGATCGGCCGCGGCCGTTGCCCACCCGAACACCGCGTCAGAGGGACGGTTTATCCGCGGCGCCCAGATCGGGTGGCGCGGCCACTCCCCTGCAAACCGGGCAGTTCAGCTTGGCCTGCCTGAACCAGGCAAGAGCGCTCGCGAGACACGCATTCGCGTCATCGATGGGCAGGGGCAGCATTGCCCGGTGAAGGTACGCCTGACCAAGGGACACCGCGAGTTGGGCGTCCGCAGGATCCCAATACGCCATACGCTCGCCCGCCGTAATCGCCTGCCGAAGCGGTTCTCCCGGTGATTGGGCCTTCGGGTCTGCGGCATGCCGCCTGGCCAGAACGATCGACTCCCTGAGGTCGCGTTGCACGATTTCGGACACGGCATCCCGAAACGACATGCCGATCGCAACTCCCGCGGCCGCCATTACCAGGAATGCAATGCCTCTGGCCACCGCGGTCGTTGATCGATCACTGCCTGCGAGACCGGCGGCGGGCAGCGGGCTCGCCAGTGCCAATCCCGCAGCGAGACAGAACAGGTAGGAGTTCGCCGGTATGCGCAGGTTCCAATCAAAACAGGAATGCACCGCCAACCCGGCGACCGCGGCCCAGGCAGCGGCCCCAACCAGTCGATCGGTACCGCCGGCGCTCCGCCAAAACGACACCGCCGCCATCCCCAGAATGCCGGCCGCGCAGCATAGCCCGACGAGGCCGACGATGCCGGCCTCCGCAAGCAGTTGGGTGTATTCGTTATGCGCGAAGTACAAAGGGATCCCGTCTCGCGTCATCGTCGGGTACAGGTCGCCATACGTCCCGAGGCCCGTGCCCAACACGGGCGACGCCAGGAACATTCGCTCTGCAACCCGCGTCGCCAACACGCGGCCATCGGCAAGAATCGCGGCGATCCGAGGCTGAACGACCGCTGGAAAAACTCTGTCGACATTCTCAAAAGGCCCAAAAAGGATCGCCAGCAAGCAAGCAATCATCGCCGCATAGGTGCCGGCGACCACTACCGCGGCCCTACGCCACCACCCCGACGGCAATGAGAGGCAGGCGAACACCAACGCGGCCATGCCGAATGACGCGGTGCCCGCGCGTGATTTCGCCAAGCACACAAGCATGCCTGCGGTCGCGCCGATGACGCCTGCACCCACCGCCAATCGCGGCACCAGCCCGAGATGACGCCGGCTTACCTGGAGCCATCCCGCCACGACGAAGGGAATCGTCAGCGACATCGCGCCGGCAAAGTGGTTCGTGACGAGATACGGCCCGAATCCATCACCGACGATCCATGAGTCCGCAAAGTAGCACTGATCGGCCAGCTGCACGGCCTCCGGAAAGCCGAAGCCCGCCGTCGCGACAGGCGACAGGAGTGGCGTCCGGCCCGGCATCAACGGCCCCTGAAATTCGATGAACCCGAGAAGCAGAAAAGTGTTCGGTCGCACGGGAAAGGCAACGCCGAGAATCGAGATGACGATGCCCGACGCGGCGAGCGCGGCCATCAGCCAATTCCGCGAGGGCCGCCAGGCCGCGAGATCCGCGACGGCCAACACCGTCCCAACGGACAGGAACAAGTGACGCGCAGCCGCGACTGTTTCCGCCGGGTCGATCGAGACGCGCCCCCATGCGTTTGGCATGCCCGCGTGCACCAGCTTCCACGCTCCCGCCGAAACGGGCGCGAGGACCACGAGCAGACGGTCGGGCAACGGCAGCAGCTGCAAGCCGGGCAACGCCATGCACATCAGCGGTATCAAGAGTCGCGTGCACGTCGGGCGAAAGAAGTACGCCCACAGCACTATCGCCACCGTCATGACCGCATCGAGGAGCACTATCGCGATAGGATGCGTGCCTCCCAGTGCAAGCGGACCCAGCATCGCGGCAATACAGACGATTGCCGTAGCGGCTCTGCCAGCCGCAACGCATCCGGACCATTCGCGCGCGACCCGCTGGCTCGACGTCACGCCCGCTTCGCCCGCGAAGCCTCGATAATCTCGTCGCAGGTCTTCGCCAACGAGATCTCTGGTCGCCAACCGGGGTAGTCAGACATCATCAGGCGGAGATCCGAGTAGTAGCAGATATGGTCTCCCTCTCGGGCCTTGTCGCTGTACTCCCAATTCATCGGGATTCCGGTGCGTTCGGCGACTAATTGAAAGGCTTCGAGTATGGAACAACTGTTCTCCTTGCCGCCCCCGATGTTGTACACGGCGGCCGGTCGCGGGCTCGCGATAAACCTTTCGATGAACCGGGCCACGTCGTTCGAGTGAATATTGTCGCGAACCTGCTTGCCCTTGTAGCCAAACACTGTGTATCGGCGGCCTTCGAGATTGCACTTCACCAGGTAGCTGAGGAATCCGTGCAATTCGACTCCGGAATGCGATGGGCCCGTCAGGCAGCCCCCGCGCAGACAGCAGGTCGGCAGCCCGAAATAGCGACCATACTCCTGCACCATCACATCTCCTGCGACCTTCGACGCGCCAAACAGCGAGTGCTTGCTCCGGTCGATGCGAAAAGTCTCAGGAATTCCGTGGGCATACGTGGCATCGGCATAGTCCCAGCGCGATTCGAGCTCAACCAGTGGAATCTCGTTCGGTGCATCACCGTACACCTTGTTCGTCGACATGTGGGCGAACGGTGATTCAGGCGTGTGCCGCCGAGCAGCTTCCAGCAGGTTGAGCGTCCCTACGGCATTCGTATCGAAGTCGTCGAAAGGTATCGCGGCAGCACGGTCATGGGACGGCTGGGCGGCTGTATGGACGATCGCATCAGGCTTCACGTCCTCCACGAGCCGCAGCACCGCAGCACGGTCACGAATGTCCAACTCGTGATGTACGAATGCCCGGAGCGTGGCCTCCAGCCGTGACTGATTCCAGCGCGTGTCGCCGGCTGGACCGAAAAACACGGCACGCTGGTTGTTGTCGACACCGTGCACCTGCCAACCCATCCGGTCGAAGTGCGTGCATACCTCGCTGCCGATCAAGCCGGACGAACCGGTAACCAGAATGCTCTTCGATTTCATGCGACCGGCTCCACTCGTCCACTACGAATTGCGCCCTTCATGAGCCACGACACCAGACAGTAGGCCACCCTCTCCGCCACTACCCGGCCTGGCCAGCCCTGAGTATCGGCACCAGTTGCCACCCCAGCTCCTCCAGCCGGCGGTTCATCGCCGGCGTGGGCGTCAGGTAGATCGCCAAAAGGTGCTTGCTCTTCGAATACGGAACCAAAACCACCTGAGCATGGGCCGGTAGCGACTCGGGATCGGGCATCGGCTTCCCGAGGAACATCGTCTCCAATTGATCCATGCGCACGCCCCGTTGCAGCTGCGCTACGTCGGAAACCATGGTCGGATGCCCCACGACAAAAGTCGCTCCCACATCCACCAGATGCTTGACCGTGCTGATCCTTTGATGGCCCGGGCGATCAGACAACTTCACGCCGTTCTTGGCGATCCATTTGTCGTTCAATCCAAGCATGTCAATGCTCGTCATGTCACTAAAGTACGGAATGGCCCCCGCGGGCGTGATCGCAACCACAACGGAGTCGTCCTCTCGAAACGCGTCTCTGAGGAACATCCCGATCCCAATCCAATCGGAATCGGGATGCGTCAGATGGCGGGCGAGATCGCTCACCGACTCTATCCCCCGCTTCCACGGCACCTTGTCAAATGCGATGGCATGAATGAACGAAGCCGCCAGCATCCCGGCAACGGCAAACCCAACGCTCCGCCGAGACGTGCAAAACTGCACGATGGCCCACGCCGACATGATCGCGATCACGGGTATGACTGGGACCATGAACCGAAACTCCATGAAATCCCCTCCCACCCGGACCACATACACCAACCATAACCCGAGCGACGCGAGCACCATCACCGCCAGCGTTCCTCCAAGAGCCTGCATGAGCTTCGGGAGCCGCAACGCGACGCCCCCGAGTGGTACGACGAACAGGTAGACGGCCAGGAAAAGGGCGACGCACCAGCCTCCTCGGAGTAGCGATGCCTCGCCCGCCTTGACGTGGAAGGTATTGGGCAAAACGGCTCCGTAGTAAGCGTATTTCCAAGCCATCCACGAACCAAGAATCGTTACGATGGGCAACGCCAACAGTCCCAGCCGCGCCGCTGCCATCCAGACGGACTCCGAATCCGGATCGCCAGCCAACACATCGTCAACCCCATCACGGCTACCGGCACCCCCGAATCCAGACGGGTCAGGGCCGCCAGCGCACTGAGCAGCGAGAACAGCAGGAGCATTGGGGCAGAGCCCTCCCCGAGCCGTTCGGTCCGAACGGCGATGAGCGCGCACGATGTCAGGAGAAGCGTTTGCAATTGCGTTTCCAGACCGCCTGTCGCGTAGCAACTGAATGAGTAATTCCCACCGGTCAGGACAACCGCGATAAGGGCCAAGCCGCTCCTGCCGAACATCTGCATGGCCAGCAGGTAGGTGACCACCAGCGTGCCGGCGACCATCACGAGCCCCAAAGCGTACATGGACGACACGGGCTCGAGCCCGAGTGCGTATGGCACTGCTGTAACAAGAGTCCAGAGAAACTTTGTGTACCCTTCGACCCGCTCTCCGCCAGGATTCCACACCAAACCATGGCCCTGGGCGAGATTCCGTGCGTACCGCAAAGATATGTATGCGTCGTCCTGGACGAAACGATTCATCCAGGCGAGGCAGCATGATGCCGCAATCACGACGGCCAGCACGGCGATGCCGTTCGCCGCGCCAAGAGCGTTGCCAGCGGCATTTCCGGACTTTGGGCTAGCAGCCGATTGAAGCGACATGGTCAACCCGAGATGATGGTTCGAGGAGCATCGACACGCGGGGCAATCTATCAAAGCCGCTATTCAAACGGTACCGCCATCGGCAGGGTGCGCGGCGGGCCGCGCCGCCGACGAGCGGACCGCTCTTGAGATCTTTGCGTTGGCTCAGCGAAAACGCGATCAGCCCAAACGCGGTCGAATCGAGGGCACCGCCGTGCGTTGCCGTAAAGATTGGCTGACGAACTCGTGCGCGCGATCGCTAAGAAAAGCGTGCACGGAGCGATCGAAACCAGTGGCTCGTCGCTGAATCGAAGAAGCGACCGCTTACCCCGAAGTTGCGCATCATTTCTTGAGAGTCTGAGATGCCAGTAGAAGTCGAGCGAGTTTTACGGTATGGATGCTCGCTGCTCGCTGACCGAGGTGGTAGGGGGTGTCGAATGCGTCGGACGGCTTGTACATGAAGTCTTCGATCGTCCCAAGCACCTCGACTCCTCGTTCGCCCCAGAATGTTCGCATCCCGTCATCGGCTGCCCTGAGGTTGGCTTCGTCGATACGCTCGCTCATGCACAGCGGCGGAAAAGCCGCCACAATCCGCACCCCTTTTTCCCGGGCGGCGGCCACGAACGCATCGACGTCGTGCGCCAATTGTGGCGAAGGTGTGCGCCAGCGTGGCGCATCTGCGCTAAGGTTCTTAACAAACTTGGACTGCTGCTCAACATCCTCCGGCATGATCACGCGGTCGCCATTGCCGTTGACTCCCCTGAGCTCCTCCGCCTCCGCCGATGATAAAGGCTCGTGCGCGAGCCTGCTCCAAAGCCCACTGAAAATTCGCTCTGGACCTGCGGCTACGACCAACTGAATTGCCAACGACAGCGGCAAATCCTTCAGGTACTCAGGCCGCCGTGACATGATGTAGTCACAGGCATACTCTCCGAATCGCTGACCATGGTAGTTTTCCCATTCCGGTGCGATGACGATCACGTCACCGGCAGCAGACGCCGCCAGTACACGGTCCATCAGATACCGAAGCCCGAGTCCACCGTGCAGCCCGAAGTTCACGGCTGGCCTGCCGATCATCCGGCTTAACTGCTCACAGCGAACTCCGTAAAAGCCGCTTGAGCCGCTGCCGTACAGCAGCTTCGGCTCCTTCTTCACCGCACAGCGGTCCTGCGCGACGGCATATCGCTCCGTATATCCGGTGAGGCCGGTCGGAGCTCCGAGCTGCATGACGGCGAGTACGGCATAGAGGGCCACGCAGCACAGGATGCTGATCAACACCGTCAACCAATACGCGCGGACTGACAGTACTTTCACGGTATCAGAACTGGAAGTAGAGAAAAGCCGATGGCGCCGCAGACAGGAGATCCATCACTGCTACGAAGATGATGCCGGCGGTCACGATCGCCCAAAAACGGCTTGGCTTCCAAGACAGCCAGTCCACAAACCCCCATGACTTCGATGGCAAACCCGAGTCCCCGAGGTAGTCGCGAAAGAGTTCGGCCGTGGACGGCATAACCAGACAGACGAGCAGGCCGAGGATCGCCGTCGCTGTAGCCGTATTGCCGATGATCGGTAGCCGCGTCGTCGCGTGGGGCGAGAGCTCATAGCCGCCGACGACGGCCGCCATGCAGGCAACCGGGGGACACAAGCTGCCATACATACCCAAGACCCCCGACAATGACGTGGCCCGAAACGGCACCCACGCGAGCAACACGCACAGAAGCGTCAGTCCCCAGGCTGCCGGCCCCACGCGGGGCCACCAGCGGACGCCCTGTCGGAGCGCAGTGCGATGAATGTGGACTACGGCTAGCAGGAGGCCGTGCAGGGCCCCCCACAGCAGAAACGTGTATCCCGCTCCGTGCCAGATCCCTCCGACGAGCATCGTGACAAACAGGTTGAACGACTGCCGCACGAAACCCTCGCGATTGCCACCGAGCGGGATGTAGATGAAATCGCGCAAAAATCGGGACAGCGTGATATGCCATCGCCTCCAGAATTCCGCGACATCTCGCGACTTGTACGGCGAATAGAAGTTGATCGGAAGAACCACGCCGAAGATCAGGCCCAATCCCAGAGCCATGTCGGAGTAGCCTGAGAAGTCGAAATAGATTTGGCAGGCATAGGAAGCGAGCCCAACCCAAGCCTGCAGACAGTTCAGAGCCTGGGACTCGGCAGTCGCCCGAAACGCCGCGTCGGCGACCGGCGCGAAGTGGTCGGCAACCACGACCTTCTTGAAGAGCCCGATCGCGAACAGGCTTATCCCTGCCGCAAACATCCTAGGGGATGCCCGCCCAAGCGAGGCGCTCATCAATTGGGGCACAAGTTCGTTGTGGTGGACGATCGGGCCGGCAATGAGTTGGGGGAAGAAGGTGACGAAAAGAGCGTAGACAGGAAACGCGGTCTTATCTGCCCCTGGCCTCGCCGCATCGAAGAGCCATGCCAGCTGCTGAAATGTGAAGAACGAGATGCCGAGAGGCAGGCTCTCCGTGGCACCAACGCTCGACATGCCCGGAAATCCCAACACGTCGCCGAGGAGGAAACCGCGATACTTGTAGTAGGCGAGCAAGCCGATGTTGACCGCAACCCCCGCCGCTAGACATAGCGCCCGCAGAGTGGGTCGCCAGGCAATCACTTGCGCAAGCACATGATTAAAACAGATGGTCCCAAGCAGGAGCGGGAGCCGCGTGACGTCCCACCAGGCGTAGAAAATCAGCGACGCCAAAAGAAGAACGTCTCTGACAAGACGGGTGCTGCCGGTCCGGCTGGCGAGCGTCGCCAACGCAAAGACCAACGGCAGGAACACGAAGATGAACTCTACCGAGTTGAAGAGCACGCTTGTGTGGTTCCATGGCTCGGCCGGACAAACAGCCGATGCAAATGGTGGCTGTACTAACGTCTGCTATGAATGACCGGGCTTCACGCCGGCGAACACCATCGACATCCAGAGAAACGGTGCCCGCCCCACGCCCCGGAACCGAAGGTCGCGAAATCCGGCTTCGGTCAGCAGTTTGCCCAGCGTCCTGCGACTGAACAGTTTGACATGCCCCCCGTCCCAGAGCGGATCCGCGTGCACGTCCCAATGGTTTGCCAGCGAGATCCCCAAGTTTTTCAGATACCCATGGTAAGGCGTCGTCACAATGAACTGGCCGCCGGGACGGAGCACACCGTACGCAGCGTGCACGAGTTGCCGCGGCGTGTAGAGATGCTCTACCACCTCCGTGCTCACAACGAGATCAAACGGAGCCTCACCCAGCCGGTCGAGCGATACATCGTTGACGCCAAGGAGTTCGAATCGGCATCCGGAAAAGTTGCGGCGGGCCAGATCGATGCCCGATTCACTCAGATCCACCCCCACGACATCACAGCCGCGGCTCTGAAAATCCCCGCAGAGCACCCCGGATCCACAGCCGATGTCGAGCACCCTGCACGGTGGCCCGAGTGGGCCGGCCAGTTCAAACACCGCTCGCGCAAGACCGGCGTGAATATGGCTGGGGTCCGCCGAATCGTAACCATAATCCTTGTAGTCTCGGTCCTGCACAGCTGAGTATCCCCCCTGGATCACCCCGGAGTTCTAACGCGACACGGTTTGTTCCGCTTGTTCGCCGTGGCTCAGCCTGGCTTCACGACACTTGAGCCGGATGAAATAGTCGTAGATTGCCATCAGCATGCAGTAGTGAAAGCCGGCCATGCCGTCCAGCAGGCCAAGCCGCCAGAAAAAAAGATACCCGAAGCGGACGACCGGCCGACAGGGCATGGCATCAGCGAGCCGCTTTCGGCCCTGTTGCTTCTCCTGCTGCGTGCGGCCGCAGATCGCCTGTTTCATCGCGCCGAACCAGGAACCCGAGTGCGACCCGATGCGAGCCGCTTCGTCGGTGGAATAGCGATTGTGGCGTGTGATCCAGTCGGAAATCCCCTTCGAGAAATTGTAGTGCAGATACGGCTCGCGCAGCGTTCCCACCCCGCGGCTGGTGCTCCCCAACGTCTGACCGTGCCCCGTCTGCACGAATCGGGATTCGCCGATCCGCAGCAATCGGGCTTGATAGTAGGGGTACATGCTCGCACGCTTGATCCAACGCCCCATGAACATCAGCTTGTTGGCGAGCAGATAGGCACTCTTTTCGTCCCTGTCGGCCACCTTCCTGATCTCACGGTCAAGGGCCGGCGTCAGGCACTCGTCGGCGTCGAGGTGCAGCACCCACGGGTACTTGAAGGGCACGTTGTCGATCGCCCAGTTCCGCTGGCCGGCGAACGTGTCGAATGCCCTTTGAAACACCCTTACCTGCCGCCGTTCGAGATGAGCGGGCGTTTCGTCGGTGCTGAACGAGTCCATGACGACGACGTCGTCGCACCCTGCCAGCGATTCGAGACAGCGTTCGATGTTGGCTGCCTCATTGTACGTGAGGATCAGCACCGAATACCCGCCGCCTCCGCTTCGAAGCTGTGGCGATACGGCGACCTCGGACGGTTCAGTAGTCATAGCTTGGCTTCGGCCGACACGCTCCGGAGAGATCACCTTGCCGCAGGATGCGCACGAGGTAGCTTCGCCACCGCGCGGCACGATAGCGCGTCAGCGCCCACATCGACGCGACTGGCGTCGATCTCGGACCATGCCCTGCGGCCATGGCCTCGTATTCGTCGCACATCGGTATTCGATTGACCCGGGAAAGCTGGCTCGGATGCATCCGGAAGCTCGCTACTGGCGGGTGCGTGATTCGGTGGAATCTCGCACCGGCCTCCGCCGCACGCCACCACAAATCGGCGTCGGCAACGAGCTGCCATCGCTCCTGAAATCCACCGAGCGACACGAACAGCGACCTGCGAATCAGCGTCCCCTGCTGAAGGACGGGGCTGACGCCCCCGCGAAACAGCGGAAGTACGTCGCGAGGCCGGGCGCTGTGCCAGCAATGAATGAAGGCCCCGTCGGCTGTTATGAAGTCGACGGGCCCGTACAAGACGTCGTGACCATTCCGCTCGGCGAACAGTCGGGCGATTCCCGCCGCTTGCAGGAGGTCATCGGCGTTGATGTAGGTCAGCCAGGGCGTGCCGATGGTGCGGCAGGCCGCGTTCAACGCAGGGTACAGCCCGGCCGGCGCATCGCGGAGCACCTCGACCCCGGCCGCCAGCGCGATTTCCACGGTCCCATCGGTTGAACCCGAATCGGCGACCACCACCTGCGACACCTGCGGGACCCGCCGGATCGACGACAGTGTGTCTGCGAGAAAGCGAGCGGAGTTCAGCGTGGGCACGACCACGCCGATCGATTCGCCCGCGACTCCGCCATCCATTTTGCTCGCCGCATTGGGACGGTGGTGGGTCATTCGAAGACGATATCCATCGGGGTTGGCCCGATGCCGAGCAGCCATCGATAGCAGTCCAGCATCCGTCGGCCGATCGCCGGCCAGCTGTACGTGGCGATGGCATGGGATCGAGCACGGCCGCCCCGTTCCACAAGCACAGCACTGGGCGCCGACGTGGCCTCACGAAGCGCACCGGTCAGGGATGGCTCATCGGCATCGACCCACCAGCCCATCTGCTCGTCCTGCAGAACCTGCCAAGGCGCCCCTCGAGTCGTGATCACCGGAAGCCCCGCGGCCATGGCCTCGGCAACGGCAATGCCGAAGTTTTCAGAGTAGGTTGGCAGCACGAAGAGGTCCGCGGTCGCGAGAAATCGCCATTTGTCCGCTCCGCGCAGATCGCCCTCAAGCGTCACGCCGTCGAGCTTGAGTCGCTCAATCGTATCCCGAACCTCCCACTCATGCCGCGGCTCGCCCGACCCTGCGATCTGCAGGGTCCATCCCCGGGGCCTGAGCCGCGCCCATGCAGCCAGCAGCATCGGCAGCCCCTTCTTGGGATGCAGCCGCGAAAGAAAGACGCATCGCCTGCTGCTCGGTGCCCCACGCGACGCCCTGCTGCCCAGATCGCCGATGTCTGCAGGAAGATCGATGCCATTGGGCACGATCGCGACTGGGTTGCGGAGGCCAGCCTGGCGAAAGCCCTCGCATTCCATCGCCGACGTCGCGTGAAGCAGGCCGGCGTGAGCCAGCTGCGATCGCTGCCAGAGCGTGAGCGCAAGCTTCTTCTTTGCACCTCGATGGCGAAGCGCCCAGGGCTCGAGCATTCCCCGAGGGCTGATGACGAGCGGGATCCGGCTCGACTCAGAAGTGGACGCGAGCGTCAGCGACGCCGCATCCCAGAGTCCGTGAAGATGCACCAGCGGAGCGGCGTCGCGGTCAGCGACGGAATCGAGCACCGTCCGCAGGCAGCGACGCATCGCGCCAACGGTCAGCAGACCGCGGTACGGAACAGCCGCCAGCGGGGTCGCGGACCATTGCCTGCGATCCTCCGGCCACAGCGCCGCATCGGCGTAGGCACCAACGACCGAAACGCTGCCCGGGGCCTCCGCCGCAACGGCACGGGCGAGCCCCGACACCGAGTGATACGGCCCTCCCGACGAACGGGAGAGCGACGTCGTCACGTAGATCCCGTGCCAAGACAACGCGTGCGCGGCACCGGACCGCCGATGCGACGCTTGTCGTTCAACAGCCGGGGGGATCACGGGCCGATAGCCGAGTCGGGACCTGCGTGCTTCGGCCGGAGCACGCGCTGGGCCACTGGCCTAGCGGGATTTCCGGCGACAACCGTCCATGCCGCGACATCCCGCACGACGACAGCCCGTGCCCCCAGGACGGCTCCTTGCCCGATCGTGACATTCGGGCCGATGAACGCTTCGGCGAAGATGAAAGCGTCCGACCCGATGGAGATCGGGGCCGTCACCAGCGCTCGCCCCGGGTCGCGAATGTCGTGCGAGGCGGTACACAGGAATGAGCGGATGCTCACCGTGGCGTTCTCGCCCACTTCCACACGATCGACGCAATAGCAATCAACGCGTTCGGCGAGGCA
>JBJTOU010000197.1:0-3936 GCA_046074725.1 Planctomycetia bacterium
GCGGAGCTTCTCCACCTGGCCCCGGACCTCGGCGTGCATCGCCTCCTCGGGAGTCGGCGGCTGGGTGCCCGCCGCCCGCGCCCGCGCCTCGATGGCCGCGCGGAGCTTGTCGGCGCCACCGGCCCGCTTCACGCTCGCCACGATCGTCTGGAGCGTGAACTGCAGCAGGGCCTCCCCGTCCGCCGTGTTGTGGTGGTAATCCTGCCCCTGCGATTTCATGTAGGCGCCGCAGCGGTAGATCGGCCGGCCGTTGCCGCGGTCCTTCCGGACAGTGCCGTACATCACGGAGCCGCAGCCATTGGTGAGGTCGAAGACCCGCGGCGCCAGCGGATACGCGCCGGGATCGGAAGCCTTGCGCTTTCCGGCCTGCGACCCCGACCGCTCCTTCAGTTTTCGCTGGAGCCGTTCCCAGCGGTCGCGGTCGAAATGCGAGAACTCGCCGGCGCTGGCCTCGATCCAGATCGAGCGGTCATTCTCGATGACCTTGCCCGATCCATCAGGCCGCAACTCGTGGCCATCGACGGGCCGCGGGCCGTCGTCACTCACCCGGTAGTGGACGCCTTCGCTATAGCGGCCGTAGATCTTCACGCCGGTGATGATCGCGTTGCCGGCGAGCGTCTTAACCGTGTTGTGATTCCACTTGCCAGAGACTGCGTGCGCGACGCCGTGGTCACGACGCGTGCGGCCCGCGTCCGGTGACGGAATGCCAAGCCGATTGAGCTCGTTGGCGATCCGCTTGTATCCCCAGTCGGCTTCGAGCCACTCGAGGATGCGGATCCAGACCGCGATCTTCGTCTCGTCCTTCGGCAGGAACCGGACGTGGCAGCCCTTCTTCTGCACCTCGACGTTGTCGTCGAGTTCCGCGATCACGGCCCCCGAGCGGGCATCGCAGAGAAACCGGCCGAAGCCGAATGGCGGTCTCCCGCCGGTGCTATAGCCCTCCGCGGCCCGCTGCCTCTGCACGAGCACGATCCGTTCCGAGAGCTTGCGGCTGAACTCGCCGCTCTCGTGGTAGCTGAAGAGCGACAGCGCCGTCTGGCCGAGGGCCGACTGACCATTGGTCGCGGGATCGATAACGCCGTCCGACATCACCAGCGTAATGCCTATGGCGCGCAGGTCCTCTCGATCACCATCATGTCGACCGGATCCTTCGGCCGACCGAACCGGTCCCGCTTGAAGACGAACAGGTGCGAAATCGACTCGTCCTGCTTGACCTCGGCGATCATGGCGTCGAACGCGGGCCGCTTGGTCTTGCTGCCGCTGGTGGCATCGTCGAGGTAGATGTCCTTGTGGTAGGGCAGCCTGTGCGACTGCATGTATGCCAGGTCGGCTCGCGACGCCCGAAGCGGAATGCCGACTCGCCTCGCCGCATCGATGGCCCACTGCAACTGCGTCTCGAGCGACGACTCCTGGGCGGATGTGCTCCGGCGCAGGTAGACGCGAGCCGCGTTTTTGATACGGATGGTCATCGGGCTGCCTCCTCGCCTTGCCCGCGGTCACGATGGCGCCACGCGAAGTCTGCGAGCGACTCGATGAGCTGCTCGATGTCGCCGTCGTGGTCCCATTCGACGGCGACGTCGCAGCCGAGATGCTCGCGGGCGACAAGCGAGCACGTCTCGCTCCAAGTGCGGATGACCGACACCATCGCCTCGGTCCCGCGGTGATCGCCGGCAAACTCCTCAGGCCCTCGCCGCAGCCGCTCGATGGCCTGCGAGATCAGGTCCTCGACGGTCAGGCCATCGGGGTTGTTCCACTGGATCACACCCGCGTCCTGCCACTCGCGAAGCTGCAGCAGCGCACCGAGTTCCAGAAGGAACTGCGGCGGCAGACTCAGGTCCAGGCGGCCGGCGTCGTCCGCCATGCCGACTGCCCGAAAGAACGCCGCGACGAGGTCCGCCGCGTGGTCCATCTGCCGCAGCGTCGCGGCTATGAAGGCGACCACCTCCGGATCCCTCGTGGTGCGCGGTGCACCACGACGTTGCCGAGCAGGTGATCCAGTGCGTGGTTTCATGTCTCGCTCCGTGAGACTCAGGTCGATCCGTCCGGGCCGTTGCGAAGCCACCATTATCCCAAGTCTGGTTTCCACGTCCAAGCAATTTGCTCCTTCGTTTCATGGTGTTTTCGACACCCGATGACCGGGGCCGGGCCGCGGGCGCCCGCCCCCGGCGCTGAGACCATTGGCTCACCGCGTCGGCTCGCTGCCCCCGCGGGGCGGCCGGTTGCGTTCGGCGAGGATGCGGCGGGCGATCAACTCCGCGAGCAGTCGCCGCAGCCGGTTGACGTGGCCGCCGTACGGCGGATCGACGTCGATCCGATCCTTCTTCCTTTTCTTCCTGCGTTCGGGGTCGGGTGTTCCGTTGTCGTCGTTCGTGTCTGACATGCGTTCGTCTCCAACGTGAAAATGAAAACCGGCGGCGTGCCCGGGAGCCGCTCTGGCTCCTCGTCAGCACGCCGCCGGCTGGAATAGGCCGGGCGGTCAGCCCGCCCGGTTGAAATGGACGACCGATTCAGAAGCCGAGCAACTGCATGGTTCGCATGAAGCTGTCGAGCATCCGGTCGGCGTGATGAACCAGGAGTGCCCGCACGAGCAGCGGGCACTTTTCATAGGGAACGAACCGCGGAGCCAGATTGACCGGCTCGTCGTCGTCGCAGTTCGTGCGCTCGTGATAGTCGTGAAGGTCCCACGCAGCGGCACCGATACCACCCGGTATCACGAGCGCCGCCTGATAGACGACCCGCGCATCGGCGGCGCCGGGCGCCACACCCGTTGGCGGGCACCCGATAAAGGGTCCTTCGAATTGCAGATTTCCGATCCCAATCTCCGCGAGCGTGGCAAGCTGCTCGTTGATGCCGGGGATCGTGGACGCCGCCTCGTCGAGGCTCGACCGCATACGTACAGCGAGCCGCGCAACATCTGCGGCCCGTTGCTTGAGAACATCGTGCATGGCACATTCCTGGGAGAGCACGACGGCCAATACCATAAGGCGGTCCCCGGAATATGCCGCGATTTCGTCCGGTCTTTAGCTCGACCGCCGCCCCACACTTCTCATCGTCTTGCCTTTTCGCTCGCCCGTCGATCCGCGCGACGTCGCCACTGGTGGCTGCAAACGCTGCCCCCTTACTTTGGTGGGGCCACGCCATTGGCAGGTCAGCCCTCACCGAGATCGCCTCGCGCCTCTCGCCAACGACGTGAGACTCCACGACGATGGGTTCCTGCGGGACCGACAGACGCATGTCCGTCTGAGGATCCGCACGAACCGGACAGAACCGAAATGAACCACGACCCCCTCGCCGATGTCGTCTCGGGCCAGTACCGGAAGTGGGTCTACCCTGAGCCCATCCTCGACCTGCCGGCATGGCTCGCCGGCAACTGGCAGTGGTTCGACCCCAGCCATGCCGGGCGGATGTTCTGGCCCGACCGGGGCTCCAAGCCCGACATGCGGATCCTCGTCGCCGGCTGCGGCACGAATCAGGCGGCAGTGTTCGCGTTCACGAATCCCGCGGCGAAGATCATCGCGATCGACGTCAGCCAGCCGTCGCTCGACCACCACCGCTTCCTGAAAGAGAAGCACGGACTGCGGAACCTGGAACTGCGTCTTCTCCCGATCGAGGAGGCCGGCAACCTGGGCCGCGACTTCGACCTCGTCGTCTCCACCGGCGTCCTCCACCACATGGCCGACCCCAAAGCCGGCATGAAGGCGCTCGCAGGATGCCTGAAGCCCGACGGCGTGGCCGCGATCATGCTCTACGCCCGCTACGGCCGGATCGGCGTCGAGATCATGCAGGCGGTATTCCGCGAGCTCGGCCTCTCGCAGGACGAGGCCTCGCTCTTCACGGTGAAGGAGGCGATCGCCCTCCTGCCCCAGGAGCACCCGGTCCGCAGCTACATCTCGATGGCCCCCGACCTTCGGTTCGACGCCGGCCTCGTGGACACGT
>JBJTOU010000198.1:0-2502 GCA_046074725.1 Planctomycetia bacterium
CGACAGCATGTCTGGTGCTTCATCGGCGACGGCGAGACCGACGAGCCCGAAACGCTCGGAGCGATCACGCTCGCCTCGCGTGAGCGGCTCGACAACCTCGTCTTCGTCATCAATTGCAATCTGCAGCGGCTCGACGGGCCCGTTCGCGGCAACGGCAAGATCATCCAGGAGCTGGAGGGCGTCTTCCGTGGCGCCGGCTGGAACGTGATCAAGGTCATCTGGGGCGAGGACTGGGATCCCCTCCTCGCGAAGGACGACAAGGGTTTGCTCGTAAAGCGGATGAACGAGGTCGTCGATGGGCAGTACCAGAAGTACGTCGTCATGCCCGGCGGCTACATCCGCGAGCACTTCTTTGGCGTCGATCCCGAGTTGACCGAGATGGTGGCGCATCTCTCCGACGAGAAGCTCAAAAAGCTCAAGCGGGGCGGCCATGATCCGGAGAAGGTCTACGCCGCCTACGACGCAGCGATGAAGTGCCACGGCAAGCCGACGGTGATCATCGCCAAGACGATCAAGGGCTACGGCCTCGGGGAGGTGGGTGAGGGCCGGAACGTCACCCACCAGCAGAAGAAGCTCAACGAGGACGAACTGCGGGCCTTCCGGTCGCGGTTCGGTATCCCCATCTCCGACGACGAGGTCGCCAAGGCTCCATTTTACCGGCCGGCGGAGGATTCCGAGGAGATGCGGTATCTGCGTGAGCGGCGGCAGTCGCTCGGGGGGTATGTTCCGAGCCGGCCCATGCAGGCGCCGCTTCTGAAGACTCCCTCGATCGATGAATACCGCGGATTCATCGAGAAGAGCGCCGGTCGCGAGGTCTCCACCACGACCGGTGCCGTCACGCTCATGGCGTCTCTGCTCAAGGACAAGCACGTGGGCCGATACATCGTGCCGATCGTGCCTGACGAGTCGCGGACGTTCGGCATGGATCCGCTCTTCAAGCAGTGCGGCATCTATGCCCATACCGGTCAGCTCTACGAGCCCGTCGATTCCGATCAGTTGCTGTACTACCGGGAGGCGAAGGACGGTCAGATTCTCGAAGAGGGCATCACCGAGGCCGGAAGCATGTCGAGTTTCGTCGCGGCCGGCACCGCCTACGCCAGCCACGGCGTCCCGATGATCCCGATCTTCATCTACTACTCGATGTTCGGGTTTCAGCGGATCGGCGATTTGATCTGGGCCGCCTGCGATTGCCGCGCCCGCGGGTTCCTGCTCGGCGGCACGGCCGGTCGCACGACTCTCAACGGCGAAGGGCTCCAGCACCAGGATGGCCACAGCCATCTCTTCGCGATGGCCTACCCGACGGTGAAGGCCTACGACCCCGCCTTCGTCTATGAATCGACCGTGATCATGCTCGATGGCATGGAGAGGATGTACGCCAAGGGCGAGGACTGGATCTACTACCTCACCGTCTACAACGAAAATTACGAGATGCCTCCGATGCCCGCCGGGTGCGAGCAGGGGATCCTCAAGGGGATGTACCGGCTCAAGGACGTGGCGGCGGCTGGAGGGAAATCGCCGGGCAAGAAGTCGGCGCCTGGCAAGCTGCCTCACGTTCACCTGCTCGGATCGGGTGCCATCCTTCGCGAGGTGATCCGGGCTGCCGATCTGCTGGCCGAGCACTGGGGTGTTTCGAGCAGGGTCTGGAGCGTGACGAGCTGGAAGGAACTCCGCCGTGAGGCGCAGGAGTGCCGCCGCTGGAACATGCTGCATCCGGAGGATTCGCCTCGCACCAGTTATCTCGAAGACCTTCTCGCGAATGAGGAGGGTGTGTTCGTCGCGGCGAGTGATCATGTGCGGGCGGTGCCCGAGCAACTCGATCCCTGGATTCCCGGCGGCTTGTTCGCCATGGGCACCGACGGCTTCGGTCGCAGTGAAACCCGTGGGCCCCTCCGCCGCCACTTCGAGGTCGATGCCGAGTGCATCGCCATTGGCACGCTCTCCCGGCTGGCGGCCACCGGGGCCATCGGCTCCCAGGCCGTGGCCGAGGCGATCAAGAAGCTCGGTGTCGATCCCGACAAGATCGACGCGGCATCCGCCTAGTCTCTCCCCAAATCCCGCAACGACTCGTTCTCGAACTCCCCACCCATCGATCCCACGATATGGCCACTGAATTCAAGCTCCCAGACCTCGGTGAAAACATCGCATCCGGTGACGTCGTCACCGTCTTCGTTTCCGAAGGTGACGTCATCAAGCCCGGGCAGGCAATTCTCGAGGTCGAGACCGACAAGGCGGTCATCGAGGTGCCGTGCCCTCCGGGAGGTCAGATCGCGAAGGTGCTCGTCAAGAAGGGCGAGACCGTGAAGGTCGGTCAGGCCCTCGTGCTGCTGGAGGCCGCAGGAGCCGTGCCTGTTGCCGCCGCGGCGAAACCAGCTCCGGCGCCCGCGCCGGCCCCGGTCGAGAAACCGGCAGCGGCACCGGCAGCGAAGCCGGTGGCCGCCACAGTGCCCGCGCCCGCGCCGCCGCCGCCAGTCGTGGCTGCGGCTTCGCACTCGCTCTGCAACG
>JBJTOU010000199.1:0-7070 GCA_046074725.1 Planctomycetia bacterium
CAGATCGACGGGCAAGACGTGCTCGAAGGAAGGTTTGACGAGTCGTCTCTGCGGGCCGTTCTCACAGCCCGCAGGGAAGCCCGCGGCGGCAGAGCTGCTCTGCCAGGGAGGCGGCGGTCGTGAACACCTCGGCATCCCAGCCCGCTGCACGGGCGGCATCGACGTGCTCGGGGATGTCGTCGGTGAAGAAAATGCTCGCCGGTGGCACGCCGGCCATCCGGGCCGCCACGTCGTAGATCTCGGGCTCCGGCTTGCGGCAGCCCACCTCGTGGCTGAGCACGATCGTGTCGAGGCCCTTCGTGAGGATGCCGTAGCCGCACGCCGTCACCAGATGATTCCAGTGCGGTCCGCATGTGTTGGAAAGGATGCCCAAGCCGCAGCCGCTTCGCGCAAGCCTGGCCATGACGGGCAGCATGTCGATCTTGAGCGAGAACATGTCGCTGACCGCATCGGCCAGTGTCGCTTGGTCGGGAGAGGTTCCGGTCTGCCGGCAAAATGCGTCGTGGAATTCCTCCCATGTGAGACGTCCCCTCTCGACGCCGTCGATGAGGCCCGGATCGAGCAGCACCTCGGCCACGGCGGCGGCCTCACCGCCGCTGACGGCTGCAGCCTGGGCGATCGCACGCTCCCGATCGAACGACACGATCACCCGCCCCAGATCGAGAAAGACGAATTCAGGAGGCATTGATTCCCATACCTTTCACGCCCGTCGTGCCACCGCTATTCTGCTCGGAGGATCACCGTTTTCAGGACCCAGATACAGGACCCGGACCATCGAATCATGACTGTTCTCAACCGCTACAGCTCTCGGATCACGCAGCCACGTTCGCAAGGGGCCTCGCAGGCGATGCTGCTGGGCACGGGCCTGCAGCCGGCCGACCTCGACAAGCCTCAGATTGGGATCGCGAGCATGTGGTACGAGGGAAACACCTGCAATATGCACCTCAACTCGCTGGCCGCCAAGGTCCGCGAGGGCGTGCTTGCCGCCGGCATGGTCGGGATGCGATTCAACTCCATCGGCGTCAGCGACGGCATCTCGATGGGCACCGAGGGAATGAGCTATTCCCTCCCCTCCCGCGACATCATCGCCGATTCGATCGAGACGGTGATGCATGCCCAGTGGTACGACGCCCTCGTGGCGATTCCCGGGTGCGACAAGAACATGCCGGGCTGCCTCATCGCGATGGGGCGTCTCAACCGGCCGGCGTTGATGGTGTATGGCGGCACGATCAAGCCTGGGCACCTCGCCGACGGCACGCCGCTCGATATCGTGTCGGCCTTCCAGTGCTACGGCGAGTATGTGGCGGGACGGATCGACGATTCGCGAAGGGGTGACATCGTGCGGCACTCCTGCCCGGGGGCCGGCGCCTGCGGCGGCATGTACACCGCCAACACCATGGCCACGGCGATCGAGGCGATGGGGATGGCCCTGCCCGACAGCGCCTCGACTCCGGCCGAGCATCCCGCGAAGCAGGAGGAGTGCCTGCGGGCCGGGGCGGCTGTGCGTCATCTGCTCGAACGCGATCTCAAACCCCGCGACATCATGACGCGTCGGGCCTTCGAAAACGCGATCGTCACGATCATGGCCCTCGGCGGCTCGACCAATGCGGTGCTGCACCTGATTGCGATGGCCCGCGCCGTCGAGGTCGAACTGTCGCCCGCCGATTTCCAGAAGGTGGCCCGCCGGATCCCCTATCTCGCCGACCTCAAGCCGAGCGGGAAGTTCGTCCAGGAGGATCTGCACTCGATCGGGGGCACGAGTGGGCTGATGAAATACCTGCTCGAAAAGGGGCTGATGGACGGCGACTGCATGACCGTCACCGGCAAGACGCTTGCCGAGAACCTTGCGTCGAACAAGGGGCTCGCGCCGGGCCAGAAGATCATCCATTCCGTCGAAGATCCGATCAAGAAAACGGGGCACATCACGATCCTCCATGGCAATCTCGCGCCCGACTCGGCCGTCGCCAAGATCACGGGCAAGGAGGGATCGCGGTTCCGCGGCCCGGCGAGGGTGTTCGACAGCGAGGAGGCGATGCTCGCCGCGCTCGAGCAGGGGGCGATCAAGCGAGGCGACGTGGTCATCATCCGCTACGAGGGGCCGAAGGGCGGCCCCGGGATGCCGGAGATGCTCACGCCCACCTCCGCGCTGGTCGGGGCGGGCCTCGGGGCGGATGTCGCCCTCATCACCGACGGACGGTTCTCGGGTGGTTCCCACGGATTCATCGTCGGCCACGTGGTGCCGGAGGCCCAGGACGGCGGGCCGATCGCGCTGGTGCGCGATGGCGACATGGTGGTGATCGATGCCGACGCCGCGACGATCGACGCCGAAGTGACCGACGAGGAATTTTCGCGGCGGCGTGCCGGCTGGAAGGCACCGCCCGTGAAGGCCACTCGCGGGATGCTCGCCAAATATATCCGATGCGTCGCCCCCGCCTCGCGAGGCTGCGTGACGGACGAATAGCCACTCACCGCGGCACGGGGAGTTGCTCAATCGGCACGGCTGGCCCGGGCGCCACGACGGCCCCGGGGGGCAGCTGTTCCGGAGTGATCGGCGGCCCGTACACCGGACCGGCCGGAGCGACCGTCTGGGCCGCTCCGGTGGCCGCCGCGGAATCGTCATAGGGCATGGGCTGCGAGAGCGGCGTCACGCCGAGTTGTTTCACGAGGCCGGTGAGCATCTTGCGTTCCAGCAGCGGGTCGCGGCCGAGCGGGATCCAGCCGATGTTGCGGGTGGGGCTTGCCACGGGGCGCGGGGCGTCGCCCACCTGCTGCCCAAGCGTCGGCAGCGGCGTGCCGTAGCGATAGAGCGAGTCGTCGTTTCGAAACGACGCGGCGCCGGCCGTGGCACGCATGGGGCGAGGGAGGTTCTCGAGTTCCTTGTTGACCACCACCTCGATTCGCCAGCCCGCGGGATCGGGAATGAGCCGCATCGTCGCCGTGCGCCGAATGGACTGGAGCGTGCTCTCGAGCCGTTCGCGGAACCCGACGGAGTCGCCTCGCCACGGCTCCAGGAGCGTCGCTCCAGTCTGCGGGAACGTGTCGATCCGGCCCTCGGTGGGAACGCCGTTGGAAAAGATCACTCGCTGCTCCGACTGGACCTTGAAGAAGTCGTCGGTGACATCGACCATCTTCTGCCAGACCGCCTCGGCGTCGATCGGCGGAATCACCACCGTGTTGGCCGGTGTGGGGGGCGGTCCCGGAAGCACCGGGCCGCCCGCGCCGATCACCGTTCCGGGAGGCAGTGGGGCACACGGGTCGGGCTGAGCGGGCGCGGACAGCGGCGGCTGCGCGACCGTGATGCCAGCCGCGAGGACCGTCGTGGCAAGCCCGAGAAACGCCGTCACGCGGGAGAAACGCATGGGCGGGATGGTCGTGAATCACCCCGCGTGGCTCAAGGGCATTTCGGCCCGGGAAATCGGCCCTGCCGTCACTCCGCCCCAAGCACGCCGACCATCTGGTCGAAGCGGCGGGCATAGCGGGTGTGCGACGTGTGGAGGTGCTCGCCTTGGGAGATGAACCGCATCCGGTCGTTTCTGGCGACCCCCTGCTCGGCCAGGACCCTGGTAAAGGGGGTGCGATCGGCGGCGTACACGATCAGGAGTTTGTGCTCGTCGAGCTGCACTTCGATGGGTTCATCGGGGTGCATGATCGCGATGCCGGAGCAGCCGTCGTGGAGCAGCAGGTCCTCGAAATCCCAGAGCATGCTCTCGAGAACGAGCCGCTCCATGCCCTCACGGGAGAATTCGCCACGGGCCAGCCGCCGGTCATTCGGATGGTCGTCGTGGGATGTTTCGAGTACCACGTCGACGGTATCGCCGAGGGGCTCGAGCAGCTGCATGAACGTGTCGAAGAGCTGTTCGCTGGAGACCGCGGCGATGATCGCCGGCAGTCGTGTGCCCGTTCGGGGATCGACATAGGCGTCGAACCGGTACCCTGCCTGGGGCACCACGTCGAGCTGCCAGCCTGGGCGGACGGCATCGGTGAGCGTGAACCGGCCGTAACGGCGGCGGGCCAGGTGCGCCTCCAGGGTCGCCCGGTCCGGACGGGCGATGGCGGTGGTTGACGCGACGACGGAGTGCTCGGGGGTGTCGTCGGGAAAGGCTTCGTGGAGACGCATGGTGGGTGGCAGCCGACGGGGAGGGTGGGATGAGTCGCCCCGGCTGACCATGGTGGTCCCGAGGCTGATCAACCTTAGAACACGGTTGGCGGCTGCGCCGTCGCCTGCCGAGGCGTTTCCGCGAAACGCGGCCGGACGTTGCCCTCCGACGGCCTGATGCCGCATAATCCGCAGTTTTCCAAGGGAGAGACACGCGTCATGGACGGAAAAATCGTTGCCACCGGGATCACCTTCGACGACGTCCTGCTGGTGCCACGGTATTCCGCGGTGGTGCCATCGGAGGTCGATCTCTCGACCCGCCTCACCCGCGGCATCAGGCTCACCATCCCGCTGGTGAGCTCGCCCATGGACACGGTCACCGAAAGCGAGATGGCCATCGCCCTGGCCCAGGAGGGCGGCCTCGGTGTGATCCACAAGAACCTCTCCATCGAGCGGCAGTCGGAGGAGGTCGACAAGGTCAAACGGAGCGCCAACGGGATCATCATGGATCCCGTGACGCTTCCCCCCGAGGCGACGGTCGCACGGGCCCGCGAGGTGATGGATCAGTTCAACATCTCGGGCGTGCCGATCACGGCCAGCGGCAGGAAGCTCGTCGGGATCATCACCCGGCGCGACCTCCGGTTTCTCGAGAGCGGCGAGACGCCCGTCGCCGAGATCATGACCCGCGAGGGGCTCGTGACGGCCACCGGGAACGTGTCGCTCGACGAGGCCGAGACGATCCTGATGGCCAACAAGGTCGAGAAACTGCTGCTGGTGGACGGTGCCGGTCTCCTCACCGGCCTCATCACGATCAAGGACATCGACATGATGAAGCGGTTCCCCAGCGCCTGTAAGGACAGGCAGGGGCGGCTTCGGGTCGGTGCCGCGGTCGGGGTGTTCGACTACGAGCGCGCCGAAAGCCTGATCGCCAAGGGCGTCGACATGCTGGTCGTCGACTCGGCCCACGGTCATTCCGCGAACGTCATCGAGACCGTCTCGGCGATCAAGAAACGATGGGAGATCGAGGTGGTTGCGGGAAACGTGGCAACCCGGGAGGGATGTCGTGATCTGATCAAGGCTGGCGCAGATGGAGTCAAAGTTGGGATCGGTCCCGGGTCGATCTGTACCACACGGATCATCTCCGGTGTCGGCGTTCCCCAGATCACGGCGGTCTGGGAGGCGGCGCAGGAGGCGGCCGGTGCCGGCGTGCCGGTGATCGCTGACGGAGGAATTCGCTACTCGGGAGACATCACCAAGGCGATCGCTGCGGGGGCCCACTGCTGCATGGTGGGAGGGCTCCTGGCGGGTGTCGCGGAAAGCCCAGGGCAGACCGTCCTCTACCAAGGACGGACATTCAAGGCCTACCGCGGTATGGGGTCGCTCGGGGCGATGGTCCAGGGATCGAGCGAACGCTACCGGCAGAAGCTCACCGGCCGCGGCAGTGACAAACTCGTGCCGGAGGGAGTCGAGGGACGGGTCCCCTTCAAGGGGCCCTTGAGCGTGTTCGTCTACCAGCTCGTCGGCGGCCTCCGGGCCGGGATGGGGTATTGCGGCACGCCGACCATCGAAGACCTGCGACGCGATGCCCGGTTCATCCAGGTTTCTGCCGCCGCCGTGCGGGAAGGCCATCCACATGACATCGTCATCACGCAGGAAGCCCCGAACTACAGCACGGAGCACAAGCAGGGGGAGTAGCCCTGCGGTGAGCCCGCATCGCGCCTGGGCGGCCCTCGTGCTGATCGCCCTCGCCGCATGGGGATCGACGGCCTTTGCCGAAAACTGGGCGGCCCTGGATCCTTCCCTCGTCCGCGGCGAGGGAAGCCGCATGACCGCGACGTACGATTCGGCGATCCGGCTCGCCTCCGCGGAGGTCGCGGAGGATGGACCCTGCGGCGATGAGGCCGAGGATTGCCGCGAACAGCTGAAGAAACTCCGTGACGACACGCTCAAAAGCATCGATCTCGACATCCGCGTGAGCGGCCGCCCGGGGAGCGACTATCCCTGCGAATGCCGGCTGGAGGGGGAGACATTCCAGCCTCGCCAGTTCGCCTCGACCATGTTCACGTGGAAGGCGGCCGGCTACTGTCACAAGCCGCTCTACTTCGAGCATTGGAACCTCGAACGCTACGGTCATTCGCACGGCCGGATCCTCGATACGTTCGTGTCGGGGGCGCACTTCTTCGTGTCGCTGCCGCTGCTTCCCTACAAGATGGGCGTCGAACTGCCGTGGGAGTGCGTCTATCCGCTGGGCTACTACCGTCCGGGCTCGTGTGCGCCCTGGACCTGTCCAGCCGTGCCGATCAGCGCCCGTGGATTCGCGATGGAGGCGGCGACCGTCACGGGAATCGTGTTCCTCCTGCCGTGATCGGGCAGCGGGAGGACCGCTTCAGCGCTTCGTCAGCGTCGCGATGTAGGCATAGCGGCGAGCCACCGATTCGAAGGAGACGTCGGCGCGGCCGCTTCGACCGATTTCTGCGATCGCGTCGTGCACCTCCTGCCGGTAGTGCACATGGAAGAGCGCCAGCCACCTCTTGAGGGCGGCCGCGAACCAGCCTGGCAGATCCTTCTGGTCCCAAAAATCGACGATGAGGAGCCTTCCGCCCGGTCGGAGGTTCGCCAGCGCGGCCTCGAGGGCTCCCGGCCACGTGGGCACCATCGAGAGGCAGTAGGAGAAGAAGATCGTGTCGAAGGGTTCGTCGCGGTCGAACATGCTCCGGGCGTCGACCTGCTCGGCCAGCCCCTGCTTCAGAACGATCGACGTGCGGCCCTGGGTGGCCACGCCAGACCGGGCGATGCTCGCCGCCGCGGTATCAAGCATCTCCTGCGACGCATCGACGCCATACAGCCGGCCTGGGGCCGGACGCCGGGCGAGTTTGATGAGGTTTCGGGCCGTGCCGCAGCCCACTTCGAGCGTCGCCGTATTCGGCCCCGTCGCCACGTGGGCCAGCATCCGGTCGCGGCCGAGCAGGTAATA